>JAEURG010000043.1 GCA_016789345.1 Anaerolineales bacterium | reverse complement strand
GGGATTAAGTACATTAACAAAACGAGAAAATGAAAACCAGAAGAGAATTTATTCAATTTTCAATATTGTCTTAGTGACTTTGGTAATGATTATCCTTGTTTCTGCATATCAACGGATTGAGTTAGGAATCGGCTGGCATGGATATTCTCGTTTGCGTTTGTATCCGAAGATATTTCTAGTCTGGTTGGCTATATTATTTGTCACAGTTGCCGTCTTAGAACTTATTCGTAGGCAAAAGTTTTTTGCATTTGCCGCTTTGATGGCTTCCTTTGGCTTTGGCGCTTCACTTTACTTTTTCAATATTGATGATGCAATTATTGAACGCAATGTATTTCGTGCATGGAATGGTAAAAACTTAAATGTGCCACATCTCGCGTCTTTATCTGATGATGCTATTCCGATGTTGGCGAGAGAGTTTTTTTATAATGAGAATCTACCTGAAGAAACAAGACAAGGTCTTGGTGCGGCTTTGGCTTGCTATCGATATTTTGAAGAAAGACCTCATACTACTACACACGATTGGCGTTCTTATAATTGGTCAAGTTCACAAGCAGAACAAACTTTAGATTCTGTACGTCCACATTTGGCTGGTTATATTGTTAGATACGATAAATATCCGGTGAGTGTGAAAACACCAGACGGCAATTTGTATGAATGTATACTTCGCGGTTCAGAGTTATATGAAAGAGAGGAATAATTCATGGCTGGAATAAATTTAACTATTGACAACAAAGAAGTAACAGCAGGAGAAGGTAAAACCTTGCTTGAAGTTGCGCGTGAAAACGGCGGGAATGTGCCTGTGATTTGTTATCACGATGCAACGACGGCAAATGCCTTGTGTAGAGTGTGCGTTGTAGAAGTAGAAGGAATGCGCGTGCTTCAACCTGCCTGTATTGTCAAAGCGGCTGAGGGCATGAAGGTACAAACGAAAAGCGAAAAAGTAGTTCGCTCACGAAAAACAATTTTGGAAATGCTTGACTCGACTATGGATTTATCCGAAGCGGATGAAATTCAACACATGATGAAAGATTACGCAGTGCAGGAGAATCGTTTTCCTGATGCTGAACGACGCGAATCCGAAGTCAAAGACGATAACCCCATGTATGTGCGTGATTATTCAAAATGTTTATTATGTTGGCGTTGTGTACAAGTTTGTGCAGAGGATGCTCAATATACATACGCGATTAACTTTGAAGGTCGCGGATACGAAACGCAGATTGGCACATTCTTTGACAAAATTATTCCAGAAACCAGTTGTGTTTTGTGTGGTCAATGTGTGGGTGTTTGTCCAACAGGCGCATTGAAACCAAAACGTCAATTTTTATTGGAGCAAGGTGTAAGTCCAAATGAAATTAGTGTCATGAATACTGGTAGAAAAAAGAGAAAAGAAAGAAAGTAACCTACGATTACGAATTACGTATTAAGAAATGAGGTAACTCATGATTAAAGAAGATAAAGTTGTCACTACTACTTGTCCGTATTGTGGGGTGGGGTGTATGTTGAATTTACACATCAAAGAGAATGTTGTTTATAAAGTCACATCTCCATTTGATGCGCCTGCTAATAAAGGGAATTTATGTGTAAAGGGAAGATTTGGTTATGATTTCATCCATGCCAAAGATAGACTTACGCAACCATTGATGCGAAAGAATAATGAACTTGTCCCTGCCACATGGGATGAAGCCATGAATCATGTCGCCGAACGTCTGCTTGAGATACGTGACAAATACGGACCAGACTCAATTGGCTTTTTGGTTTCAGCAAAATGTACAAATGAAGAAAATTATCTACTACAAAAAATAGCGCGCGGAGTCATCGGCACGAACAATGTTGACCACTGCGCGCGTCTCTGACACTCTAGCTCAGTTGCCGGTCTGGCAACTACACTCGGTTCAGGTGCAATGACCAATTCCATTGCCGATATTCATTTGGCTGATGTATTGATGATTACCGGCAGTAACACAACCGAAGCACATCCTGTTATTAGTTTGGAAATGAAGAAAGCAGTTCGCCAACATGGCGCGAAGTTAATTTTGGTTGACCCGCGCGAAATTGAATTGGCAGAATTTGCCACGTTGCATTTACGTCCGCGTTCGGGGACAGATGTGGCTTTATATAATGCCATGGCACATGCCATTCTTGAAAATGCATGGGCAAATGATGAATTCATAAAAACTCGTACTGAAAACTTTGATGCCTTCAAAGAAGCAATCAAAGATTGCACGCCACAATGGGCGGAAGATATCACAGGCATCCCGTCAGAAATGATTGTCGAAGCCGCACACATGTATGGGCAAGCAAGAAGCGCATCTATCTTTTGGGCAATGGGCATCACACAATCATCACATGGCGTTGATAATGTGCAGTCGTTGGCAAATCTCGCATTGCTGACTGGAAATTTTGGCAGACCCGGCACAGGATTAAATCCATTGCGAGGACAAAACAATGTGCAAGGCGCATGTGATATGGGTGGTTTACCAAATGTAATTACGGGTTATCAAGCCGTAACTGATGAAGCCGTGCGAACAAAATTTGAAAACGCTTGGGGTATGTCTGTAAAAATTCCTGCCAAGCCCGGCATAACCGTTACTGAATTAATGCAAGGCGTTCTTGATGGACGGGTGAAAGCGTTATACATTATGGGTGAGAACCCGATGCTTTCAGACCCAAATACCAATCATGTAGCAGAAGCGTTGAATGAAATTGAATTTTTAGTTTCGCAAGATATTTTCTTAAATGAAACAGGTCAAATGGCGCATGTAGTTTTGCCCGGCGTGAGTTTTGCTGAAAAAGAAGGCACATACACAAACACCGAAAGGCGCGTGCAATTGGTGCGTCCGGCTTTGCCAACTCATGCCGATGCCAAACTTGATTTAGACATCATTTGTGATTTAGGAAGACGACTAACAAACTCAAATGGAAAAACTTCCGATGCTGTCATTCATCCTGTTTCAGATTGGAATTATAAAGATGCTTCTGCGGTTTGGGATGAAATCGCCTCTTTGACTCCGATTGTGGCTGGGATGAGTTACCAACGGCTGAATCCTAACGGGTTACAGTGGCCCTGCCCAACAGCCGACCATCCCGGCACACCGATTTTGCATAAAGAAAAATTCACACGCGGGCTTGGCAAATTTACGCCATTAGTGTTCCGCGAACCAGCTGAAAACCCAGATGAAGAATATCCGTTTGTGTTGAATACAGGACGCTTATTACAACATTGGCATGGTGGCACATTAACTCGCCGTTCAGAAGGATTAGATTGGGTTGTGCCAGAAGGTGAGATTCAAATCAATGACGAAGATGCCCAAGAAATGAATGTTTCTTCTGGAGATTTGATTCGCGTCACTTCAAGGCGTGGTGTAGTCACCGGCAAAGCCAAATTGACGAGTAAACTTCCGCGCCGCATGATTTTTATGACCTTCCATTTTGTGGAAGTGCCCGCCAACAAACTGACCGGCGCGGCGGTTGACCCGATTGCCAAAATCCCTGAATATAAAGTGAGTGCTGTAAAAGTAGAGAGAGTATAATTATCGGCACGCATATTACGCCCCGTGCAATTTAATGCGTGGGGCGTTTTTCATCAGGAGCCTTTATGGTTGCAAACCTTCAAGCCAATACCAATCGTATAAAAGCAGATAAAGTTGTTTCATCCACTTGCCCGTATTGCGGAGTAGGCTGTACTTTGCAATTACACGTCAAAGATGATTTTATTTTCAAAGTCACCTCGCCATTTGACTCACCAGTAAATCAAGGAAATTTATGCGTCAAAGGACGTTTTGGTTATGATTTTATTTATCACCCCAAACGAGTCACAACTCCGCTGGCGCGAAGATATTTATTAGAAGGCAAACCCAAACCAAAAGGACGTGAACAAGTTTTTGCAGTTAGTAAAGATGGAAAACCAATTCCCGATTCCCAAATCTCCAATGATTGGGATTGGGTCGAGACAGATTGGGACACCGCACTAAATCTCGTTGCAGATAATCTTGTCAGAATTTACAAACGCGATGGCTCTGATGCAATGGCAGTCTATTGTTGTGCCAAAGCGACGAATGAAGATAATTATTTATTACAAAAAATGTATCGTGCATTGTTTAGAACAAACAATGTTGACCATTGCACTAGATTATGTCATGCGGGTTCGGTGGTTGCGTTGCAACAAGCAGTTGGTTCGTCTGCGATGAGTAACACCGCTTCACAAGTGATTATGAATGATGTCTTTATTGTCACAGGTTCAAATACGTCAGAGAATCATCCCATCATTGCCTTACAAATGAAAGAAGCCGTACAAAAATATGGCGCAAAATGTATCGTGATTGACCCACGCCGCATTGACCTTGTTGATATGGCAGAAATGTGGCTTCCATTAAAGCCCGGCACAAACGTGCCAGTCTTTTCTGCCATGGCGCATGTGATTGTTAAAGAAAATTTAATTAATCACGAATTCATCGCCAAACGTACTGAAGGCTATAACGAATTTGTTGAGTCGCTTGAAAAATTTACACCTGAATATGCTCAAGAACTTTCCGGTGTGCCAGCCGAAGATATTCGTAAAGCCGCGCGTTTATATGCTGGTGCAAAAAATGGCGCAATTTATTGGGGCATGGGTATTTCACAACTTTCACATGGCACAGCCTCAGCACTCGCCTTAATTCATTTAGCATTTCTCACCGGTCACATTGGGCGTGATGGCACGGGATTAAATCCATTGCGCGGACAAAATAATGTGCAAGGTGCAAGTGATATGGGTTCGATGCCATTTCATTACCCCGGTTACATGCGCGTGGATAATGAAGAGAATCGCGCCAAGTGGGAAAAGGCTTGGAATATCGAAGCAGGCGGGTTAAGCCTCAAGCTAGGATTAACTACCACTGAAATTCTCAGCCATGCACACGAAGGAGGCGTTCGGTCGCTTTTCATCATGGGTGAGAATCCGATGATGTCTGAACCGAATCTCAATGTCGTGCGTGAACACATGCAAGAACTTGAATTTTTAGTGGCGCAAGATATTTTCATCAATGAAAGTGGCGCGTTTGCAGATGTGTTTTTGCCCGCCACGCCGTTTGCTGAAAAAGATGGAACGTTTTCAAATACCGATAGACGTGTGCAACGAGTTCGCACGGCTCATCCACCACGCGGATTGTCTCGACCTGATTGGCAAATTATTTGTGATTTAGCCCTACGCATCGAATCTAGACTTGGAGTTGATACTGCTCATTGGACTTATGCCAACCCCGAAGAAATTTTGCGCGAAATGGGAAGCGTGAATTCAGACTATGCAGGCATCACGTATGAACGCATTGAAAAAGTTGGCTTGATTTATCCTGTGCCATCGTTAGACCATCCCGGCACACCAACATTATTCAAAGATGATTTCCCACGTGGAAAAGGAAAATTCCACGTCTTGGATTATGTCCCAATTCGTGAAGAACCCGATGATGAATATCCGTTCATATTAACAACAGGGCGTTTGCTTGAACATTGGCATGGTGGCACAATGACTCGCAACTCAGCATTGAATGAAGCCTATCCCGAAGCACGGGTTGAGATTCATCCTGCCGATGCAGAGATTCATGGCATTCGCAATGGTGACCCTGTTAAAGTTTCTAGTAGACGTGGTGAAATTGTTGTGCGAGCCACTGTCACAGAAAAAACTTCTATCGGCGTTGTATTCTTGCCGTGGCATTTTGCCGAAGCCGCCGCAAATTTATTGACCAACGATGCCTTAGACCCGCAAGCCAAAATCCCCGAATTCAAAGCCTGTGCTGTGCAGGTATTCCCTGCCAGAGAAAAAGACCTTGCTCACCCAGATGTGGTTGTGAATAGGGGAAGGTATTAGGGTTTGAAAGTTGGAAGGTTGGAATGTTGAATGTAGGGGCGAGGCTTGTGCCACGAAGTGGTATCTCCTCGCCCTTTTTGTTTCTAAACAAGACGTGACTCGTTTGGTGACGAGTCATGTCTTGTTTGCGGATGAGTCAGTACATGTTCGCCAACAAGTCACGACTCGTTGGCGAACCTCTCATAACTTGTTAAGTTACAAGACCTGACATGTCTTAATAGAAGCCTTGTTAATCAAAACTGATGAACATGCGAGAGTTATGATTAATATTCGTCATAATGGGACATGTCAGGTCTGTTATAGATTCAAGTAAAATCTTCTCATGCCACCTCAAAGGTGGCAGTCTCTTTTTACATTACGCTTGCCCCAAAGAAAACAATATCAAAATGATGGGTATTGATAAAACGATTATCAAGATGATGCCGATAATGGCAATTACGATACCAATAATCGGAAAGGCTTTGCGTGGCGTTTTGTTAACAAATGCAATGACAGCAAGAATAATGCTGATAATACCGCCAATAAATCCGCACAGGCTGGAGAGTAAATAAGCATAAATCGGCGACAGTGGAATGGTAATGTTATTTATCAACGCTGAGAAAAATATCACAACATACGCAATGGCGCATATTTGGCTTGCAATTGGTAATACCCCTGCTAGTAATGAGCCAACTCCAAAAATATTTGAATCTCGTTTTTGGACGCTATTCATTGCTTCAGCAACATCGCTTTTTTCTAAATCAGCCATTGTTTTTACTCCTTCACCTGTTTCTTTGAAGGATTATAAAGGAAAACTTACGACCTGACATGTCTTCATATGAACATGCGAGAGTTATGATTAATATTCGTCATGATGAGACATGTCAGGTCTGGTTTAGTATTCAAGTAAAATCTTCTCATGTCATCCAATTACCTTATCCCAACCGAAGAAATTCGCCGTGAATATGATGTGATGAAATCTCGTTTCATTGCTACGCTTGCGCCTGCTTTTTCTATTGATGAAGCAAGAACTTTTATTTCCAATATCAAAAAAGAATTTTCGGATGCAAGTCATAACGTGCCTGTGTATATCATCGGTGGTGGGAATACGGTCACTGAATATTTTTCAGACGATGGTGAACCATCGGGTACGGCGGGTAAACCTGCTTTATCTGTTTTGCGTGGAAGTGGATTAGGTGATGTCGTTTTAGTCATCACCAGATATTTTGGTGGCACATTGCTTGGTACTGGCGGATTGGTAAAGGCTTATACAGAATCCGCGCAGTTGGTGGTGAATCAAGTAAAGCGTGGAAGAAGAATCCCTGTGCATGTGGCTGAAATTACAATTCCATATAATCTTTTAGAACGCTTGCGGTTATCCGTTATAAAACATCACGGACAAATCGTCAGCGAAGAATATGCTGAGGATATACGCATCAGGTTACAGGTCAGGCAAGAGGCGTTTGAATTGTTTCAATCAGAGTTAAGAGAATTATCAGCAGGAAAAATCCAAGCCGATATTATCGAGTCGAAAGAAGAAATTGTGGCTGTTTAGGTTTATAATTTGACTATGAATCAACCAAGTTGGATTGGGCGAACGCTTAGTAATCGTTATAAAATTGAGGCTTTGCTTGGGCAGGGGGGCATGTCGGCTGTGTATAAAGCCACTGACCCAAATTTGAAACGTGTGGTGGCGATTAAGTTGATTCATGCGCATCTTTCATCTGACCCGATGTTTGTGCAACGCTTTGAAAGTGAAGCGGCGGCGGTGGCGAGTTTGCGCCATTCAAACATTGTGCAAGTGTATGATTTCAATAATGATGATGGCACCTATTACATGGTGTTGGAATTTATAGCGGGGGAAACGTTGCAAGACCGCATGAAGCGTTTGGTAGATAACGGCAGACAACTTTCACTTGAAGAAACTTTGAAGTTTATGATAAATATCAGCGATGCGATGGGGTATGCTCATCAGCGTGGCATGGTGCATCGTGATATTAAACCTGCCAACATTATGTTGGATGTGCAAGGTCAAGCCATCCTCATGGATTTTGGGATTGTGAAAATTCTTGGTGGTGATAGTCATACGACCACTGGCGCGTTGGTCGGCACGGCGCGTTATATGTCACCTGAAATTATTCGTGGCACATCGGCAGACCATCGCGCTGATATTTATTCATTAGGCGTTACATTTTTTGAAATGTTAAGTGGTCGTCCGCCATTTGTAGCGGATTCAGCCATGACGTTGATGATGATGCACCTCAACGACCCTGTGCCTGATGTGCGTGACTTCCGCTCAGATGTGCCAGCAGAAATAAAACACATTCTTGAAAAATGTTTAGCGAAAGATAGAGATAATCGTTATCAGTCGGCTGAAGAATTAAGTGCTGATTTACGACAAGCCTTAGATGGAAAAAAGAAACCTGCCGCTTCAACCGCGACAATCAAAGTGCCTGCTAAAGAACGAGAAAAAATTACTCCGCCTCCTCCGCCGTTGATTGTTGATTCACAACCTCAACAGTCATATACGCCTCCGCCACCTTCTAACTACACACCTGCTACTGGAGAAATAAATAAACCGCGTTCGTTCCGCACGCTTGGTTTTATTGCTGCTGGAATTTTCGGTTTGATTTGTCTGGTTGCTGTTTTTGCAATTGGCAGTAGCATGTTGAGTGATATTTTTGCTCCATCACCTCCAACCGAAACACCCACTTTAGCATTTACGGATACACCCGTCGCAACAGATGTGCCGACAGAAACACCAACACCTGAGCCAACCGCCACGCCAACGGGTCCGTATGTTGTTATCACCAGCATTACACTTGAAAATAATGTCTATGTCGTCAATTATGAAGTTGGTAATTTTGAAGGGCAAAGTTATCACGTCCACATGTTTTTTGATACAGTGCCTCCAGAAAATGCAGGTAGCCCTGCTAACGGTCCGTGGAAATTAACCTACGGAAATTATGGACCTTCTCCATTTACACAATATGGTCCTGCCAATAAACCGCCGACTGCTAGTCAAATGTGCGCATTGGTCGCCAACCCAAATCACTCTGTTATTTTGAATACTGGCAATTGTGTAAATTTGCCATAATAGGTGTCATTCTGAGCCACGCTCTTGTTTTTGTGGCCAAGAATCTCTACGATTATGATAGAGACCCTTCGCTATCGCTCAGGGTGACATATCATTAATTAGGAATTCCCATGATTCTTTTTGCAATTAACATTTTTCTTTCCGCATTTCTTTTATTCCAAATTCAACCACTGATAGGCAAATTTATTTTGCCATGGTTTGGTGGCACGCCCGCAGTTTGGTCAACGGCGATGTTATTTTTTCAAGCCTTGCTCACAGGCGGATATGCTTATTCTTATTGGCTTGTTAAACAAACAAAACAAAGATGGATTCATTCTGCTCTTCTAATTTTGACTCTCGCGCTTCTGACGACGCTTGGGCTTGTGTGGCGTTCCCCAATCACTCCCTCCGCTGACTTAAGACCCGCCTATTTTGAATTTCCTGTCTTCAATATCTTCTTTATTTTGCTTGCTTCAGTTGGTCTCCCATATTTTGTTTTAGCATCAAATAGTCCACTGATGCAAGCGTGGTTTAGCAGATTACAGCCGACATCTTCTTATGCTCGTTTGTATGCTTTATCAAATGTGGGTTCATTACTTGGTTTGTTGGCATATCCTGTTTTGGTTGAACCAAACTTTTCTTTACAAACACAAGGCTGGAGTTGGTCTATCGGATTTGTGTTGTTTGCATTCGTTTCGTTTTTTATCGTCTATCAACTCGGCGATAAAAAGATAGAAGTTGCTCCATCTCAAAAGACTGAACGTGCTTCTATTTCACTCAAATTGCTTTGGCTGATATTAGGCGGTGTGGCTTCATTATTTTTATTATCTATTACCAACCAAATCACGCAAGAAGTGACCGTGATTCCATTCTTGTGGGTTTTACCACTTGCTATTTATTTACTTTCTTTTATCTTAGCATTTTCAGATTCACGCTGGTATAACCGTCAATTGTATGCCGTGCTATTCAGCCTTGCTAGTTTAGCAACCCTTTGGGCATTGACCGAACGTCAAGGCATACCGATTGTTTATCAAGTTTCAATTTATTGTTTATTGCTATTTTTCTCTTGTATGATTTGTCACGGTGAGTTGTATCAACTCCGCCCACCAGCCGACCAACTGACCACTTTCTATTTAATGTCTTCACTAGGTGGTGCATTTGGTGGTGTCTTTGTCAACTTTGTGGCACCTGCTTTGTTCAATGGTTATTGGGAGTTTTATCTTGGCTGGTTGATGACGATGTTGATATTAGTCATTCGCCTGTTCCCCAAATGGGTGGGAGAATATAAAAAACAAACACAAGCCGTTGCTTTGTCATTTGTGATTGGCACTTTGCTGATGCTTGGATTAAATCGAGGTGGCGAACAACTCAGTGCTGATAGAAATTTTTATGGCGTTGTCCGCACGATTAAACTAGACGATAACACCTTAGCCATGATTCACGGCATCACCATTCATGGGATTCAATACAAAGATAACCCAACCGAAGCAACAACTTATTTCTCTTCTGATAGCGGCGTAGGGATTTTATTAAACAACTATCCAAAAGACAATCAGCCTGCCAAAGTGGCTGTGTTGGGATTAGGTATTGGTACGTTAGCCGCGTATGGAGAAACAGGTGATGATTATCGTTTGTATGAAATTAATCAAATAGCCATTGACTTAGCCGAAGGGCAAGGTGGTTATTTCTCATTCTTAGAAGATAGCAAAGCAAATATTGAAGTCATCGCTGGTGATGCGCGTATTTCACTTGAAAATGAATACAATGCCAACGGTTCACATGATTTTGATGTCATTGTCTTAGATACATTCAGTAGCGACTCTGTTCCCGTCCATCTTGTTACCAAACAAGCCTTTGATTTGTATTTAGTCAATCTAAAACCAGATGGCGTGATTGCGGCAAATATCTCAAATCAACATATTGATTTGCAACCTGTCTTTTATCAAATTGCACAAGAATTTGGTTTGACCATTATTCGCATTGATAATATCCCCGATGAGCCAAATGAATATTTATCTATTTGGATGTTAATGTCTAAGAATCCTGAATCATTAAACATCCCTGAATTACAAGCACGCGCACAGACTTATGAAAATTATTCTACCGATGTGGCTTTGTTCACAGATGATTACAGTAATCTGTTTCAGATTTTGAGATAATGATGATTACGGTATATATACATCACACACATTTGCTTCTATTTCACACCTAGCCACTTCGCTTCCAGCCCAAAGCACACGGAATTGAGTGGCGTTTTCGTACCCGTAGGCTGAACTCCAGAAGATTAAGTCACCGGGGTTATCAAAGCGGGCTTGCACACTGCTCATTAATCCATACAAACATTCGGCTGGATAAAGATAAGGTGGGTCTTGGTCGCCATAAACAGTGAAGTTTACACAATAATTTCTAGGCAAATGTTTGGTTGTGCGTGTTTCCCATTGGTAGCCCTCAAAACGTTCGCCGCTGGGGTTTCCGTTTTCGTCTAAGCGTTCAAAGACAAAGGCAGAAATACTTCGTTTTGCAAACGAGCGATTAATCATTACAAAACTGGTTTCGTTATAAAACAAGGTGAATAAATTACCTTCAGGATATAAAACCGTTGGCAAGGCAAGTGTGGCAGTAGGCGTAATTGTAGAAGTTGGTGAAATCAATGTTGGCGTAAACGTCGCTTGGGGTGGGGCAGAGGTTGAAGTTGGCAACACAGTTGTCGGCGAGGGGAGAGGCGTTGAGTCCAAAGTTGGGGTTGGCAAAACGGTTACTACGTTAAATCTATTTTGAAAAAAGTAAAAGGCTCCAAATCCTAAAAGAATAAAAAGAAAAATTCCGTATATCCAAACATTTTTTTTGCGGTTGGGGTGGCTGGCAATCACAGTCGGCGGCATTTGCTCAACAGGTGTTTTTCGTTTTGCAATTTTGCCTGTGGCATCATCACGTTGTATTGTTGGCGCACCAACGGGTAAGGGTGGCAATGGAATATTTTTTGGAGCAGGCGAAGGCGTTTTGTTTTTATTAAGCGCTGATTCAAGTGCGTTGATTAACTCTGCGCCGCTTTGATAACGGTTTTTTGGATTTTTTTCTAAAGCATGAAGTAAGACGTTTTCAACTTCTTTTGATAGATTCTGATTCACGCTTCGAGGCGGGAGGGGAGGCTGGGCGATGTGCTTGAGAGCGATTTCTTGCGGGGATTCATCGTTAAACGGCACTGTGCCTGTGAGCATTTCGTAAAGAATTACGCCAAAAGAATATAAATCAGATTGTGGTACTGAATCGGTAGAGCGGCGGGCTTGTTCAGGTGATATGTAATGTGGCGTGCCAAAGACGTTGCCTTGCGTGCCATCTTGCACATCAAGTGCCATGCCAAAATCGCCAAGTAGAACGCGCCCATCTTTGGAGAGTAAAATATTTGATGGTTTTACATCACGATGAATCACGCCTTGTTTGTGGGCATAATCTAATGCGCTGGCAACTGCACGTCCAATGCGTAAGACTTCATCTTGGGAAATGAGTTTGCCTTCATATGAATATGAATCTAAAAAGGTGGATAAATCTTCACCATCTACATAATCCATGACGTAATACGAAAAGCCTTGTGCATCATCCGCATAATAGATTTGGATAATGTTTTCATGTCGCCATTTTGCCATCATGCGCGCTTCGTTGACGAAGCGTGTGGCATAAGCGGGATGTTTACGATAGCGTTTGTCTAAAACTTTAATGGCAACAGAACGATGTAACTTTACATCCCAGCCGTAATACACTGTAGCCATACCGCCCTGACCCAGCAGTCGTTCGACGCGAAAGTTAGCAAGTTGTTTTCCTATCAGCGGGTCATTCATTAATGGTTAGCCTTTTTATTTTGTGTAAATCATCCCGTAGGTTTGTTTTTATCAATCAGGCTTTACAAGAAAACCTGCGGGACGATATTTATTGTTTTTCTTGTTACTTATTACTCATTACTTCTAACTTTAATCTTTCCCTTTACCAATGTTTCACGGCTTGCCATGGTAATTTTAGAAAGTTCATTCACAAAACGATTCGCACCATTGACATATGCATCCAGATAATCTTGTGTAATCATCTCGGCTAAATCTTTGCGACCAATTTCAAGCAACTGTGAAACATGCGGGCGAAAATCACGCAGATTCATTTTGACGACAGACTCTGAATCGGTAATCACGCTCCATGCCAATTGTTTTTGTTCATTATCATCTTTGGCGGTCATAAAACGAGTGAGTGTGCTGGTAGGGGCAACCGCGCCGACATTTGAAAATACTTCTCGCCCTTTGATGATATTGTTCAGCACTTCAAACCGTTCTGGAATTTTATCTAATAACCGTTGAATGGGAAGGGGCAAATGAGCCAACAACTTAATCGCACCTACACTGGCGCTTTGACCTAGAGATGCAATTTCTTTAGCGCGTGAGAGAAATACACCGAAGCCTGCTAACGAAGCCAAATACACTTTTTGCGAATGATTAAAACTTGCAAACAAAGCGGCTCTATCTTCACTGGATGCGGTTTCGTAAGCGTTGAGTAATTTCAATGTTTGGGCATGTAAGGCAAGCAGATTCAAATCTACCAGTGGCACTTCCACATTCATGGGGTACACCCGCTCACGCGGAGATTTAAGGCTGGCATCCATTGGAATCAAGATAGAAGGATTGGTTCGGCTTCCTTCTTCTACAAGTTGATGAAGCGAAGCAGATAACTCTGGTTGTGTTTCAGACAATTTGCGAATTTCATTTAATAGTTCTTGTGAGGGCTGATAACTAGTGGCATGAATAGCACGATACAACACCAGCAAATCATTAATCGTTAATTCAATTAAGTCACTTCTTTGTTTGAATTGCTTTCGCAAATCAAAAAAGGCTTTCAAATTAAGTCCGTTATTTTCGGCACCTGCTTCTTGCAACACATGCGGAGATTGACTGACTAAAAACAAATCTTCTTCATTTAATTGCAAAGCCAGTGATGCGTAAATGGAATAGTCGGCTGGGGTGGGGGAGGGCAAGAGACTTAAATATCGCGCCCACGATAAGGCTTCATTTGTCATTATTTCAGATAATACGCTTCCCCACACACCGTCAAAGAAAATGTGTGATTGGTCAAATACAATAGTGTGACCTGTATCAAAAATCGTCATGGCATGAGAGCCAATGCCTCTTTCGGCTTGGCGTAATTCGGAAAGTGGTAATTCACGGGCGCGTCTATCGGTTGAAATTAAAATGGGTGCAAAACGTAAATTATCTAACTCAGTTACAAGCATTGGGTTTAATTTGCTTCGTAAATGTGCCAAAGCAGAACGCTTGACCTTTGCCAATGAAATCAATTGCGCTTGCACAGCCGACGTATCATTTAGCAAAGCCATAATTTGCGCGCGCGCGGTTAACACGCTTAATGGTTTGTTTGTGCCAGATTCACAAGCAGGGATTAAATAATAACTATTGTTATGAATGATTCCAATTTGAGCATCAGTAATATTAAATGGAATGCGAATTTCGCCATAATGACCTGGGTCTAAGTATGCCAAAATAGACATTTGATTTTGATACGCACTTAAACCTTGTTCGATGGCTTCATTTAGTTTTTGATTCCATGCATCATAAATCGCAGGCGGAAGAATTTTTAATTTCTTTTGTAAAAATTTATCAAACCGCAAACGGCGATAGGTAGGATAATCCATGCTCGCCCCGTCGTCTTCTCTTCGGTATGGGCGAACCAGTTCCCAGTCACGGAAGAGGCGGCGGGCGGTTTGAGTCTGCTCAGGTACAGAGCGAAGCGCATCTTCTAACAACGAAATCGAAACACGCTCCATCCATTCATTTTCTAACAAAGCATGATACTGATGCAAACAAGTCATTGAAGCCATTACCCAAGCGGTTAATCTATCTACTTCATCTAAATAAATATGATTTTGCTTCAATAACGTATCAAAGCCGTGTGTTTCATTGGCATGGCGGGCAGTATCTTCACGCAAAGCATAATCTACATAAAATTGCCACGCACCTTCAGGGAATGCCGACTCAGGGTCTTTGCCTGCTAACTTCAACAAATTTTGATACGCCCACAACACTGCGGCTGGACCCGCAAAAAACGCGCCATATACGGCTTGGTCTAACACTTGCTCTACACCGCTGAACAATGCGTTTACATCTTGTTTCAATTTTTGAATAGGGATTTTTCTACCTGGTAAACGCGCCAAGCCGCTCAAAATCATACCGGGCACATTACCCGCTGGCATAATTTTTGAAACCAATTGCACCACCGCTTCCACTTCTGGCAATGTGAGGCGCGAAAGTTTTTGCGATGAAATATTTTTCGCAACCGTTCGCAAATCTTTCGCGGTCATTTCAGTCACATCGTGGATGCTGGCTTTTTTCTTACTCATATAAGATGATTATATCTTTGGGATGTTTTTGCCTTGTTTGCATATT
>JAEURG010000022.1 GCA_016789345.1 Anaerolineales bacterium | reverse complement strand
TCCAATGGTTAAATGGATTTACTTGTACAACGAATATAGCAAAGTTGAAAAACTTGCGCGGGGGTCATGGGATACTATCAAAGCGATTGTAGGTGGGAAAGGTGCAGGCTTATTAGATATGACACAGGCTGGCGTGCCAGTGCCACCATTTTTTACAGTCACCACACAAGCATGTATTGCCTATCAAAAAGCGGGGAAGTTCCCAGCAGAGTTGTGGACTCAAACGTTAAAAGCACTCAAAGCGATAGAAAAAAAGACGGGTAAAAAATTTGGTAGCCCAAAGAATCCATTGTTGGTATCGTCTCGGTCGGGTGCAAAGTTTTCGATGCCCGGAATGATGGAAACCATCCTCAACATCGGCTTGACGGATGAAGTGGTGCAAGGAATTATCGCCACTACCGGCAACGCTAGATTTGCATGGGACTCGTACCGGCGTTTGATTGAAATGTTTGGCACGGTGGTAATGAATGTAGCAGACGAAGCGTTTGAACATCCGCTAGCGGAATATAAAAATAAAAAAGGTTATAAGTTAGATATAGAAATTAGGGCGGAAGATTGGCAAGAAATTGTTGGGGAATATAAGCAAGTATATAAACAAGCAACAGGCAAGCACTTCCCCCAAGACCCATACAAACAATTATCCCTAGCAATCGAAGCGGTTTTCAAATCATGGAACGGTAAACGCGCGGTAGCATATCGAAGAAAAGAAGGCATTTCTGATTCGTTGGGTACGGCGGTCAACATTTGTACGATGGTGTTCGGCAATATGGGTGATGACTCAGCGACAGGCGTGGCGTTCACGCGCAACCCATCTACAGGTGAAAAGAAAATGATGGGCGAATTTTTGCTCAACGCGCAAGGTGAAGATGTAGTGGCGGGCATTCGCAACACCGAACCAATTGAACGCCTAAAAAAATATATGCCGCGTTCATACAACCAGTTTATGAAAATTACGGAACGGCTTGAACGTCATTACAAAGAGATGCAAGATGTGGAATTCACAATTGAACACGGCAAATTGTGGATGCTCCAAACTCGCAATGGTAAACGCACTGCCAAAGCCGCTGTGAAAATTGCAGTGGATATGGCAAAGGAAGGTTTGATAACGCGCGAGCAAGCCATTTTGCGCATCACGCCTGACATTGTAGATGCGTTGCTTCACCCTCAATTTGATTTTTCTGCCATGCAAGAAGCAGAGAGGGAAGGCAAATTTTTTGCTCGCGGAGTAAATGCCTCACCCGGCGCGGCAGTTGGACAAATCTATTTTGAAGCGGATACTGCTGAAAAGATGGCGAAGGAACATCATCAACAAATCATTATGGTACGTCCATTTACCAAACCCGATGATGTGCATGGCATGATTGCATCTAAAGGCGTGCTGACCAGCGAAGGCGGAGCGACATCACATGCGGCGGTGGTGGCGCGGCAATTTGGAATTCCATGTGTGGTTGGTGCTTCGGGAATTCATATTGACCTTGAAGCAAAATCCATGACAGCGAATGACATTACAATTAAAGAAGGTGATTGGATTTCTGTAGATGGCGGAAGTGGAAAAGTTTTTGTTGGAAAAATGCCGACCACTGAACCGACGTTAGAAGAACAAACTGAATTAATGACCTTGCTGAAGTGGGCAGATGAAGTTTGTGCGCGTAAAAATATTCGCAAGGGTTATCCAAGCACAGGTTTGCAAGTGTGGGCAAATGCCGATTACCCAAAAGATGCTCAACGCGCGCGGTCTTATGGCGCGGTTGGAATTGGTTTATGCCGCACGGAACACATGTTTTTTGAAACAACACGTTTGCCGATTGTGCAACAAATGATTCTGGCTAAAACATCGGAAGAAAGAGTAAATGCCCTGAATCAACTGCTACCATATCAACGCAAAGATTTTGATGGTCTGTTTGAAGCGATGGATGGTTATCCCGTAATCATCCGCTTAATTGACCCGCCTCTACATGAGTTTATGCCTGATGAAGAAAAACTTTTGGAAGAAGTCGTCACTTTGCGAGTCAAAGGCGAAACGCAAGGCTTGAAAGAAAAAGAAAATTTGTTAAGTGCAATTCGCACTTTGCACGAATCGAATCCGATGTTGGGTTTGCGTGGTGTGCGTTTGAGCATTTTCATGCCCGAAATTGTAGAAATGCAAGTGCGTGCCATTTTTGAAGCGGCGGCAGATTGCGTGAAACGTGGCATCAAAGCCAAACCAGAGATAATGATTCCGCTGGTGGGAACTGTCAAAGAATTAGAGTGGATTCAACCGCGTCTTGAATCCATTGCGAAAAAAGTGATGAAAGAAAAAGATATAAAATTTAAGTATAAATTTGGCACGATGATTGAAGTGCCACGCGCCGCGCTCACTGCGAATCGTGTGGCTGAAAAAGCAGAATTCTTTTCATTCGGCACGAATGACTTAACCCAAATGACATTTGCTTATTCACGCGATGATGCCGAAAGAAATTTCTTGGTCACTTATCAAGAACAAGGTGTTTTGGAAAAGAATCCATTCCAAACCTTAGACCGTGAAGGCGTCGGCGAGTTAATGCGTTGGACAATCCAAAGCGGACGTGAAACCAGACCTGACCTTGAAGTAGGCATTTGTGGTGAACATGGTGGCGACCCCGACTCAATTGAATGGTGTCATCTGATTGGAAATAATTATGTTTCATGTTCCCCGTTCCGTGTGCCAGTGGCGCGGCTGGCGGCGGCTCATGCGGCTTTGAAGCATAAAAAATAATCACCTCAAAAATTTTATAAAGACTTGATTGCCCAATAGCCGCCCACGTTTGGTAAGCACATAGACTTCCGAAGTCTTTAAGACTTCGGAAGTTTGCTTCTTTTCGATTAATCCTTTTTGAATTAGTTCTTCAATTTCTTTTTGATAGACATCCAAAAGCCCGCTTCCAAACCGTGACCTGAAATCTGATTCTGCAACTCCAACTTGTACTAGCCTGAGGTTGTTCAGCATGTAATCTGACATATTTTCTTGCAGGTTTTGTTTGTGATGATTGACTGTTGCAGGTGTTAGAGGAAATTCGTAATTCGTAATTCGTGATTCGTAATTTGTAGATCGTTCGATGTACGTTTTGATTCGCAAGACATTTGAATATCGGATTCCATTGACATATCCATGTGCACCTGCGCCTAAACCTAAATAGGGAAGGGAACGCCAATATTGCAAATTATGTTGGCAGGCATAAGACGGCGGACGGCGGACGGCGGACGGTGAATTGCGGTCTGTGGTCTTCGGTCTGCCGTCTAATCCCCAATTAGAAATCTCATACTGCGCGTAGCCAGATTGAGATAAGTATTCACAAGCCCATTCGTACATGTCTGCGGCTAGGTCGGGGTTGGGGAGTGGAAGTAAACCTTTTTCTGCCCATCTGCCAAAAGGCGTGCCGTGTTCCAAAGTTAAAGCATAAGCAGAGATATGTTCTGGATGTAAATCTAAAACTCGTTTGACAGTTGTTTGCCATGTGGATAATGTTTGTTCGGGTAAGCCGTAGATTAAGTCTAAATTCAAATTGTCAAAGCCGGCTTTTCGGGCTGTGGAAACGGCTTCAATCACGTCAAAAAAATTATGCTCACGTTCGAGCATTTTTAATTCTTCTGCATTAGCTGATTGGACTCCGAAACTGATTCTGTTAATCCCAGCTTTGCGGATTGAGTCTAGTTTTTGTGGTGAAACGGTGCCGGGGTTGGCTTCGATGGTAATTTCGGCATTTGGAGCAATGTTGAAAGATGAAAATAAAGCCAAAAATATAGAGTCAAATTGCCCCGAAGAAAGAAGCGAGGGTGTTCCTCCGCCGAAAAAAATAGTCTTAATGGTCTGACTAGTCGAACTGGTCTTATTGGTCTGTTCGCCGACAAATTGAATCTCTTTAATTAATGCTTGAACATAAGCAGGAATTGAGTCTTCTTGGTTGGCGTAGGTGTTGAAGTCGCAATAGGCGCAACGATGTTTGCAAAATGGGACGTGAATGTAGATTGAGGTTTCAGGTTTCATGTGTCAGGTAAATTTAACCACAGTTTTTGGCTTTATTTGAATCATCAGCAGAAGTTTTGTTTGAATGATGATTATGACTTGCATAAACCCTGCAATGCAGTTTTTGATGTGTAAGTGGCATTGCAATAAAAAATATTCATTGGCTTAAAAGATTGACACTGCAAAATAAGCGAGTATAAATATCGCAACAGAGTCTGCTTAAAAATGGTTTCAAGCGTTACGCAGGGACACATCCTGCGGATCGTTTGGAAGTTTGTTTTCTGGCGGGTTCTTTACTTTTTAACCCTCGGAGGTGTGAGTGAACGCAAATTTAAAATTAGGTGAACATTATATTTTTGACTTGTCAGATTGCAACCGTGAAATTTTGATGGATAGTGAACGTGCTTATTCATTATTTGCACAAGCAGTACGCGATAGTGGTTTGACAGTTGTGGATGAAGGTTTTTTCAAGTTTAGTCCGCATGGCTTTACTTGCTTTTT
>JAEURG010000247.1 GCA_016789345.1 Anaerolineales bacterium | reverse complement strand
CTCGTTAGAAATGTCTGATGTGTTAAGACGCATCTTGACTCAGACCATGCAGGCGTTGCAAGTGGAAACCGTTGCTTTGGCTTTAGCCGATAATAAAAATGAGTTGGTGTATCATGCCGCGGCGGGTAATAACTCTGGCAGTATTACGGGGCAACGCGTTCGTACAGGGCAAGGGCTGGCTGGCATTGTGATGAATGATAAAGATGGTTTGGTGATTCCAAACGTCCGCTTAGACCCACGCTTCACAGAAGCAGACAAGTTGGCTGGTGTGGAGATGCGGGCTGTGGCTTTTGCTCCTATTCAAGCGCATGGAAAAGTCATCGGGGTGTTAGAAGCCATTAATCCAACCACAGGTGCGTTTGACCCTGATGCTTTGGTGGTGATGTCTGGTTTAGGAAGTTTGGCTGGCACTACCATTGAAAATGCAACTTTGTTTGAACGTTTGCAAAAAGCACACCAGCATTATCGTCAATTATTTGAAGATAGTGTGGATATGATTTTTATTACCGATTGGGATGGCAAAGTGCTGGAGGCGAATCGTCAGGCGGTGAAGTTAAGCGGCTATTCATTAGTCCAATTACATGGTATGACGATTGACCAATTACATGAAGTGAATTGGAATAAAACAGGTTTGAATTTTGAGTTATTGAAACAAGGTAAAGGTTGTAATTATGAGTCGGGGTTGTTGCGTCAAGATGGCGCGGCTGTTTACATTGAAGCGTATGCCCGCCGTGTAGAGTATGACAGCACCGATGCAATTCAATGGATTATGAAAGATGTTTCAGCCCGCAAAGAATTAGATGCCTTGCGTGATGATATGACTTCAATGATTTTCCATGATTTGCGCTCTCCGTTGGGTAACATTGTTTCTAGTCTTGAGATGATGAGTACGCTCATGCCAGAAGATGATACTTTGAGTTCTATGCTGACGATTGCAAAAAATTCAACCGCACGTATTCAACGTTTGGTTAACTCATTGTTAGATATTAATCGTTTGGAATCGGGTCAACAAATTGTAGACCAAAACTCAATCAATCCAGTGGATTTAGTACGCGAGTCATTACATGATGTTGCTCCGGGTGCGAATGCTCGTCAACAAAATATTGAGAACAAAGCTACGGGTGTTCTGCCATTAATATGGGTAGACCAAGATATGATTTACCGCGTGTTTGTAAACTTATTAGAAAATGCAATTAAGTTTACACCGGTCAATGGTCACATTGAAGTTGGCGCGCAAACCACACCAGATGGCGCATTTGTAAAATTTTGGGTTAAAGATACTGGTGCGGGAATCCCAACCACAGACCAAGAACGCATTTTCGAAAAATTTACCCGCCTACGTGGCAAAAGTAGAGCCGGCGGGTTAGGCGTGGGCTTAGCATTTTGTAAATTGGCAGTCAATGGGCATGGTGGTGAAATTTGGGTTGAAAGTGAAGTAGATAAAGGTACCACCTTTTGGCTCACCTTGCCTGTTTCCAAGAAACACACCACAGGTCAACTCAAACGTGTAACGGGCCGCCTAACCTTCAAGCCAGATAAAAAGTAACCTCTAAATTTATAACTTCAAAAATATACATTGCTAGGAGCAATATGCAACAAGTAACAAAAAATATTTATATTGACGACCAATTTCCAGGTATTACATTAGGAGTCATCGTCACCCCACGTGGATTAATTCAAATTGACGCCCCACCTTCCTCAGAAGATGCGCGTACATGGCGTGCTTCATTAATGAGTCTTGGCGGTGGCATTGACCGTGTATTAGTAAACATGGATGCTCACCCTGATAGAACACTTGGTGCGCGTGCCATGGATTGCATTGTGATTGCCCATGAAAAAACAGCAAATATTTTTCGCACCCGCCCTAGCACATTCAAAGCACAAGGCGAAGAAACCGGCGCAGATTGGGAATCGATTCCCGGGCTTGGAAGCGTTCGTTGGGCATTGCCCGAAATTTCTTTCTCAGACCAAATGGCATTATATTGGGGCAACTCCCCTGTCTTGTTAGAACATCATCCCGGTCCATCACATGGCTCTATTTGGATACATCTTCCCGAAGAAAAGATTTTATTTATCGGCGATACCGTCTTAAAGAATCAGCCACCATTTCTTGCAGGTTCAAATTTAAAAGCATGGCTTGAATCATTGAACGAACTTTTAGACTCAACCTATAAAGGCTATACCTTTATCAGCAGTCGTGGCGGTGTCGTAACAAACACAATCATAAAAAATCAATATGATTTTCTCAAACACGTCAGCGATAAATTAAATAAAATCACAACCAAAAAACCAAACCCTGCCGTTGTTGAAAAATTAGTAACCTCTATGCTGACATGGTTCAAAGCGCCAGCCGCACGCCAAAAACAATTTGCACAACGCTTACGTTATGGCTTGCTTCATTACAACGCACGTCAATATCATCCTACCAATCATTCCAGCGAGGATTAATGAACGCGCATCAGCCGCTTCTTAAACTCACACGCGGAAATATAATCGAGTCACAGCACTTTGGTTCCATCGCAGTTGTAGACTCAACAGGAAAAATACTTAATTCTTACGGCGACCCATACGTGGTCGCTTTTTTGCGTTCATCAGCAAAACCTTTTCAAGCATTACCTTTTGTGGAACAAGGCGGAGTGGAACATTTTGGATTTAATGAATCTGAACTTGCGATTTCATGCGCCTCACACGAGACGGGGCAACTGCATCTTGACCTGATACATTCGCTTCAACTGAAAGTTGGTCTTGATGAAAACCAATTGCAATGTGGTCCACATCTACCAAGCGATGCAAAAAAATTACGAGAAGTGATTAAACAAGATATAAAACCAACTGCTAATTTCAATAATTGCTCTGGCAAACATACTATGATGCTCGCCTTTGCTAAAATGCGAAACCTTCCACTTGAAAATTATTTAGATATTACCCATCCCATTCAACAGGATATTCTGCAAACAATTTCAGAAATGTGCATGATAGATAAAAGTAGTATTGAACTCGGTATAGATGGATGTTCAGCAATTAATTTTGCTATGCCTTTATTTAATGCCGCGCTTGGCATGGCTCGCCTTGTTGACCCATTTGAGTTAACTGAATCACGTGCAGAAGCTTGTAAAAAAATAACCTCCACCATGCTGGCTCACCCTGAAATGATAAGTAACTTCGGCGAATTTGATTGTGAGTTAATGAAAGCCAGCAATAACAAGGTCATAACAAAAAGAGGCGCGGAGGGATTCCAAATTATCGGTGTGCAACCAGATGTAATCAATGAAAGAGGCGTGGGGATTGCATTCAAAGTGACCGATGGAGACAAATCTGGTATCAACGATGACCTTGTATCTATTTCGCGCGTTCGTCCAGCAATCACACTTGAAATCTTGCGTCAGTTAAATGTTTTGAATGATGCCGAATTAAAATCATTAAGCAATTTTGGTCCAGAAAAAGTTTTGAAAAATTATGCAGGCTTGGTGACAGGTGAATCTAAACCTGCGTTTGAACTATGACTAAACTACAAACTCGCGCAATTAAAATTCATGAAACATTGTTGAAAACATTTGGCGAACCAATATGGCGCAACCCTTTGCCCGCCATTGATGAATTGGTTTCTACAATTTTGTCACAAAATACGAATGATATTAATCGTGACCGAGCATTTGATGCGTTACGAGCAAAATTCCCAACATGGGAATCGGTGCGTGATGCCAAAGAAAAAGATGTGATTGACGCAATTAAACCTGCAGGCTTGGCGAATCAAAAAGGTCCGCGCATTCAGCAAGTGCTAAAAGCAATTACAGAAGAACGTGGTTCATTAAATTTAGATTTTCTAAAAGAATTATCTATTGAAGATGCAAGAAATTGGTTGACGAAATTTAATGGCGTTGGTCCAAAAACCGCCGCGATTGTTTTATGCTTTTCATTAAACATGCCCGCTTTTCCAGTAGATACGCATGTATATCGAGTGACTGGAAGAATTGGGTTACGACCTGAAAAAATGAATGTCGAGCAAGCGCATCCATATTTAGAATCTATTTTTCCACCAGAAACATATTACGCCGCGCATTTGAATTTGATTCGCTTAGGACGTGAGATTTGTAATGCAAGAAAGCCACTTTGCCCAAATTGCCCAATTAATAAGTTGTGTGAGTATAAAGATAAAACGAAATAACAAGTTGTAGGTCACGCTTTTAGCGTGACTTTTTATTAATGATGTTGTCACGTTACAAACGTGACTTACATTTGATAAAATTACAAAATATGGAAAAACCTCCTGCCAGCATTGCACTTGATAAATTAAATATTCCTCACACAACTTTTCATCACGAAGGTTCTGTCGAATCGTATGAGCAAGCCGCACAAGAAAGGAATCAGCATGTGGGGCAGGTAGTGAAATCTATTTTGTTTCGCGTAAGAGAAGATGAATTTGCTTTGGTTTTGGTGGCAGGTCCAAAACCAATTTCATGGAAGATATTGCGGAAAGTATTAGGTCGGTCGAGAATTTCGACAGCAACCGAAGAAGAAGTTTTGGAAGTGACAGGATATAGAGTCGGGACAGTGAGTCCGTTTGGGGTCAAGAACCAAGTACGGGTTATCATTGAAGCGAATGTGTTGAAGGAAGAAATCGTATCCACAGGTTCAGGAGTCCGCAACACAGCCATTATCATCAAAAGCGCAGATTTACATCAAGCATTGAAAGATGCAGAAGTTTTTGAATTAATTGAATCGGAGAATGTATGAGTTACAAACAACGTGGTATTGCATTTTTAGAAAACGAATGGAAAACGTATGTTGAACGATTTAATCGTTTGCCAAAAGATGAAGGCTTGAAGCGAGTCAATGCACATGGTTATGCACAATTTCGTGACATGCTCGCGCATATTTTGGCGTGGTGGGATGAAGGCATGGGTATTATTTTGGCGATTGCTGAAAACCGCGAATTTGAACGCAAGAAATATGATTTTGATGTATTCAATGCCGATGCTGTTACAAAATATAAAGATTGGAATGAAAAAGAATTTTTGAATTTGTTTGAAACATCGCGCGTGAAATATTTAGAAGCATTAAAACCGATTGATGAAACTGTATTTGATAATCGCCGTGTAAAAATTTGGATAAATGCAGTCTTTATTCATCATGCTCGTGAGCATTTAGTAGTATGTAATAAATTTTTAGTGTTAGATACACTTGAACATGAATACCCAACCTTGATTGAAAAGTTTGATGCGCTTGAAGATAAAAATGAATATTTGAAAAAAGAAGGCTTTGAACGCTTTGAGGATATTTTGGCGCACATCATCGGTTGGTGGGACGAAGGTGTTAAAGTCATTGAAGGCTTCAAAAAAGATTCAAATTTCGTTTATGATGAACCAGAAGTTGATTCATTTAATCAAAAATTGGTTGAGCAATATCGAAACGCCGATGTAAGAAATATTTTTGAACAAAAACGAAATGAGATGATTGAACTTATCAAAAGTATGGATGAAAGTTTGTTTGATAATCAAATTGTTGAACGCTGGCTCGCGGCAGATGTGGTTGAACATTTTGACGAGCATGATGTTTAAGAGCATTAGCCACAGAGTTCACAGAGATCACTGAGAAAAAAAAAAATAAAAAACTCTGTGGTCTCCGTGTTCTCAGTGGTGAAAAGAATTTCAAGGAAAAAATCTATGATGGAACATATTGTTTATATTGCACTTGGTAGTAATTTGGGCAATCGTTTGGCGAATATCAAGAATGCCATTTCCAATTTCACGCCGCAGTTAGATGTCAAAAAAAAATCGCCTGTTTATGAAACGCCACCGTGGGGTTATGCAGACCAACCCGCGTTTTTGAATCAAGTGGTGATGGCTGAAACTTATTTAGAGCCAGAAGATTTACTTGACCACTTGAAACGGCTTGAAGTTGTGCTTGGGCGTGAACCTACTTTTCAAAATGGTCCGCGTTTGATTGATATAGATATTTTATTTTATGATGATGTGGAGATTGATTCTCCGCCTTTGCAGATTCCACATCCGCGTCTGCACCAGCGGGGGTTTGTTCTTGTGCCTTTGAATGATATTGCTCCCGAATTGATTCATCCTACTTTAGGAAAATCTATTGGTGATTTATTGTTGGATGTAGATAGATTGAATATTGTTGAATATAAAGGGAAGTGAAACCCAGTGGTTGAGTAGCCACGAGTGTAACGAGTGGCGTATCGAAACCACCAGTTAATGGAAAGCACTTTGTTTAATTACTGGTCTCAATACGGGCAAGAAAAACACTTGCCCTACTCGACCACCGAATGTAAAAGGAAAATTTAATGCGAATCGTTCGTTATCAAAATAGTGAAAATCAAATTGTATATGGCTGGATGCTCGAAGATAAAATCGGTGAAATTCAAGGAAATATTTTCAGCGAATATCGTCGTCGTGAAGCGAAGACTCCTGTCAAAGAGTTGAAACTGCTTGCGCCTTGTGAACCAAGCAAAATTGTATGTGTGGGGCGGAATTATGTCGAACATGCCAAAGAATTAGGCAACGAAGTTCCGAAGGTTCCGTTAATTTTTTTCAAGCCACCTTCATCTATTATTTCAAATGGAGATGACATCATTTTGCCAGTGCAATCGAAACAAGTGGAGCATGAAGCCGAGTTGGTGATTGTGATTGGCAAACGTGCCAAAAATGTTACGGCTGAAATGGCAAAAGAATATATTTTTGGTTACACCATCGGCAATGATGTGACTGCGCGTGATTTGCAAAAAACTGATGGTCAATGGACACGAGCCAAAGGTTTTGATACGTTTTGTTCGTTTGGTCCATGGATTGATACAGATTTTGACCCATCCGATTCAGTGGTCACTTGTCGTGTGAATGGTCAAATGCGGCAAATGGCATCTACGCGCGATATGGTTTTCAATGTTGGCACATTGATTGCTTATATTTCATCTGTGATGACTTTGGAACCGGGCGATTTAATTTTTACAGGAACACCTGCTGGTGTAGGTGAATTGAAAAATGGGGATGTGGTAGATGTCGAAATTGAAGGCTTGGGGAAGCTGAGTAATTCAGTTAAGGTATAAATTTTTTGTAGGGGTGAGGCATGCCTCACCCCTACTTTTTTGAAACAAGATTTTTTACTTCCCGCCAAATCACTGCGCCATCTACAGAGGGAATCGGCAAGAAACCACCAATCCCAAAGAATAGATTAACTGAAATCATACTTGCATTTAGGTTTGACCAAAAGCCAGAGGGAATTGTTGGCGCAATAAAAATACAAATTACACCAACAATTATATTGATGACAGGTCCACCTAAAGCACGACCGAGATGAGTTGTGCTTTTGATTTGACTTTGGTCACCATGATAGCGATTTACATCACGTAGGGCAGTGATAAGTAATTCATCCATTGGGCTTTTGACAATTTTTCCGCTAATGATGTGACCAAGTGCATGAATCATGGTTGTGATTTCTACAGCGATGGTGAAATAAAAAGATTGGCTTAATCTTTCCGTCAAAGTCAAATTGAAATTAAGCAAATTAAGAACAAAGTGAAGCGCGAAAAATAAAAATGGTCCCAACCAAACAAGGGAGGTGATGACAATTTCAACACCCCAGAATTTTCCGAGTGAAATTTTTCGGACGGTATCTAAATTTTCAAAGATGAAGAATTTATTGTATTTGTGCATGTTAGGTTAATGATTCACGCCAATTACCGATGGCAAGATAGATTCCACACAAGCCAGTTAATGCAAAGAGGATGAAGCCAAT
>JAEURG010000224.1 GCA_016789345.1 Anaerolineales bacterium | reverse complement strand
CTATCACTTTGGAATACGACAGTTTGCGAGTCAGGTCCATACATCGGATTCGTGTTATTGAGTTGTGAATTGGTTAGACGAATCGCTTCGCCACTGCCTGCCAAATCTGTGTAATACAATTCGACATTTCCATTACGATTGCTTTGGAATACAACCCATGAGTCGTTCGGTGAGCGGCTAGGTCGGCTATCCACGGCTCCATCTTTAGACAAATTGTATAACTTGAAGCCTTCTTGTCCTTCAATACCATCGAGGCGATACACTTCCAAATTATCATCACGGAAAGTGTGGAAGACAAGACACTCAATGCAAGGTTGTCCTTGAGCAGGTGCAACGACTAGACTTTCAAGACAGTTTGTTGATGCGGCAAATGAAGAGACGTTGTTTGCATTCGTAATCGTCAAAACAAGTTGCGTAGTCGCTCCTGCACTAACCACTAAATTAATCGTGCCGCCAGCATTCAATTGGAAAGGCGCAGTTTGGATAATATTTCCGTTTGCATCTGTAATGGTGTACACAAATGCCACAGGCATACTTCCGCCATTGTTGGTGATGTTAAAGGCGGCGGCAGTACCGTTTTTCACACATACACCCGTTGCAGATAGTGATGGTGGCGGTGGTGGTACAACACATGCTGTCATGTTGGCAGTTGCACTTAAGCCTGGGTCTTGTGGGCTGGATAGTGAATATGACGATGACGAACCACTTAGAGTAATCGTTGTGCTTTGACCTGCAAGCAACTGGAATGTACCCTTTTGTGCACTAGCACCACTTGCGTCTGTGATTTCATAATCATAAGCGGTAGTCATATCACCACCGTTGTTCGTGATGATAAATGTGGCAACTCCTGCATTGGATGTACATGCTCCTGATGCTGAGAGCAATGGAGAATTTATCACAATGCCACCACAAGTTGTCATATTGGCTGTTGCTGTTAAGTTAGCATCATTCGGGCTGGCAAATGTATATGAAGCAGATTTACCATTTACGGTAATTGTTATGCTATCACCTGCTTTTAATTGGAATGTACCTTTTTGTGCGCTGGCGCCACTTGCATCTGTGATTTCATAATCATAAGCGGTAAGCATGTCGCCGCCATTGTTCTTCACAATAAAGGTTGCCACACCACTATTAGAGGTACAAGCGCCACTTACAGATAAATCGGGCTGTCGAATAGGTGAATTACATTTGGTCAAATCTGCAGAAGCGCTCAAAGCATTGTCATTGGGACTTGAGAAGTTATAAGTAGATGAAGTTCCGCTGACAGTAAGTGTGATGCTGTCACCTGCTTTTAATTGGAAACTTCCGTTTTGCACTACACTTCCACTATCGTCCGTAATTTCGTATGTGTATGAAGCAGGCATATCACCACCGCTATTTGTAACAACAAATTGGGCTGTAGCAGGGTTTGAGCCTGTGCAAGAACCTGCTACAGAAAGCGAAGGCGGCGTTGAAGGTGTATTTGTAGGCGTCGCTGTTGGAGTCTCCGTAGGTGTAGAAGTTAGTGTAGCAGTAGGTAATGGCGTATTAGTCGGCGGCACTTTAATACAAGAGCCTGTTACTTTTAATGTTACAGAAGAAAGTATTGTCGTATTGTATGTAACTGTCATTGTAGCATTGCCAGCACCTTTGTAAGAATCACTTTCGCCAGGTGCAAGGCTTATCGGACCACTATCAGTAGCACCTGCTGGGTCAGAGTAACTAAATCCACCGTTACTCACAGCACCAGAAATATTGGTAATTACAAATGTAGCAGAAAGGTCTGGGTTACAAAACACCTGCAAGTCAAGCTGACCATCAACAATTACCTCTGTAGGCGTTACAGTAAACGTCAATGATGCTGTTGGGGTCAAACTTGCGGTATTCGTAGGAACAGGCGTATTGCTAGATGTTACAGTTGGAGAAGGACCAGCCGTATTTGTAGCAGTAGGTGTGCGTGAAGATGTAGGCGTATTAGTAGGTTTAGGAGTTCTAGTCGAAGTCGCAGTCGGAGATGGCCCAGGTGTAATTGTGGAGGTAGGCGTACGCGTGAATGTAGCAGTTCTAGTAGCAGTAGGAGTTCTAGTTAAAGTCGCAGTCGGAGATGGTCCAGGTGTAATCGTAGAGGTTGGCGTACGCGTTAACGTAGGTGTTCGGGTAGAGGTTGGAGTCCTAGTTTGAGTAGATGTACTTGTTGGCACAGGTGTATTGGTCGGCGGAATGGGCAAACAAGTACCCGTTGCTTCCAAATTCACAACCTGAAGTTCTGACGTGGAATAGGTAACAGTTACAGTAGCATTACCAGCGGCAGTAAATCTTTCTCTTTCTCTATTCCCCAAGTCCAATGGGAAAGTTTCCTTCGTCCCGCCTGGCTCAGAAACAGTATAAGAACCACCAACAAGTGCACCACCATTGTTTGTAATAGTAAAAGTTGCTGTTAAATCATTATTACAGGCTACACCTAAACCAATATATGGGTCGTCTGCCGCGTTTCTAGCAACAGGCGTAATTGGCGTAGTAGTTGGTGTAGGTGTCTCTGTAGGGGTTTCAGTAGGAGATTCTGTGAATGTTGGGGTAGCAGTAGTATCCGGGGTTTCCGTAGCAACAACAGCATTTATATCTGGTGTATTCGTTGGTATCTCAATTGTTGCCGTAGCCTCTTCAGTAGAAGGCACCTCAGTAGAAGGTTCTTCGGTTTGAGGTTCTTCAGTAGAAGGCACCTCAGTAGAAGGCTCTTCGGTTTGGGGTTCTTCTGTCTGAGGTGCCTCAACAGTTGGCTCCTCGCCACCCGTAGCAGGACCAGCAATATCACTTGCGGGCGCACAAGCCGCCACAATTAGTGAAAAAATCACCACCAGCGAGAAAATCTTAAAAAGTGTCGAATAATTCTGTCTTAACATAGGACCTCTACTCGTTATAAATTGTACGATTTCGGATTGATCTTAATTCATAGTATTAGTGGGAAAGCGTGTTAAAAAGGGGTTGCCAAATTTTCAAGCCATAATCAAATAACCCCTTTATTATATTCCCTAACCCTTAAAAGTACGCTAGAATAATATAAACTTGCAATTGAGTAAGATCAAATTTGGGCTACACTAATAAGCCTGCAAACCGAAAAAACTCTTAAGAGCAACATAATATAAATGAGGTATCAAGATGAAAAAACAAATTCTCCTAACAAGTTGGATTCTGCTCCTTTTGATAACAGGATGCCAACCCAAGCAAGACGATTCAACCTCCACGCCCACACCTGTTTCCAGCACCCAAGCAGAAGCTACGCCTGAGGCGGGTAAGTCGCTAGCCATCAACCCCAACATCCTACTAGACCCAGCAGTGACAGACGACACAGACTCCCTGCTAGTCAGCAGTTATGTATATGAAGGCTTGGTTCGTTTAGACACAAGCGGAAATATCCAACCTGCCCTTGCTTCCTCATGGATTGTTTCAGATGACCAGCTTGACTACATTTTTGAAATTCGCTCCAATGCCGCATTTAGTGATGGAACACCCATCACCACAGACATTATTGTAGACAATTTCAATCGCTGGTTCGACCCGCAAAGCCCACTTCATGGTGATGGCAATTACCCCACTTGGTTAGAAAAATTCATTGCCTTTAACGGCGAACGCGATGCCGATGACCGTGCAAAATCTTTAGTAGATGGCATTCAAAAAGTTGACATTAATACAGTATTGATTCACCTCAGTCGCCCAGTACCAGAGGCAGAAATGCTTGAATATGTTGCTCACCCCGCCTTTGCCATCTTGCATCCAGACTCATTATCTTCATCTGGTTATGGTACAAAAGATAGCGACATCATTTCCAGTGGTGCATACATTGTTTCCAGTTGGGATGATTCGGGTTTAACACTTAGCCCCAATCCAAATTACTGGAATCCTGTTTCGGAAAGTATAGAGTTTGTTTGGAAGTAAATAATCAACAGAAAAGTGCAGACCTAATTAGGTCTGCACTTTTTGTTTTAATGACCTGCTTCTGAATCAGGGTCTTCCCTCAACAGTTGAACAGCGTGAGATAAAACTGGAAAAACAAAGCCTAAATTTTCCACTGCACCTTTAGGGCTACCGGGCAAATTGATGATTAAAGTTTTTCCACGAATTCCCGCAACCGCACGTGAAAGCATAGCGTGTTTTGTTTTTTTCAAACTCTCGGCGCGCATATATTCTGCTAAACCTGGTGCATCTTTTTGAATAACGGCTTTTGTGGCTTCTGGAGCAACATCACGTGGAGCAAAGCCAGTGCTACCTGTCGTTAAGATAACGTCAAACTCGCCGCTTTCTGCCCATTGGATTAATGTGTCACGGATAGCAGACTCATCGTCAGGCAAAATGAGGCTACGGGTTACTGAACAATTTTCGGTGTGGATGAATGAGGCGAGTGCAGGTCCAGATTCATCATCACGCTCGCCACGTGATGAACGGTCAGAAAGAGTCAAAATTCCAAATCGAAGTTTCATCTAAAACTCTTTTGCAAAAACTAAATCTTCAGGTTGGTGATGCCATCCATGATTATTATAAAAATGAATTGCGTCAGCGTTATCGGCAAAGACCATCAACAAACATTTTAGGCAACCTTTATTTTTTAATCGTTCTTCAACATCAGATAAAAGTTGGCTAGCAACTTTTTGACGGCGAAAATTTTTATGAACAGCAAGATGGTAAATAAAACCACGTCGCCCATCAAATGCGCCAATGACTGTGCCAATAATTTGATGATTTGATTCGGCAACTAAAAATAAATCGGGGTCACGTTGAATTTTCTTTTTGATTTCTTCTGGCGTATCAGATTTCCCCACATTCATTCCAATTTCAATTTGTTTCCATAAATTCAAAACGCGCTCGTAATCTTCGTCAAAAGAAAATTCGCGGATATAAAAATTACTCATGCAGATATGGTTTGTTTCAAAAGGCTGATGAGGTCGTCGGGCATATATGGTTTGAGCAAGAAACCATTTGCGCCGCGATTCATACATTCTTCTTTGACGCTTGCTCCAGAAGACATGATAACTCTCACATCGCGCGTCTCATCTTGATTGCGAATTTCATCTAAAACATCTAAGCCGTTTTGCGCGCCTAAATGAAAATCTAGTAATAATACAACTGGTTTTTCTTTTTTCACTTCTTCAACAACATCTGCGTCCGCATGAACTGCGACCACTTCAAACCCCTCCATTTTGAGCAGGGTTTTCAATAATGAAACCATGGTGACATCATCTTCTGCGAGCAGTATTTTTTTGTTTAACATTCTTTTTCGCCTTTGTTTCTTTTTTCTTTTTTATAGGCTTCTTTTTTGATTTTGCTATTTTCTTAGCAGGCTCTAACGCGGCTTTGATGACTTCATCTACTGTATTGACGAATATAAATTTCATTGTCTTTCTAATTTCATCTGGCACATCATCTACATCTTGTTCGTTTTGCTTGGGCAAGATGACCGTGTTAATGCCACTGCGATGTGCCGCTAGCACTTTTTCTTTGACACCACCAATTGCCAAAACTTGACCACGCAAGGTAATTTCGCCAGTCATGCCTAATTGTGGTTTTACTTTTCTGCCAGATGCTAAAGATACCAAAGAAGTTGCAATTGTTACACCAGCAGAAGGTCCGTCTTTAGGTTGTGCCCCAGATGGAACGTGCATGTGAATTTCAAATTTCTCAAAAAACTCATGTGACACTTTTAGTTTATCAGCCCGTGAGCGGACGTAAGATAGTGCCGCGCGTGCTGATTCTTGCATCACGTTGCCAATTGAACCTGTGATTTGAAATCCGCGTCCGCCGGGCATAGCAGTTGATTCAATCAATAATAAATCACCGCCAAAAGATGTCCATGCTAAGCCTGGCACAACGCCAGGGATAGAAGTGCGTTTGTTTAATTCTTCTGGTCCGAGGAAAATCGGATGGTCTAAAAATTCTTCAACAAGTTTTGATGTAATCGTAAATCGCTTTGCTTTTCGTTCTGCAATTTTTGTGGCGGCTTTACGACAAACGGCACCGATTTTTCTTTCTAAATTGCGCACACCTGCTTCACGCGTATATTGACGAATGATTAATCGCAAGGCATCATCATTAAACTTAATTTCTTTTTCGCGCAAACTATTTTCACGAATCTGGCGCGGGATTAAATATCCGCGTGCAATAGCAAGTTTTTCATTTTCTGTATAGCCAGAAAGATAAATCACTTCCATGCGGTCACGTAAAGCGCGCGGAATGTAATCTAATGAGTTAGCCGTTGCAATAAAAAATACTTGAGAAAGATCAAAGCCAACTTCGATGTAATTATCACGAAATTCGTTATTCTGTTCGGGGTCTAATACTTCTAACAAAGCAGATGAAGGGTCGCCGTGATAATCATTGACGAGTTTATCTACTTCATCCAGCATGAATACTGGATTTTTAGAATTGACTCGTTTTAGTGATTGTAAAATTCTACCGGGCATTGCGCCGATGTATGTGCGACGATGTCCACGAATCTCGGCTTCATCACGTATGCCGCCTAATGAGGCACGCACAAATTTTCTTTCCATGGCATGAGCAATAGATTGCCCTAACGAAGTTTTACCAACACCGGGCGGACCCACAAAACATAAAATTACACCTTCGCGTTCACGGCGAATAGCGTCATCTAATTTTTTATCTTTTTTATCGTCTTTACGGTCAATACGTAATTTGCGAATAGCCAAAAATTCTAAAATGCGGTCTTTGACATCTTCCAAACCGTAATGGTCTTTATTCAAAACTTTGCGGGCGTGAGCAATATCTAAATTGTCTTTCGTGGTAACAGACCATGGCAATGAAACCAAAGAATCTAAATAGGTGCGGATGACTCCATACTCCGCCGCCGCTGTCGGCAAACGAGATAAACGCTCCAACTCCCGTTTTGCCCGTTTCTCTGCTTCTTCGGGCATTTTCGCTTCTTCAATTTTTTTGCGAAATTCTTCGGTCTCTTGGGCTTGGTCATCGCGTTCGCCAAGTTCGCGTTGGATGGCTTTCATTTGTTCGCGCAAAAAATATTCGCGTTGGACTTTTTCAATTTCTCCGCGCGCCTCATTCTGGATTTTCTGCCCGATTTGTAAAACCTCAGCCTCTCTTACGAGTAAGCCGATTAATTTTTTCAATTTGTTGTAAACAGAATCTAATTCTAAAATTTCTTGCGCGTCTTTCAAATCCATGCGTTGGAAGTTTGCAATGGCATACGCCGTTTGCAATGGATTTTCTAACGAAAGAATAGAATTTGCCAACTCTTCCGGGAACGAAGGAATCATTTGTGTAATTTGTTGAAATTGGTCACGCGCATTGCGAGCCAGTGCGGCAGTTTCAATGTTGTCTTCATTGAGTTCAGGTGCAAGGTGAATCTTTGCTTTGAGATATGGTTCTTCTTGCACAAATTTACCAAGTCGGAATCGCTCAATGCCTTGCACTAATAAACGCACAGTGCCATCTGGTGCGCGAAGTAAACGATGCACCGTTGCAATTGTGCCAACTTTATACAATTCATTTGGACCTGGCGTTTCAAGTTCAGGGTTGATGGCGGCAACTAAGCCCACTAACTTATCGCCGTTCATGGCATCATCTACTAGTTTGATGGAACGTGGCACACCCACAGTTAGTGGAACAGAGTTATTGGGGAAAACAACCAACCCGCGAAGCGGGAGAATCGGCAAAGCATCGGGATATTTATTAATTGGAAGAGCAGAATCAGATTGAGGGTCGCTTGAAGCGTTTTCGTTATCTGATGAATGAGAAAGGATGGCAGACATTAAGTTATGAAATAAATCAAGTTCTGTTTGGTCGTTGGGTTGAAAAAAATTGTGAATTCCAGCGTGCCATTTTTGAGCAGGCATTAAATAAGTTTACCTTTATTATGTTAATAAATTATATGAACACAGTTTATTGTATATATTTTTTCTGTGTCCCTACTTGAAATAAAGTGCGCCCCCGGCCAGAATCGAACTGACAACCTTTTGCTTAGAAGGCAACTGCTCTATCCGTTGAGCTACGGGGGCAAATTATTTTTCTATTCTACCACTGCTGAATTAACAGTTTGCGTTTGAATAGGTCTTAATCCGCGATACACGCGCGCACCAGAAATGGTTCTGAGAATCGTATCGGCGGGTCTGCCAAGGCGTTTGCTCAAATCTTCAGCAGACATGGGGATATTTCCATTTGCCAAAAATGTACGAAAAACAGATTCGACCATTGCGGTTCGTTCACTTAAAAATTCAGGCAATAACGCGCAATGACTAATCAAAGCATGTTGTACGCCATCCACTTGTTTTACTTCGGCAGTGTCAGGGTCAATCCAATCAATCAACTCGCCTGCTTCAATTTCAGCAAAAGATTGTTGATGTTCTTCACATAAGAACGAACGCAAGAACACTTGCCAATCGCGCTCATTTTGTTTCCACCAATCAAAGTCAATATGAAATGGTGTTTTGGAATTTGGTTTTATTAAACTCATTCAGCATCCTCCGCGAGGCGGAAGTGTAAATCGCCTACATGTTTGAAAATCGGATTTGTCGCCAACGTGACAA
>JAEURG010000172.1 GCA_016789345.1 Anaerolineales bacterium | reverse complement strand
TTTGAAATTTTTCCTGCACATTAGCAAAGATGAACAAAAAGAAAGATTACAAGCCCGCCTCGATGACCCAAGCAAGCATTGGAAGTTCAGCCTCGGCGACTTAAACGAACGCAAACTTTGGGATGATTATCAACAAGCCTACGAAGATGCGATTAATAAGACCAGCACAAAATATGCACCATGGTATGTTGTGCCTGCCAATCGCAAATGGTATCGTGACTTGGTCATATCTACTGTTTTGGTGGATGCGCTGAAAGATTTGAAGATGAAATATCCCAAACCAAAAGATAATTTAGATGGGGTTGTGATTGAGTAAATGACAAGAAAGTGCGTCGTGCTAAAAGAATTTGATAATTTTTGGATTTAGAAGCGCGACGCACCCTGTTACTCTAAGATAAAATAGACTTATGCCCAAAACCATTAATGTACTCTTCCTTGCCGCCGAGGCTGACCCATTTGTTAAAGTAGGTGGCTTAGGTGATGTGGCAGGGTCACTGCCGAAAGCATTACGCGCATTATCGAATGATGATGTCAAATTGGATGTGCGTTTGGTATTGCCGTATCATCCTGTCATTAAAGCGGAAAATGCTAACCCGTTAGGAATCTTTTCACTTCCGAGAAACAATTTGGAAGTCGAAGTTGAAGCGTTTGAAACATCAGTAGATGGCTTGCCTGTGTATTTAATCAATGGCGAGCCGATTCGCGCGAATGGGTCTGTTTATTCAGCAGATGCAAAATTGGATGCCGAAAAATATGTTTTCTTTTCATTGGCGGCGTTGAAACTTGCGAATCATATCAACTGGACGCCTGATGTCATTCATGCCAACGATTGGCATACCGCCATTAGTTTGTATGGAAATTTAACCAAGCGTTGGGAAGAAGGCGCGAAACATATTGCCAATGTGATGACGTTGCATAACTTGCCGTTTATGGGACCTGATGTTCGAGATATTATGGAAAGTTATGGTGTAAAACTTGCACAAACTGATTTGCCTGATTGGGCGCGTGTGATGCCATTACCATTGGGGCTTTGGGCTTCAGATGCAATCGTAGCAGTTTCGCCGACATATGGAAACGAAATTTTGACCGAAGAATTTGGCGCAGGCTTGTTTGACTTTTTACAAATCCGCCGCGAAACATTAAGTGGAATTTTGAATGGCATTGATACAACTTCATTTGACCCATTAACTGATAACGCCATTGGTGCAAATTATGATATCAATACTTTAGAAAAACGCTGGACAAATAAAAAATTATTGCAAGAACGATTAGGTTTTCCACACGACCAAAACATTCCATTTTTTGGAATCGTCTCACGCATGGATATTCAAAAAGGTATGGACATTGCTTTCAATGCTTTGAAAACAATGAAAAAAATAGATTTTCAAGCAATTATTCTAGGCACAGGCGACCCAAAACTGGAAGAAGCCGCGCAAAATTTACAAACTTTGTTTCCAGACAAAATAAAAGTCGAAGCACGTTTTGATGCAGGTTTGGCTCGTCAAATTTATGCGGGAACTGATATGTTGTTGATGCCATCACGTTATGAACCATGTGGTCTCGCGCAAATGATTGCCATGCGGTATGGATGCGTGCCGATTGTTCGTAAAGTGGGCGGATTAAATGACACAGTCAAACAAAATGAAACAGGGTTTGTTTTTGAAAAACCAATGCACATGTCATTAGTCGGTGCAATTAAAAAAGCACTCAAAACTTTTGCAAATAAAGAAACATGGAAACAAATTCAACTCAACGGCATGGCACAAGATTTTTCTTGGAACGCTTCAGCAAAAGAATATCTCAAACTTTATTTATCATTGGTGAAATAACATGACATTCAAACGCGCATCAGGAATTTTGCTTCACCCCACCTCATTACCAAGCCCTTATGGAATTGGTGATTTAGGTCCGCAAGCATTTCGCTTTATAGATTGGCTCGCATCCACTGGTTGCAAACTTTGGCAAATTCTTCCGCTCGGTCCCACAGGCTATGGCGATTCACCCTATCAATGTTTTTCAGCGTTTGCAGGCAATCCATATTTAATCAGCCCTGATGATTTATTTGAAAATGGATTATTGACTCAATCTGATTTAGATGTGATGAAAGAAAATGCAAACGCTTCAAAAGTGGACTTCGGCTTGGTCATTCCCAAAAAACTTAATCTTTTAACCCAAGCATTTTCTCGTTTTGATTCTGCACCTGAATCTCTACAAAAGGAATTCAAAAAATTCTGCAAACAAAATGCAGATTGGCTTGATGATTTCGCCTTGTTCATGGCATTAAAAGAATCAAATGGGGGAGGCGCATGGAATGGGTGGAGTGACAAGTTGAAGCGTAGAGATGAAGCGGAATTGAAAAAAGCAATAAAAGAATTGAGTCATGAAATCAAAAAATATGCTTTTTATCAATTTTTATTTTTCCGCCAGTGGAATAAACTCCGTGCCTATGCCAATTCAAAAGGCATTCAAATCATTGGTGATGTGCCAATCTTCGTGGCGTATGATTCTGCCGATGTATGGGCGCATCCCGAATTATTTTTCTTAGATAAACACGGCAACCCAACGGTTGTAGCAGGCGTTCCACCAGATGGTTTTTCAGCCACAGGTCAATTGTGGGGCAATCCTTTATATGATTGGAAGGCGCATAAAAAAGAAAAATATGCGTGGTGGCTTTCACGTTTACAAGCAACATTAAACTTAGTTGATATTTTGCGCTTCGACCACTTTCGTGGATTTGCTGGTTATTATGAAATCCCCGCGCATCATACAACTGCTGAACATGGTAAATGGAAGAAAGGTCCTAGCCATGATTTTTTCAAAGCAGTTGACAAATTTTTGAACAAAGGCAAAGGCTTACCAATCATTGCCGAAGATTTAGGATTAATCACACCTGATGTGATTGAATTATTACAGGCTTTCAAATTGCCACGCATGAAAATTTTACAATTTGCTTTTTCAGGTCCAGAGAATCCATTTTTGCCGCATCAATATGAATCAAATAGTGTGGCATACACTGGCACACATGATAACGACACTGCTTTCGGTTGGTTTGCAACAGCAGATGAAAAAGAAAAAGATTTTGCTCGCCGATATTTACAAATAAGCGGAAATGATTTTGCATGGGATTTGATTCGCGCCGTATGGAAATCTGTTGCTATGTTTGCCATTGCCCCCATGCAAGATGTGTTAGGTCTAGGTGGCGATGCACGCATGAACTTCCCCAGCAAACTCGGCGGCAATTGGGAATGGCGCATGACCGAACATGATTTTCGTGAAGATTTAGCGGCTGGCTTAAGAGATTTGAATTGGCTGAGTTTGCGATAAAAAAGTGCTGAGAAAATCTCAGCACTTTTTATTATTTTACATTCCAGGAATATATTTCGATTCCCATTCTGAAATCGCGGCACGGATGATGGCTTTGATTTTTTCATCCGTTACATCATCAACGCTATCATATTTTTGTAAGCCCACATATACTTCTACCGAGCCATGCGGAGATTCTTGTAATCGAATCCCTGCATCTTCTAGCGGCGTGCCTGTTAATTTTTTTTGTAACACAGTATCAATTTGTTGCACAATACTTAATAACTTAAATTCTTGTTCGGGGTCAAGCTTTTTAGGTTGCCCCGGCGCAATGATTGAGATAGGTTTCACTTCATTTGATTTAGAAGTAGTAGGTGTAAACGTAGCAGGAGGCGGTTGCGTGGCAACAGGTTTTACAGCAGGTTGTTGAATCTGTCCACCTTCAATAAAGGGGCGTAAATATGAAATCAATTCAATTAAACGTTTTTTTTCATTTGGCGATAACGCGCCACTTAATATTTTTCCTTCCATCTCAGCCACAACTTTATTATCTTCTTTTTTCAAACGCAACAAACTTTCAACATCTACCCCACCGGGTAATTGAGAACGTAACAATTGCGCTTCTTCTAACTTCTTTTCAGCATCGGCAAGTTTTCTTTCGGATTCAGTGCGCATAATTTCAGCATTAGTTTCCATTGCATCAATTTTTTTGCGCGCGTCAATATTCATGTTTATATAACCCAGCAATGCCCCAATAATAAAAACAACCAAGCCAATCACCCACAATAAAATGGTAGGAATAGTTGTCATTGCAAAATTAAGTTCCATGTTATTTCCTTTCAACCTTTTGGCACTTCGGGCAAACATGCGTGCCACGTTGCCCAACAATTATTTTTTGAATCTTTGTGCCACATACCATACAAGGTTCATCCTCACGGTCATATACTCGAAAATAATTTTGATAATCACCACCGCGATACACCCAATCAATGGATGCACCATTGCGGCGGATACCTTCTTTTAAAGTTGACACAATCGCTTCATACAACGCCTCAGCCTGTTTCTGTGAAACGGAATTGGTCAACGCCTGCGGGTGGATTTTTGCCTTATGCAAAGACTCATCCGCATAGATGTTGCCAACGCCTGCCAAAAAAGTTTGATCTAACAACAATGGTTTGATTTGGCGTTTTCGTTTTCGTAAATTTTCATACAACCATTGAGACGTAAAATTTTTTTCTAAAGGTTCGGGACCAAGTTTTCCTAAAATCTTTTCAGGCTGATTCGTAAGCCAAACTTTGCCGAATTTGCGGGTGTCGTTGAAAGCAAGTTGGCTTCTCGTGCCGCTGGCAGATTTCAGGTCAAGAATGAGGCGGTCATGTTTTTCAGGCTTAATTCTACCTTTTCGGGCGGTTAAATCGCCACTCATTTTCAAATGTATCAGGAGATTGTAATTTTCGAGGGTGAGAATCAGGTATTTTGCCCGCCTTGAAACGCTTTTTATCTTCTGGTTTTTGATTTGCTCTTTGAATTTTTTTGGGGAGGGGGTAGCCAAAGTTCTTGCCCATCGCAAGTCAGCAGATATGATGGTTTTGCCAACAACATCTTTTTCTATTCTTCGGGCAACGGTTTCAACTTCGGGGAGTTCAGGCATAATTAGCGGTTAGCAATTTACTATTCATTGAACATCTCACCCACTGAACGCCCTTCATGCGCGCGTTTGATGACTTCACCTAATAACGAAGCCACCGAAAGAATCGTGATTTTGCCTTCTAGGTGTTTAAGTTTTTCTTCTGAAAGTTGGGCTGTATCTGTGGTGATGATTTGTTTGATTGGCAAAGATGCGAGTCGTTCGGCACCATTTGCTGAAAGTAATGGATGCACGAAGATTAGGTAAACATCGCGTGCGCCTTTGCTTTTTACTAAATTCACGGCTTGTGCAATGGAGCCGCCAGTATCTACTTCATCATCCACGATGATGACATCACGATTTTCTACTTCACCAATTAACGTTAATGCTTCGGCTTTGGCTTCATTACCAAGCCTGCGTTTTTCGATGAATGCAATCGGCATGTTCATGTCTGCGGCATAATTACGACCTTTTTTGGCAAAGCCTAAATCTACAGAAACGACAACAGGGTCTTGCATACTTTCTCTAAGGTTATCATTTACATATTTAATTAATAAATGCGAGGCGGTCAGCACATCACCCGGAATAGAAAAGAATCCTTGAATTTGCCCGGCGTGTGGGTCGAGAGTCATGTATCTATCAGCCCCAGCGACTTCAATCATATCAGCCACTAAGCGTGATGTAATCGGAACACGCGGTTGGTCTTTTTTATCGGAACGCCCATAACATAAATATGGCACCACAGCAGTAATACGCGCCGCAGAATCTAAACGCAAGGTTTGAAGTGTAATTAATAATTCCATCAAGTTACGATGTACAGGCGAAGATGTAGTTTGAATCAAATATACATCTTGTCCGCGCACACTGCCTTTGAGTTTGACAAATAAATTTTCATTCGGGAATTCAATCACTTCATGCCCGCTAACAGGCAAGCCAAGATAATCCGCAATTTTTTGCGTGAGTTCTTTTGTGCCGGTGCCGCCAAATAATTTAATTCCGCCGTACACTTTCAAATCGTGATGACCATGTTGCATTAATTAAATCTCCTTATGTGTGTCATTCTGAACGAAGTGAAGAATCTCTACCATAATCTAAGAGATTCTTCGCCACAAAGAACAAGAGCGTGGCTCAGAATGACATGTTATTTCTTTTTCTTCTTAAACCATTCAGAACGTAACACGCCCATTAACAAAACATCTTCATACTTACCGTGTTTATAATTTGCTTCGCGCAAACGACCCTCTAAAACAAAACCAGCATGTTCATACGAGCGGACTGCACGAACATTATCTGCATATACTCGCAAATATACACGATTCAAATTCAAAGTTTCAAAACCATGTCGTTGCAATAATGTCATGGCTTCTGCGCCATACCCTTTGTTCCATTCGGTTTTATCGCCAATCACAATACCAACTTCGCCACAACGGTTTTGATTTTCTAAAGCATGAAAACCGCAATTACCAATTAATTTCCAATTCTTTCCTTTTTTTATTTCAATTGCAAATGGTTTTTCATTAGGGTCACGTTTTGTCATAGCATCGAACCAATTTTCTTCATCAGCCATAGAAAGCGGAAGATACAAAGCCAATCCACGAGTCACTTCGGGGTCGTTGAGCCATTCGTGATATTTTTTCAAATCATCACGTTCCACAGCACGCAAACGAATTCGCTCACCATAAATGATACTCATTTCAACCTTCCATTCATCAACATTTTGACGGCTTCATATGGCGATATATTTCTTTGAATAATTTTTTCTAACACTTCATTAAATTTTTTTTCGGATACTTCTTCTCGAAAATGATTCATCAATGAGCTTTGAATTAACGCTTCTAACTCGACCTGTAATCTGGTTCTGTCTCGAACAGCCCAATCTCCGCTGATTCTTAAATGCTCAGCATGTTTTGTGATTGATTCAACCAGCTCTGCAATGCCAACGCCTTCGGTTGAGATTGTTCTTTTAATAGGGGGAATCCACATCAGCGAGTTAGATGCTTTTTGTGCTTGACCAGTTATCCGCATGTCTGAACCGTGATGTCTAAAAATCCGTTCGGTAGGATGCGCCAAATCAAGCATAGACTTTAACGCTTTTTCAGTATTCTCTACACCAGGTCTATCACCTTTGTTGACGACGAGAATATCTGCAATTTCTAAAATGCCTGCTTTGATGGCTTGAATATCATCACCAAGACCAGGCGCTTCAACAACTAATGTTGTGTGTGCAAGTTTTGCAACATCCACTTCGCTTTGACCCGCACCGACCGTTTCGATAATGACAATATCAAAACCTGCGGCATCAAATGCTTGAGTCATATTGGCAGTGGATTGCGCCAAGCCGCCCAACGAACCACGTGTTGCCATCGAACGAATAAAAACTTTTTCATCGCCAGATAAATCGCGCATTCGCACACGGTCACCAAGCACTGCGCCACCCGTAAACGGACTCGATGGGTCAACGGCGAGAATGGCAATTTTTTTATTTTCTGTTTTGCGATAATGCAACGCGAGTTGATTCACTAACGATGATTTTCCAGTGCCCGGCGCGCCAGTGACTCCGATGAGATGCGCTTTGCCAGTATGAGGAAATAACTCAATCAACGCATCCCGACCTTCGGGTGCATTATTTTCTATTTTTGTGAGCAGACGTGCTAATGCGAGTCTGTCACCGTTGAGAATGGATTGAGTGGTTGTCATTGTTTTCTTAACACTAAGGGCACGAAGTACACAAAGGTTTTTTTTAAGAATTATGGTTTTCCTTCGTGATCTTTGAGACCTTTGTGTTTAATTCTTTTATAAAATAAAATACAGAGCCATTGCTCTGTATGAAAAATTAACCTGCTACAGTTTCTTTAATATCACGAATAATATCGTCGGTTGATGCGCCGGGACCGTACACACCGGTCACACCCATTTCTTTTAATCGAACCAAATCTTCATCAGGGATGATTCCGCCAATAAACACTTTCACATGCGTTTGCCCATTGGCGCGGAGCAATTCCATAATACGAGGAGCCAATGCCATGTGTGCACCTGATAATACTGAAAGCCCAACCACATCTACATCTTCTTGCAATGCGGCTTCGGCTATCATTTCTGGTGTTTGACGCAAACCGGTATAAATCACTTCCATGCCAGCATCACGCAAAGCACGCGCTACCACTTTTGCACCACGGTCATGCCCATCTAAGCCAGGCTTGGCAACGAGGACTCTGATTTTTTTATCTGTCATTGTTCCTCCGATAATCAATCGTTAATGTCATTATACTCGCGTTTATACTAAAAATCACAATCGAGTAATTTATAAAAATGAAAGGATTGCTTAAGCAATCCTTTCATTAATCATTACCTTCTTTTTGCGGCGGATTATTTCCATAATCCAATACTTGCCGCATTTGAGTCGCGCCCTCGGGCGGACCGACAATCTTTTTATCTTCCATCATATCCACAATGCGAGATGCCCGTGTGTAACCGATTCTTAATCGTCTTTGCAACATGGATACTGAAGCGCGTCCTTCTTTGCGGATAATTGCTACTGCTTCGTCAAACAATGGGTCACCTTCGACTTTTTCTGTTGCTTCCCATAACGGTGATTGTTTCAATGGCACATTTTCAGGAATAGATTCTGCAGAAGTAGAACCTGCGACTGCATAAGCACTTCCACCACCTGCCTGAATTTTCCAAAAATCTACAAGTTTATGAATCTCTTGGTCAGAGACAAACACACCTTGCAAACGAACAGCGGCTGGCGCATCGGGTGCTTGATATAACATGTCACCACGACCTAACAATCTTTCTGCGCCAGGCTGGTCAAGGATGACGCGACTATCTGTATTCGATGCGACTGCAAATGCAATACGGGCTGGGAAGTTGGCTTTGATTAAACCCGTCACTACATCAACTGACGGACGTTGCGTTGCAAGAATCATGTGAATGCCAGTGGCACGCGCGAGTTGTGCCAAACGTGTAATTGTCTTTTCTGTTTCGTCTGGAGCAATCATCATTAAGTCTGCAAGTTCATCAATCACTACAACCAAGTAAGGCAATTTCTTTTGACCTTGTAATTTCATCTTGGCGTTATAGTCAATGATGTTACGTGAACCCACTTGAGCAAACATGTGATAACGCTTATCCATTTCGCGCGTCATCCATTGCAATGCACCAATCACTCGATCCATTTCAACAACTACTGGACCAAGTAAATGCGGAACACCGTTATAACCAGTTAACTCAACACGTTTTGGGTCAACTAAAACCAAACGTAAATCATCAGGTGTGTTGTATAGCAACATACAGGTCAAAATTGCATTCACACAAACGGATTTACCAGAACCAGTCGTCCCCGCAATTAACATGTGTGGCATGTTTTCAATACTTGCAATAGACGGCATACCTGCAACGTCACGACCTAATGCAAAGCCTAAAGGTTTTTTGTAATTTTTATACACTTCACTTTCTAAAATATCACGCAACGCGACCATTGCCATTTCATCATTTGGAACTTCAATACCTACATAACTATGTCCCGGCACTGGTGCTTGGATTCTGATTCTTGGTGCGGCGAGTGCCAATGCTAAATCATCAGATAATGATGCAATTTTGCTAACGCGGACTCTGGTACGAACTCCGCCTCTGGTTTCGACGAAAAGTGGTTCAACTCCAAATTGCGTAATCGTTGGTCCGCGACTGATGGCTACTACTTGTGCTGGCGCACCAAAGGATGCAAGTGTTTCTTCAATTAATCTAGCGCGTCCTTGAATGAACTCATCGTTCATCGTTGGCGCATTACCAGCATCTAAAATATCTGCTACGTCTGGTAATTTCCATTCAATGACGGTTGCTCCACTTCTTGTTTGCACTGGTTGAACAGGCACAACGTTTGTTGTTTGTGTGTTTGGCAAAGCAGAAGGGTCTATGGGGGTGTATCCGTTTGTTGAAACAGAATCAGTTATCCCCGTAGTTTGAGGCGCGATGGGTTTATTCAGCAGTTGACGAATCTTAACAATCAAAGGATTCATCCAAAAGAAAAGTTCTGTGACGGGTTTATCTAATGTGACGGCGATGCCGATAATGAGCCATGCAAGTAATGCGATAAATGCGCCGCCTGCGCCAAGCCCTGCCCAAAGGATGCGTTGAAATAAACCGCCGATGTAACCGCCGCCTGCACCAGTTAATGCAACTGCTTCGGCGGTTTCTGCTGTAGCAACGAAAGCATGTAATAAAGTTAATAGCCAAAGAAAAAGTATCACACTGCCAATAGCGCGTTCTATCGTTAATGGCGGAATGCGCTCGATTTTACGAATCACAAGCCATAACCCAAAACCGATGAGACCAAACGGCAAAATGTAAACGCCCCAACCAAAAAGTTGTGCTACAAAAAATATAATGCCACCCACAATAGCAGAACTGTTTGCTGAAATTAAACCTAATAAAATAATAGCGCCAATCGCAATGAGAATGTAACCAACAACATCTAACTTTCTTTCGGGCGAAAGTTGTTCCCACCATGTGGGCTCGTGTTGAGTAGGCGCATGCGGTTTAGACGCAGATTTATTTTGTGGTAAACCTCCTTTTTTGGTTGGGGGAGTTTTACCGGGATTTTTTTTACTTTTTGGGGAAGGTTTTTTTTTGAAAAAGAAATTCATTTTGATAATTAACAATTGATAATTAATAATTTACAATTGTTAAAAAGATTATAGCACAAATGGTCTGTTTTTCTTAAGGTACAATTGCAACGCTTTTAAC
>JAEURG010000203.1 GCA_016789345.1 Anaerolineales bacterium | reverse complement strand
TATGTCATAATTCAAGAAAAGGAGAACGAAAATGTTTAAGAAAAAAAGTGCTTTATTTTTATTTGTTGTTTTGATGCTTGTACTTTCATCATGTAACTTGCCCAGCGGAGAGGCAACCCCGACAGTAGAAGTTTCTGATTTGGCGTTGAAAATCACTGCGCAAGCATTGTTATTGCAAAATTCACCTACACCAGAATTTACAGCAACGCCTGAGTTAACGGCAACGCCAGGTGCTACTTTTACACCTTCAGTTCCTACTGTAACTGTGAGTGTTAATACAAATTGTCGCACAGGTCCAAGCGTACAATATGACATTGTTGATAGTTTACTGGTTGGGCAAACGGCAACAGTTGTTGGAAAAAGTTCTTCTACTGGATATTGGATTATTCAAAGAGTAAGCGGTGGTGGCACATGCTGGTTGTTCCCGCAATATGCAACGGTAAGCGGTAACACTGCTAATTTACCTGAATATCCTGTTCCGCCAACCCCAACGCCATCTAAAACTCCTACCCCAACGGCTACTGCTACCATTGCTCCACCTGCGGCTGTGACAAATTTGGTGGCGGCGAAGGCATGTGTGCCACTTATTCTGCCAAATTATCAATTTGGTGGCACAATTAGTTGGACAGATAATTCAAACAATGAGGATGGCTTCAGAATTTATCTTGGTGCCGCTCCGCATGGCACGGTAGCCGCCAATGTGACCACGTACCCAATTCCGCCAGTGATTTCTGCCGCGCCGATTACGCTAAGCGTTGAGGCATATAATGCAGGTGGTGCATCTGCTAAGTTGGATATTGTTATTCCGTGCCCGTAAAATAAAGTTTGATAAAAATGAAAAGTCCTCCGAAAAATTTCGGAGGACTTTTTTATATTGTTTAGATGCTGGTTATGGGCATGTTGTAATTGTGGTTGTGCCACCTACCAAAAAGTCTTCATTATCTCCATTAAAGGAAGTGAGAAGTCCTTTTAATGTAAAGTTGCCACCAATGATAACTTGCAAACCATCTTCAAAGTTACCAATGGTCACTACACAAGCCAATGTCACGTTACCATTTGCCTCAATGTGGATTCCATCATCGTTTACGGCAGTGCCATTGTAGTTGGCTGTGATGCGCGTTAGGGTCACAGAGCCGTTGGTAGTAATGTATAACCCACTTGCAGTATTGTTATTATTAAAATTGCCAAAGCCAGTTTGGGTTACAGAACCAAATTGGGTAAATGAGCCAGCGTTCCAGTTTGTAAAGTTATCTAAGATAGCACCATAAGAATTATTGTTATTGGCATTAAGATTGCTAACGGTGATGTTGCCATCCGTTAACACAAATAAACCTGTAAATGAATTGGAGTTGAAAGTGTTATTTCCTTTTAGGGTAAAGGATTGCGGGCTGGTGATTCCGATAATATTCACAGTTGCGCCGAATGTTCCATTATTATTTGCGCTTATGTTAGTACCATTAAATGACCCATTACTTTCTATAACCAATCCAATTGAACCGTTATAATTTACGGAGGCATACCCTGTAATAGTAATGCCAGCCTGAACAGTAGAGTTATTATCCAGAAGGAGTCCAAACGTATCATTCCGATAGGCAGTCACATTTGAGAGAGTAATAACACCTTCGGATAAAACTGTTAACCCTGTGCCGTCATTCTGATTAAAAGTATTTGTGCCTTTAATAGCTACTGGCTTTACCGTAGCCCCAGCAGTATTAGATATTCTTACCCCATCTCCAGCGTTGTTATCAAGAAAATGCCCGTTTCCAATCGCAGTCACATTGTTGAGTGTTATGGCACCATAAGAATTAATATTCAAGCCGTGATTGCCATTGCCATTGAAAATGTTAAACCCATTCATAGTGACGGGTTGTTGACTGGCAGGGGTAATGTTATTTAGTATTGTGACACCAATAAGACCAGTACCACCACTCAAGCCGTTATTCAGAGCAGTGACATTATTGGTAGTGACTGCACCTGTTGAAAAAATGTAAAGCCCAGCATTGGTATTACCTTCAAAGAAGTTATTGCCACTTAGCGTCACTGCTTTGGGGGTGATTGCACCATCATTAGCGATATACATACCCATAGAATTATTATCTATGGCTGTTGCATTCGCAACGGAAATCACGCCGTTACTTATCAATTGAATTCCGAAACTTGTATTTTCATTTGCACTAATAAACCCTGAAACAGTAATGGGTTGAGAAACAGAAGCAGAATTTATGGCTTGCACGCCAATGAAATTTTCATGGGCAGTGGTTTTGCTAATCGTAATGGCTCCATCTGAGTTTAAGAATAACCCTGTGCCAAGGTTGCCAGTAAAGAAGTTAACACCGTTAATTGTAATCGCTGAAACTGTACCTGAGGCATTAGAAATCAATGTACCTATCAAACCATTTCCAGAGGCGGTTAAGTTATTCGTTATGACTACGCCATTAGAAAAGACACCGAATCCATCAGCATCATTATTGTTAAAGATACCATAACCGCTCAATGTAACGCCTTTATTGGTCACAGTGCCGCCAATGTTATCTATTCTAACGCCGCCACCATTGCTATCCACAACATATTTACCATTATCATTCGCAGTGACGTTGCTTATGCTGACAGTCCCATACGATTGGATAAACAGTCCATGAAGCCCATTGTTATTGAATGTATTAAAACCTGTGATTGTCACATTTTGTTGAATGGCTGTATCCATCTTGTTATTGATATGCACCCCGCTTACATTAGCAGATGCGCCATTTCCACTCGCTGAGATATTGCTTAAAGTAACTGCACCTTTAGAAACAATCTCCAAACCTCTATTACTACTATTATTGAACACGTTGGTACCCGTAATTTTCACAGGCTGAGGCGTAGGCGCACCTGAATTATCAATCGTCGCCCCCATAAATAGATTTCCATTTATAGTTAGGTTTGTCAAAGATACTGCGCCATCAGACAAAATATACAACCCATAAGAATCATTCTTAATGGCTGTTAGAAAACCTAATACAGTTATAGATGGAGTTTTTCCAGCAGGTGGAGTGTTATTACTTAAATCTACTCCTCGCAAGGCATTTTCATTAGCCGTCACATTACTAATGCTGATATTTCCATCAGAGGAAATTTGCAAGCCATCGGTATCATTGTTATTAAAGGTGTTCGTCCCTTTGAGTGTGACTGGGCTATTGTTTACAACTGGCACATTGTTATTGATAAACGCACCGTACCCAAAGTTATTCCCAGCCGTGATGTTACTTAATGTAACTGCCCCATTAGAAATGACCCTAAGCCCATCGCCACCCAAACTGCCGTTAAAGATGCCCGTTCCGCTAATGGTGACAGGTTTAAGAAACAAGTTAAGGTTAAAGTTATTGTTGTTCAAATAAGCATTATCAAACCCGTTTGCATTTGCCATCACTTGCTTAATGGTGATACTGCCATTTGTAAGGACATACAAACCGTATTCATCATTTGCCTCAAAATAATTGGTATTGGTCAAAACAACATTTGCAGTGCCAGCGGCGTTGTATGTTGTATTGATTCTTGCGCCACTTCCAAAATTAGCGCTGGCAGTCACATCCGTTAAAGTGACAACGCCATTCGAGTTGATGGTAAGACCATTATCTCCCGCTCCATTTCCATTTAAATTAGCAATGCTGGAAATAATCGTCACAGGCGATGGGGTGGCATCAAAGTAATTATTAATAATCGCACCACCGCCTACATCATTAAAAAGGAAAGTAGAGTCCTTAACATTAACTGCACCATGAGAGTTAACGAATAAACCCGTATCATTGTTAAAATCAAAGTTACTGTTGGTAATTGTGACAGAGCCAGATTTCCCAGCGGCATTATTCGCCAATATTGCCCCACCTAATACACCATCGTTGGAGCTCGCGTCAACTCGTATCAGTGTAATATTCCCTTCAGTTGATACACATAAAGCCGCCCCACAATTTAGGTTAACTGTTGCATTAAAAATTTCAAGGTCACTGATAGTAATATTGCCTTTCCAATTAATAATACTGAGCGAATCACCTTCAAATCGTGAAGGATTCCCCGTATCCACCGTGCCAGTGGTAAGCCCATTCCAGCCGCCTTTGATAGTGAGGGCAAATTTCGCCATATTATCTAAATTACCAGGGCTACCATTTAACGTAAAGCTCGTAGCCAAGCCATCGCCAGCTGCGGTAGAACTATCATAAATTCCTTCAATCCAAATCGTGCCAGCCTGATTAGGGTCATTGGCTTGCAACCACGCAATCAAACCCGTCATACTTGTAAATGATGGCGAGCAACCTGAGCCGCCTGAAATAGGCACAGCCACGCCAGCAGGGCACCAAATTGGGTCTGCGGCGGCAATGGCATCACTGGCTTCTTGCGTTGCCAATGGCAAAGACTCTCCATTTTCATCTACAACGATAATTTCGGTATTGGCTGGGGCTAAGGCTAAGATTTCTGAAACAGTATCAACTTCCCCCGTAGATGATGAAGCGGATTCCTCTACCTGCGATTCATCTTCTTGCACTTCTTCCGCTTCTTCTGTGACTTGTGGCGGGTCGCTGTTTTCTTCAACAGATGACTCCACTACAACTTCCTCCGCAGGTGGGGGTTGCTCATCTGCAAGTGCGGATGCAGGCAAAGCAAAGCATAAACCAATAACAAGAAAAAGAACCAATATTTTTCTTATATACGAATTTAGGGTACTCATAAATATCTCCTTTTTAAGAAGGCATTGCCTTATAAAAAGTATAATGATGATATGTTGAATTACAAGTGTTATTAACAAATTCATTCTCACCCATTTGGGGGATATAAGAATTAAACAAAAAGCCCCGCAGAGTTTTCATCTGCAAGGCTAATCGTCAATCCAAAATCGTAAACTTGTACTGAGTTTATCGAAGTATCGAACTAAGTGCCTTCTTCCCAAGAGTTGAGGTAGTGAAGTTGTTCGTCAGTGAGTTTGTCAATAGTGATACCCATCGATTCAAGCTTGAGGCGAGCAATTTCATTATCAATATCAACTGGCACGGAATAAACTTTCTTCTCCAACTTATCAGCATTTTTCGCCATGTATTCGGCGGCTAAGGCTTGGTTAGCAAAAGACATATCCATAACAGAAGCAGGATGACCTTCGGCAGAGGCGAGATTAATCAAACGTCCTTCGCCGAGAATGTTAATCTTGCGTCCGTCTTTGGTTGTGTATTGTTCAACAAATGGGCGGACCAAATTGGGTTTGCCTTTGCTAATTTTTTCTAAAGCAGGGATGTTGATTTCAACATTGAAGTGACCAGAGTTAGCGACAATTGCGCCATCTTTCATGTTTTCAAAATGTTTACCATCCAACACATTGATATCACCAGTAACCGTACAATAAATGTCACCAACCTTGACGGCATCATCCATAGACATCACTTGATAACCATCCATCACTGCTTCGAGTGCTTTCATTGGGTCAGTTTCAGTGACGATAACTTGTGCGCCCATACCACGAGCACGAGATGCGAGGCCACGTCCACACCAACCATAACCAGCAACGACGAAATTCTTTCCAGCAAACAATACATTGGTTGCGCGGATGATTCCATCTACAGTAGATTGACCTGTGCCATAGCGATTATCAAACAGATGTTTGGTGAGCGCATCATTCACGGCGATAACTGGGAATTTTAATACCCCATCTTTTTCCATCGCTTTGAGTCGGATGACTCCAGTGGTTGTTTCTTCTGTTCCCCCAATAACATTCTTCAACATTTGCTTACGTTCTTCATCACTCAAACCTTTTGCCCATGAAGCGAGAGAAGGTTCAAGTCTTTCAAAGCGTCCCATTTCAATGAAGAACAAAGATGAAACGAGGTCGGCACCATCATCTTGAGTCATGTGAGGCATGTGTTCCAAAGCGGCGCGGATGTGTTTGAAGTAAGTTACTTTGTCTTCGCCCTTGATTGCAAACACAGGAATCTCAAACTGATGCACCAAAGCGGCGGCGACATCATCTTGTGTTGAAAGCGGGTTTGAGGCAGTCAGGACAATATCTGCGCCACCTTCTTGCAATGCCACCATCAAATTTGCGGTTTCAGTGGTCACATGCAAACAACAAGAAAGACGTAAACCCTTCAGTGGTTTTTCTTTTTTGAAGCGTTCACGAATGGAACGAAGGACAGGCATTTCACGTTCTGCCCAATCCATGCGGCGACGTCCGCCTTCTGCCTGATTGATGTCTTTAATATCGTAGTTACTCATTTTTACTCCTTATTACATAGTACGATGTAACGGTTCTTTCTTCGTGTTCGCAGAAGAACTCACCTGCCACATTCCCTGATTGTTCATTAGAGTTGGTCTCAACAATTAGCACTACTTGACATCAATCGTAGTGGGTATGTACGGCATCAAGGCGAACACTGCCAGCTTAACCAACAAATCTAAATAGATTTTTATGTTATCTCGATGGTCGAGTAGACACGAACGCTTTTTGTGAGTGTCGTACCGAGACCACAAGTTTTCAAATAACAATTTGTTTACATTTAATGCTGGTCTCGATACGCCATTCGTTTCACTCATGGTTACTCGACCAACGGGGTTTATTTCAATAAAGCATCTAATTTCTTATCATCATCAAAATATTTACGAAAGCGTTTTACAAAATCTTCTCTTGAATACGCATGGCTTTGCGGACCTTTTTGCTCTAAGCAATATACTGCGGCTAATGAGCCAATTTCACCACATAACTTCCAATCAAAGCCTTGAGAATATCCTGCTAAAAACCCACCACGGAAAGCATCGCCAACTCCAGTGGGGTCAATAATTTCATCTTCTGGCACAGTGGGGATGTGAACTGAAATTCCGTCGGTATATAAATCTGCGCCATCTTTGCCGCGTGTGATGACTAACACTTTTACATGCTCAAGGATTTGGTCTAAACTCCAGCCTGTTTTTTTAGAAATTAAACCAAATTCGTAATCGTTACAAAACAAAAATTCCGCGCCTTCCATGTCACGGGCGAGTTCGTTGCCTTCGAGACGTAAAATCTGTTGGCTTGGGTCATATAAATATGGGATTCCCAACTCACGACATTCAGCAGGGAATTTCATCATCGCATCTGGTGCGCTGGGCGAAACGACGACTAAATCTGGTTTTGTATCTAATTCTTTGATGGATTGTGTTGCAGAGTGAGCCATCGCCCCCGGGTAAAAGGAGGCAATTTGAGCAGAAGCATGGTCAGTCGTCGCGAAGAAAGAAGCGGTGAACAAGCCAGGCACAACTTTCATTAAAGCGGTATCCACACCTTTGGATTCAAGCCACTCACGATAATCTGCAAAATCCTCACC
>JAEURG010000163.1 GCA_016789345.1 Anaerolineales bacterium | reverse complement strand
CAAATTTCCGCTTCTCTCCTGACTTGATTCTCGATTCTATTCCATCAACATTCATCTACCCGACGGCTAATTACTCGTTACTCATTACTTGTTTACCTGTTTACCTTCCCTTATACTTCATCCCATGCTTAAACTTCCCGGCTTAATTGACCCACACGTACACGTCCGCGAACCCGGCGGAACTCATAAAGAAGATTGGGCGACAGCAACTCAAACAGCACTGGCTGGCGGAATCACCACGATTCTTGGAATGCCGAATACCCAACCACCTATATTTGATGAAGCAACTTTGAATCTTTCACTCGATTCTGCAAAAGACAAAGCCCATTGTGATTATGGTCAATACCTCGGTGCGGGACCTGATAATGCAGATATCGTCGCAGGTTTAGCAAATAAAGCCGCTGGACTCAAAATGTATCTTGATTCTACATTTGGAGAATTAAGACTTGATGATATGTCTTTATGGACTCCACATTTTCAAAAATTTCCAAAAACCTTTCCAATGGTGATGCACTCTGAATCAAGAACAATGGCGGCGGCGATTTTATTCTCGGCAATCTATGATCATCCAATTCACATTGCACATGTTTCCTTGAAAGAAGAGATTTTATTAATCAAAGCCGCCAAAGAAAAAGGAATCAAAGTGACGTGTGAAGTTTGTCCACATCATTTGTTTCTTACATCCGATTCCCCTCTCCCGAATTTGGGAGAGGGGTTAGGGGTGAGGGGAAGAAAAGAAGTCCGCCCCAGACTCGCCACACAAGAAGATGTAAATGCCCTTTGGGAAAACATGAATGTAATAGATTGTTTCGCCACAGACCATGCTCCACATACAATTGAAGAAAAAGATTCAGAAACTCCGCCACCTGGATTCCCCGGCTTAGAAACAATATTACCTTTACTACTTACCGCCGTTTCCGATTCCCGCCTCACAATTCCCGACATAATTCAAAAAATGCACACGAATCCAAGAAAAATATTCAATCTACCTGAACAACCAGAGACTTGGGTTGAAGTAGATGAAAACGAAACCTACGAAATCAAAGCCGAAAATCAATTCACAAAATGTGGTTGGACTCCGTTTGAAGGTTGGAAAGTAAAAGGAAAGGTGAAAAAAGTTGTATTAAGAGGAAAAACAGCCTTTGAAGATGGGAAGTTTTTGGTTCAAGCAGGGTATGGAAAGAATGTAAGAGCATAAATGTATAGCCACAGAGGTCACAGAGGAAAACGAGAAAAGCAATTAAAAAATCTCTGTGCTCTCTGAGTGCTCTGTGGCTAAAACAATGGCTACAAGAAAAACTATCCGAAATGTTAGCCAATAAGCCCACATTTTGGGGTATATGTTTAGACAACCACTTTTCCCCGCCCCTCAAAACTGTGGATAACTGCCCTATAACTGTGGAAAACTACCCCAGCCTGTGGATAGTACCCTAGTTTATGAGAGAAAAGGTCAGACAACTTAATAAAACCAAACCACCATATATGGGGGGTGCTTTTTTATATCTCCGAAATATGGAAAAATCAAGCAAAGTTCTGTTTTTGCTATAAACTTTGTGGATAAGTTATCCAAAAAATATCCACATAAAAAAAATGTTGCGGTTCAGCACTCAACCCCACGTCTGGGGTGAAGCGTTGCACTTTATCCTGTATATAGGGTTTTATTAATGTTATCCACATTATCCACAGCCCCTACTATTATTACGAATCCATAAGAATATTATAAATACACTTGATTCTCTTATACAATGCGCTTCTAAGTTTGTCCTCTTTATAACAACCTTGGGAGGTTGCCATGGATATGATCAAAGTTTCAGCCAACTCCCGTACTTCGGCAGTAGCAGGTGCAATCGCCGGAGTCATTCGTGAACACAAACGGGCAGAAGTGCAAGCCATTGGTGCAGGCGCGGTAAACCAAGCCGTAAAGGCGTTGGTGCTTGCAACCAGTTATCTTAAAAACGATGGCATTGATGTAATGTGTATGCCTGAGTTTGTTGATGTTGAAATTGATGAAAAAGTTCGCACGGCGATTAAGTTGGTGATTGAGCCGCGCGCGCCACTTTCAACAGCCGCATAAAATTATTATAGAGTGCGTCGCACCTTTGTCTTCAAGATGTATTTTATCTTGTTGAGTGCGACGCACCCACATACTTCTCGGGGGTATAATTTCAAGGTGGATTTATCGCTTCACGCTTGCGGATATTTGATTCTGCTTCGGTAGCTATTGACTCCACTGAAACATTCTCATGTTTGCTCAACATAAATTTCCACGCCTTGCATTGGTTTTGATTCTGCTCATTGGCTTATGTGCAAGCCTCTTCGCGCCGCAAGTTGGGGATGTGGAGGCGAAGCCAAATTTGGCTTGTCCGGGCGGTGTAATTACACAATGGACGTTTTGGGATGGAACATCTGATACTGTTTTACCAACAACAGGTTCGGGTATTTTTGCAAATGGTTCGGGATTGACTCCTTCACTATCCCCTTATACATTCTTTGCTGGAAATCCTGATAGAGCAATTAGTTTTTCGGGCTGGGCATCCGTATTTGATGTAAATGATTATGTAGAATTTGCGGTAGATACAACCGCTCGTAGTGATATAAGATTTAGTTTTGATTATCGCTCGACTGCTACGGGTCCATCTACATTAGAAATACACTATTCAACAGACGGAATTTCATTTACCCCTTTTAATACAATTTCACTAACAAGGGATGCAACTTTTTATAGTCTGTCATATGATTTGTCTCTAATTACTGGAATTAACAATAACTCAAATACAAAGTTCAGGTTATATGGTTATGGCGCAACAGGTGGAAATTTACGTCTAGATAATGTGACTATATTTGAAATATGCCCTACACCTACACCAACAAATACTTTTACTCCAACGGATACTTTAACTCCATCTCTCACACCAACCATCACAGACACTCCCATCTTTTCATTGACTCCTTCCCTCACCCCTGCTCCCGGACAAGTCATCATCAGCGAAGTGGCGTGGGCTGGTACGCGCGCCTCACCCGATGATGAATGGATAGAACTATATAACACCCGCCCATGGCCCATTGACCTTACAGGCTGGCGGTTGGTTAACTTGAGTGGCAGTGTAGATATTGTTTTAAGTAGCATCATCCCAGCCAATGGATTTCTT
>JAEURG010000155.1 GCA_016789345.1 Anaerolineales bacterium | reverse complement strand
TAATAATTCTTCGGCAACTTCTTTGGTTGCGAAAGTTCTAAATAATTTTCTTTGTTCATCACGCAAACGTTTTTTTTCTAAACTAGCATTCACTCGCGCACGCAACAAAATTGGATTGACAGGTTTTGTTAAATAATCTTCCGCACCAAGCTCTACGCATTTCACCACCGCATCCAATTCATCCATTGCGGATGTCATAATGATTGGAATTTGTCGCAACTCAACATCTTTCAAGCACGCTTCCAACACTTCAAAGCCGTTCATCTCTGGCATTTCAATATCGAGTAAAACCAAATCAAACGAACCCGTGCGGATTTTTTCTAAACCCTCTTTGCCATCATTTGCAGTTTCAACAATATGATTCTGTTGTTCCAAGGTGCGCGAAAGAATCATCCGATTGATTTTATTATCGTCCACGATTAATAAACGAGCGGGTTCAGATGATATGACCATGATTTATTTCAACTCGTTCAATTGATTCTTAACCTGATGAAACGCTTCTTCCATGACCTGTAACTTGTTTCCAATTTCCAAATTATTTTCTCGCCCCATGCTTTCCAATTCGCGGGCTAGATTTGCTAATTCAGTTGCACCAAACGTCGCCGCATTGGACTTGACCGTATGCGCTGCTCTTGTAAATGATTCAATATCTTTTTTATCTAATGCGCTTTTCATTTGTTGAATTTGAAGTGGAGCATCTTCTAAAAATGTATGAATCAACTCTCGAATAAAATCCGCATCGGTAGATTCTTTTAATATATTGAAAGTATTGATGTCAATAATGGTCATTGATTCTCCAAAATCTTAATAATCCCGAAGGGATGGAATTATTATAGAAAATTGTATTATGAAATCAAATCCCGTAGGGATGACATAGTTTTGAAAATCTCTGACACCCCTTCGGGGTTCAATTATCCAATTCTCAAAATCTATAATCATTTGACCCCTAAGGGGTCAGAAATCTAATTCAAACGTTTTGCTTTCCTTAAAGCATCTACCAATTCGACAACACGAATGGGTTTGGGAATGTAATTATTCATACCTGCTTCTAAACACATTTCTCTATCACCTTGCATGGCGTTGGCTGTGAGACCAATAATATGCGGACGATTCTCTTTCCACTTTGCCACGATTTGGCGAGTGGCTTCTAAGCCATCCATTTCGGGCATTTGAACATCCATCAAAATCACATCATACGTTTGTCTTTCAATCGATTGAATCGTTTCAATACCATTCGATGCTATATCTGCACGATAACCCATTTGCTCCAGTAATTTCAAAGTTAGTTTTTGATTGACGACATTGTCCTCAGCCAAGAGGATGCGGAGCGGATGCCGCGAACCCATTTGCGGGTCAGGTTTGAAGCGTTCTGTCGTAATCGTTTTCACATCTTCATCAGGTGAAATAAACAGACTGACCAATGTATCAAACAGTTGAGATTGTTTAATCGGCTTGGAAAGATATGCTGAGAATAAATTCATGTTATCGCCAACTTCACGCCTGCCCACTGAACTGAACAGCACCAATGGGATTTTCACTTTGATTGCATGAATGTGTTTTGCTAATTCAACCCCATCCATTTCGGGCATGTGCATATCGAGAATGGCAACATCAAATGTTTCGCCGTTTTCAAGCCATTGCAAAGCAGTGCTTGGATGTTCAGTATCTTTTGGAATCATGCCCCACTTAATGGTTTGCATATTTAAGATGTAACGATTGGTGGCATTATCATCCACAATTAAAACGCGTTTGTTTTGCAAAGCAGGTTGCACACCAAGGTATTCTCGTTTTTGAGTGGGTGGTAGGGTCGCAATTTGTGTGACGATGCTAAACGAAAAAATAGAACCTTTGCCAAGCCCATCACTTTTTGCCCACATCGTGCCGCCCATCATTTCAGAAAGTTTTTTGCTGATGGCAAGCCCCAAACCTGTGCCACCATATTTTCGAGTTGTAGATGAATCGGCTTGTGAAAAAGATTGGAACAAACGACTCATGCCTTCTTTTGAAATGCCGATGCCAGTATCACGCACAGAAAAAGTTAAACCAACATCTTTTCCATTTTGTTGACTCGATACAGTTAAGACCACTTCGCCTTTTTCTGTAAACTTGACTGCGTTGCTCAATAAATTCGTAATGACTTGTCTTAACCTTGTTGAATCACCCATAATCGCAGACGGAACATCACCTTCAAATAAATAAGCAAGGTCAATACTTTTTTCTACTGCTTTGGCTGAAACCAAATCCAATGCAGATTCAACACATTCGCGTAAATCCAATGGACGATTTTCAATATCCATTCTGCCTGCTTCAATTTTTGAAAAATCAAGAATGTCATTGATAATGGCTAATAACGCATCACTAGAAGTGCGAATGGTTTCAACATAATCTTTTTGCTCATCACTTAATTTTGTATCGAGCAATAATCCACTCATACCAATCACGGCATTCATCGGCGTGCGGATTTCATGACTCATTGTCGCTAAGAAAGAACTTTTTGCTTCATTTGCTTTTTCGGCGGCGGCGCGCGCACTACGGGCTTCTTCAAACAAGCGTGCATTTTGTAAAGCCGTTGCCATACTGGATGCAACTGCCTCAAGCAAACGCACAATTGAATCATCATACGCATTTTCACGTTCAAAATTTTGGACTGTGATTCCGCCGATGATGTCTTTTCCCACCACCATAGGTGACATCACCACTGATTTTGGAATTTGATTTCGCACCGTCATGCCTGAGCCAAGTTTCTTCCACAAAATTGGAGATTCACGATTAATCACCAAAGATTTATTTTGCATAGATGCTTTAATCGTAAATTCATTAATCGGAAATGGCGGGAATTGCACACGTTCATTATTTTTCGTTACATAATGACCCGTCACTGTTTTTGTTTCAGGGTCAAATAACCCAATGCCAATATTATCTTCACGCACCAACTCGCGTAATTTTTCCCCCACTTTTTCAATAATACTTTGCACATCGAGTTGCTGAGTCAACACCTGACCAATTTCATTCAAAATTTCTAACTCAGCCGCGCGGCGTTTTGTTTCGTCAAACAAGCGTGCATTTTCAATGGTGACGCTTAAAGAATTTGCAATTGTTTTTAACAAACGAACATCTGATTCACTGAACGCATCTTCATGCTCTAAATTTTGTAACGATATAACGCCTCTGACCTCGTTTGCAACTTGCATCGGCACCCACACACCAGACTTAACTTCTACCTCTTCTGCATCCTCACCGAGTAGGCGTGAATTAAATTTATTAGACATTTCTTCAAAGTCACGATTCACAACTAACGTTTCACCCGTGCGAATGACATGCCCACTAAACCCGCCGCTTTCATCATTTAATGGCAATGGGTCTTGATACAAACGCTCTCCATTTTCAATAATGTATGGATAATAGGTCATGTTGTTGCGTTTGTCATAAATCGCAAGAACAACCGTTTGGGCATCAAAAATTTCTTGAATGCGATTTCCAACACTATCATAAATGCTTTGAATATCTAATTTTGGGTCTAAGCCTGAGAGCATGTCATTAATAATGGAAAGTTCAGTTGCTCGTTGACTGGCTTCTTGCAATAAATTTTGTGACTCGTCAAACAATTTTGCGTTTTGAATGGCAATGCCCATACTGGCAGATAATGTCGAGAGCAATTGCACATCTTCTTCGCGGAAGGCAAATTCGCGTTCATAATTTTGAATCGAAAGCGAGCCGAAGATTTGGTCGCCTGCTAAAATTGGAATGGCAATTAATGATTTTGGAAATGAATCGCCTGCTAACAATGTCGAACCATATTGAGTTGCCTTTTCATCCACTTTTTCATTGAGAAATAATGTGGCGCGATTGCGAATCACATATCCTGAAAAACCAGATAAAGGTTGTTTTTCAGGATAAATTCTTTCCCCTTTCCAAAACATATAAGGGAAAGAGGCTGAATCATTAGCAGGGTCATAGTATGAAATGATGACAGCCTGCGAATTAAAAATACCGCGAATCTTTTCGCCAATCAAATCATAAATAGATTGCACATCCAACTTGGAAGATAAACCTTGTTGAATGCTGTTGATAATTTCTAGTTCACTGGCGCGTTGTTGTACTTCATTGACGAAACTTGCATTTTGAATCGCAATGGCGGCATGGAGCGATAATTTTTCTAAAAATGCTAAGTCAGATGCAGAAAATGGTTCACCGCCTTCGCGCCAGACTGCCATCATGCCTGTCACTTTAATTCCAGATAATAATGGTGTAACAATTAATCTCTCATTGCCAACCGTTTCTGTGCCTGGGATTTGAATAGTGCGTCTATCATTATTCGTATCGTTGATAAATTCGGCTTTGCCTTCTTTGGCTAACGAACCTATGATGCCTTCGCCAATCGTAATCGTATCTGCCAAAATTTCATCTTGGATGTTTCCTTTGGCAACAATGGCTCTTAATGTTTTTCCATCGGGTTGAGGCAAATAAATCGCGCTGGAAGAACCAGTTAACAGGTCACGCGCATGTGAGGCGATTTTTTCCATCACCGAAGTGAAATTTAACGTTTCAGAAATATCTCGCCCCACTTGATTAATCACCGCCGATTCCAAAGCGTGACGTGAAGTTTCATCAAACAAACGGGCATTATCTAATGCCACACTTAAGTTATTTGCAATCGTTGTTAGCAATCGAACATTTGTGGCACTAAAAGCATGTTCATTTTCTAAATCTTGCAGACTTAAAATTCCTGTTACTTTATTTGCCACAATCATTGGTACAAACAGAAGCGATTTCGGTGCTTCGCCTGCAAAGGCTGGAGGTTCACCAAGTTCAATGGCGGTTTTCATATAATCTTCATTAATCACAAAAGGCAATTGTGTTTCGATAACTTTTTTACGAAAGGCATCTAACGGCAATGGTTGCGGAAAATACATGCGCTCGCCGCGTTCATTGATGTAACGATGTGTAATCTCTTGCGTGCTTGCGTTATATAAAGAAATTAAAGTGACTTGTGCATTAAAGACTTGCTGAACTTTACCCCCGATTAAATCAATCATAGATTGAAAATCAAGTTTTGAAACCAAAATTTGTTGCAGGCTATTAATCACACCCAACTCTGCATTTCTTTCAGCGGTTTCTTGTAATAAGCGTTGGGTTTCATTAAACAAATATACATTTTCCAAAGCCACACTCATAGACTTTGCCAATGTTTCCAATAAACTTACATCAGCATCGCTAAACGCATTTTCATGTTGCATGTTTTGCAATGAAATTACGCCATGCACTTCTGTCCCCGTCATCAGCGGCACATACAAAGCCGATTTTGGAATCAAATTCCCGCCAATTACTTTTGCACCATACTCGCGCATTTTTTCTTCGGCATCCGTATTAATCAACAAACTTTTTCTTAATCGAATTAAATTTTTTGCCAACCCGCTTGTCGGTATAGAGGGCAATTGTTCGCGCCCATTTCGCCCCACATAATAATGAAAATGTTGCATGCCACTAACATTATCAAACGTAGCAATCACTGTTACTTGTGCATTGAAAATTTCTCGAATTTTTTCGCCCACTAATTCATAAATCGCATTCAACTCCCACTTTGATGCCAGCCCATCTTGCACGCTCTTAATAATTGCCAGTTCGGCTTCACGTTGCGCTAACTGCTTCTCAACTTCTAAAATGCCAGCCGATTTTTTCACCACCGTTTTTTTCGCGGTTTTCGCTATGGGCTTCTTTTTCGATGTTCGTTTCGTCTCAGGTTTCTTCGCCATCGTTTCAGTTTACATACTGGATAAAAAATCGTCAATAGCAATCATTCTTTAGGATGTCTCTGTCATCGTTTTGATATTTTCAAGCGGCGTTTGGATGACCAAATCACAGCCCGGCCAGATGGCATCCACACCCGCCTCTTTCGACTTTCTAACTGTTTCTGCTATGTGACCTTTATCTCCCTTCCAAATTGTTTCTACTGGATCAAGATTCCCAAACAGCAATGTATCTTTCAATTCAGTACGTGCCCTCACCAAATCCACAGTTTGGTCAATAGAAATTGCATCTGCTCCTGTTTGACCGAGCAAATGCAATCCATTCGTCACATTTCCGCACACAGACAACACAACTGGCTTGGATAATTTTTCAATCAATAATTTTTCAGCAGGCAAAACAAATTGCTCATACTTTGCTGGACCAATAAAACCAGGTGACCCACCCATGTCGTGGATTGTAATAAAATCTGCACCTGCTTTTTTATATTCATTGCCAATTTTTGCAAGAAAGTTTGCAAGATTTAACAAAGCATCCATCACTGCTTGTGGTTCTTTCTTCATCTCAATAAATAAATTCTTCGGATTGCATAAATATAGAAGCAACGTGTAAGGACCTGGAATCATCCCCGAAATGACAACATCTTGTCCAATATCATTTTTTACCAAACCAATCGCTTCACAAATAATCCTCAGCCTCCCAGTCTCTAATTCTCTAATCTCTAATTTCTTAACTTCCTTCACACTCTCAACAATCGCCCTCTTCACCTGCGGAAACATCAACTCGCCACCCTCAAAATA
>JAEURG010000068.1 GCA_016789345.1 Anaerolineales bacterium | reverse complement strand
TATTTTTGCAGGTGGACTCGCTTTACTTATCGGACCGTTTCAATTTTTGACTCGCATTCGTGATAGCAAACCTACGCTTCATCGTTGGATGGGACGCATCTATCTTATCTGCATCTTGCTCGGTGGACTTTCAGCCTTTGTTATTGCCCCCGGCATGATTTCGGGTTTAGTAGGTGAGATTGGTTTAATTTCACTGGCTACCCTATGGTTATGGACAGCTTGGAATGCCTATCGAAATATTCGTGCAGGTAATATTGAAATTCATCGTGATTGGATGACTCGTAATTATGCCCTAACATTTGCCGCCGTTACATTGCGTCTGTGGCTTGGCATTTTGATTGGTACACAAGTTCCATTTCTCGAAACAAAATATGCTGGTGATTTTGATGCACTATTTGTCGAAGTCTATCGTGTGGTCATGTGGCTCTCATGGGTGCCAAACTTAATCGTTGCTGAAATGATTATTCACCGCCGACGTGCACCAAAGAAAATCCTAAACATAATTCAAGCACAAGTACAAACTGGTTAAGAAATAATTAGGTTACTGAATTATGACTAAAATTTTCAACGGACGTTTTACAGCCCATACAGATAAACCCTTTGTGGTTTTCTTAATTGGAATGCGTATCAACCAATGGTGGCGAATAGATAAGTGGCTTCCTGTATCCAATGCCATGAACCCAATGATGCAGGCTTTATATACATATCCTGAAAAAGGATTTTTACATGCAGAATTTTTCTGGAATTTCAACGGACCTGTTCTTATTCAATACTGGCGTTCATTTGAAGATTTAGAAAATTTTGCAAGAAATCCTTCTGACCCTCACCTTGAACCATGGAAAAAATTTAATCAACCCATTGGTTCAAATGGAACTGTTGGTATTTGGCATGAAACATACATTGTCAATCCAAATCAATTTGAATGTGTATATGGCAACATGCCAAAGTTTGGGCTAGCCGCCGCAACGGAACACGTCCAAGCTATTGGAAGACGAGAAACTGCACGCTTGCGATTGAACGCAAATTCAAGTGAGAAAGTTGCTTAGTATGGAAATTATCAAAATTAAATTATCTGTGTCAAATGCTTATTTGGTGAAAGATAAAAAATCTATTTTGATAGATACAGGTTCGCCAAAAGAAGCCGATAAGATTTTATCTGCTGTGAAAAAAGCAGGCGTAGATGTAAAAGATTTATCTTTGATTTTGCATACACATGGTCATGTTGACCATGCGGGCTCAACGGCTGAATTAAAACGCAGACTTAGGATTCCATCCGCTATTCATAAAGATGATGCGTTTATGTTGCAAACAGGCACGAATGGTTTGGTAAATGCCATTAATTTTGAAGCCGAAATTTATAAAAAGATTTTGGTCAAGCCGTTTGAAGCAAGTGAACCAGACATTATTATAGAAAATGAAATGTTATTAAGTGATTTTGGCGTAGATGGAAAAATTATTTTCACCTCTGGTCATACCAAAGGTTCAATTTCAATTTTATTTGGCAACAATGAAATGATTATCGGCGATGTGATGATGGGTGGTTTCATGGGCGGGAATCTATTTGCTTCACGTCCAACCTATCATTATTTTTATAACAATCTTGATGAAATCAAATCAAGCATTAAAAAAATTGTAAATCTTAAGCCATCGAAAGTGTATGTTGGGCATGGCGGTCCGCTTTTGCTAGAAGATGTCAACAAACGATTTTCAGAAATTTTATAAATAGGAGCAAATAATGAATCATGTTATTTTAGGAACAGGCGCAATTGGACGAGCCGTTGCGGAAGAATTAATTAAACGTGGTGAGTCTGTGTGCATGGTGAATCGTTCGGGCAAGATGGTCGAAGCACCTACTGGGGTTGAAATCAAAGCCGCAGATTTGTATGACCAAGCCCAAGTTAAAGAAGTGACGCGTGGCGCGAAGGTCGTGTATCAATCGTCACAGCCAGATTATGCAACATGGCAGGAAAAATTTCCACCACTTCAAAAATCTATTATTGACGGTTTGACAGGTAGTGATGCGAAATTAGTGTTGGTTGAAAATTTATATATGTATGGCGAGACTCATGGCAAACCGATGACTGAAGATATGCCACATAATGCTCATACGAAAAAAGGAAAAGTTCGCAGTGAAATAAGTAAAGCCGCGTTTGAAGCGCATCGTGCTGGGAAAGTCAAAGTGACTTCTGCACGTGGCGCAGATTTTTTTGGAGAATGGGGTTTGCCATCTTCAATGGGTGAGCGTGCGTTTTATCCATTATTAAAAAATAAACCTGCACAATTGGTTGGAAGAATTGATATTCCACACACACATACTTACATAAAAGATTTTGGAAAAGCATTGGTGATTTTAGGTGAACGTGACGAAGCGGATGGTCAGGCTTGGCATGTACCGAATGATTTACCAAACATGACTCAATCTGAAATGATTCGCATGTTTGCTGAAGAAGCAGGCGTAGAACCAAAAATGAGTGGCATGGGCAGAATGATGATGTGGATTGGCGGTTTCTTCATTCCTGAAGCCAAAGAGTCTTTAGAAATGATGTATGAATTTGAACAGCCGTTTATTGTGGATTCAAGTAATTTTGAAAAAATGTTTGGTATGAAAGCCACACCGATGCGCGAAGCAATAAAGGCAACTGTGGCTTGGTATAAAAGTCATCCAGAGAAAGAATAAAAGGAGAAAAGTTATGTTACTCAATTCAATTATGGCGACCTTACATCACATCGCCGCTTTTGCAGTGACCGCAACACTTGTTTATGAATTTGTTGCATTTCGTAAAAATTTAACAGTCCACGAAGCCCGCCGTATTTTACACATTGATACAGCCTATGGAATTTCAGCAGGCATATTAATTATTGTCGGTTTGTTGCGTGTGTACTTTTTTGAAAAAGGCTCTGAGTTTTATACGAACAACACCATGTACTGGATAAAAATGGGATTGTTTATTTTGGCTGGTTTGATTTCTATTTACCCAACCATTCGTTTTCTCAAATGGAGAACAAATCTAAAAGAGGATAAAGCACCTGAATTTTCAGATGATGAATACAAAAAAATTCGCCTCTCAATTCACTTGGAGCTTGTTTGCATTTTGCTGATACTTTTGGTTGCCCCGATGATGGCGCGCGGAATTGGTGCATAAATATTTGTAGGGGCGGGGTCACCTCGCCCCTACAAAATAAAAGGTTTTACAAAACTTGAAAATTCATCTCTGAATCTTTCAGACGAAAAGCGAGCCGCATTCTCTGATGCGGCTTTGCTATTTAATTTCATAGACTCAAATTTCCTAACCGCTTCAATCAAACTTGCAGATGTTTGCTCTTTGAACAATAACCCTGTTTCGCCATCTTTGATAATTTCACTCGCGCCGCCTTTGTAATAAGCAATAACGAGGCATCCCGCCGCTTGCGCTTCTGCCATTGCAATTCCAAAATCTTCAGTTGCCATGTAAACAAACGCTTTGGCGCGATTCATTAAATCGGTCACAATGTCATCAGGTTGATAACCCAATATCTGAATATTCTCTTTTGCAATCTTGCGCAGAATTTCAATATCTGTTCCTTCACCGACAACGACCAGAGGAAGATTCAATTCATTAAACGCTTTGACAATTTCAGGAGTCAATTTATATGGCACAAGGCGAGAAACCAGTAAATAAAAATTCTCTCGCTCTTTGGATGGCGTAAATCTCTTCACATCCACTGGCGGATACATTACTTGAGACTCTCGATTCCATGATTCTTTAATATGAGATGCTGTCCATTTGGAATTGGCGATAAACGAATCGGTTCGGGATGAAGCAAATCTATCCCAGCGGCGAAGCAGGCTCAAGGTCAGGCGTGCGGCGGAATGAATCAAAGGTTTTTTTAATTGATGTAATCTCAAATAATCATCTTGCATGTGCCAAGCATATCGCATAGGAGTTGAGATATATGAAATATGTTTTTGATTTTTATGAGTCTTCACGCCATGCGCCACCGCGTGAGATAATGAAATCACCACATCATATTTTGAAACATCCAAAGATTCAATTGCCAATGGCATGAGTGGCAAAAGTTTTCGATATAAATTTTCAACATTCGGAATTTTTTGCAAAAACGAAGTGCTGACCTTGATATTTTCCAACGGCGTGTTGATAAAGTTTTTCGGAAAATGCGTTAAAGCGAATACATCCGCTTGCGGATATAAATTTAACGCCTCTGTCAATATCCGCTCTGAACCGCCTAAGGTGCTTAACCATTCATGTACAATTGCAATTTTCAAAGTCACTCCGAGATTATAATAAACAGCACTCCGTTATTGCGAGTCGTTGGTCGAGTAGTTGCGAAGCAACATATCGAGACCACGACGAAGCAATCCCAAACACAAAAATAAGATTGCTTTGCCTCTTCGAGGCTCGCAATGACGAAAAACTCTCCATGCAATCATCACAAGAATCAATTACTCGTTTTTTTACTATCGGTGCAAAAATATTTTTCGCACTCACTATTATCCTCATACCATTCCGCTGGCGACTGGATTTGTGGCTTCGCCCCATGCCGCCTTTATATTCCGATTACACAAACTTTCAACTATTTCTAACTGATATTACAGGAATTTACTTAATCACATTTTGGTTTGCTTCTTTGATTATTCATCCACGAAAATTACAAATCGGCAACCCTGTCATTTTTATTTGCTTAATCGGTTTGACGATTGCAGGCATGATTTCAACCTACGGCAGTGTAGATTACATCCTTTCGCGTTATCATGTTTTTCGATTTGTTTTGTTACTGCTATTGTATCTTTACATCGTCAATGAACTGCAATCCCCACTTTGGGTGATTGTGTCAATTGCGCTTCAAATTATGATTCAAGCACCTGTGGCAATTGGGCAGTCTTTCGCGCAATCTTCTTTGGGATTACAACTCTTCGGCGAACATCTACTTGACCCGCAGATTCTGGGAACAAGCATTATTCCTATAGATGGTATCCGCTTCTTACGTGCCTATGGCTTGAGTGACCACCCCAACATTCTGGGTGGCTCGATTGCTTTTTCATTAATCATTTTGTTTGCAGTTATTTTGTACGGCAAGAATCGTTTACCTTTGTTTGCTTCAATCTTATTTTTAATTTCATTCCCCGCATTGATTATGACCTTCTCTCGCTCGGCATGGCTAAGTTTTGGGTTAGCAACCAGTTTCATGGTCGCGTGTGAAGCGTTTGCCCGAAGATGGGATGCTGTCAAACGCGCGAGTCTGCTGGGAATGTTGAGTCTGTTTGTCATCTTGCCAATCATATTTCAGCAAGCATCTGTATTTGAAAAACGAGTCAATGCGGGCGATATATCAAGCGATGGACCGATGTTTGAACGTGCTTACTTATTAGAGCGTGGCAATACTTTATTCGTGGAACATTCTGCGCTTGGTATTGGATTAAGTGCAACACCGCTTGCATTGGAAAGACGATTTGATGATTTTCCATTACCTTATCAACCGCCACATTACGTTCCTTTGTTGGTTGCCTTAGAAACAGGCATACTTGGCGGAATTTTTTACTTGATTTTATTTTTCTTGCCATTGATTCTTTTTATTGCAAACTGGAAAACTTATATTCATAAACCGTTTGTGATGGCTTCGCTTGCTTTGATATTTGCAATTTCAATCGTCTCGCTTTTTGACTACTATACTTGGTATGTGACGGGACGTGTATGGCAATGGCTGGCTTGGGGAATTTTTTCCGTTGCGCTACAAAAGGCAAATGAATGAATCCACTCTCGTATTTGCTCGCGCCAGTTGTGGTTGCTTATACATTCTCAATGGGCGTGTTGATTGTTTACCTTGGCAACATGGTGTACCTTGCTTTGTTAGGCATACATAAACAAAAAAAATTACGAATTGATAACTCGAAACTCTCTGTGCGCTCTGTGACTGATATATTGCCCTTCGTTACCATCCAACTTCCAATTTACAACGAAAGATACGTCATCGAAAGATTAATAGACGCTTGCGCTTCATTAGATTATCCGAAACATTTATTTGAAATCCAAGTCTTAGACGACTCCACCGACGATACAAAAGAGATTGTTGCTAACAAAGTAAATCAGATAAAACAAAAAAATATAAATATTGTTCATCTTCACCGCAATAACCGAAGCGGATTCAAAGCAGGCGCACTCGCCAATGGATTAGAGTCTGCCAAAGGTGAATTCATCGCCATCTTCGACGCTGATTTTTTGCCTCAGCCTGATTTTCTCAAACGAATGCTTCCGCATTTTGAAAACCAAAACATCGCCTTCGCCCAAGCCCGTTGGGGACATTTGAATCGCGATTATTCTTTATTAACTTTATTACAATCCTTCGCGCTTGATGCACACTTCGCCATTGACCAACTCGCGCGTTCCACATCAAACTACATTTTTAATTTCAACGGCACAGCAGGGATATGGCGCAAATCTGCCATTCAAGATGCAGGCGGTTGGCAAGCCGATACATTAACAGAAGATATGGATTTATCCTATCGCGTTTTTCTAAAAGGCTGGTCTGCTTATTATGCAGGCGATGTAGAAGCCCCTGCCGAATTGCCCGTAAGTTTCACGGCTTATCGCCGTCAACAATATCGTTGGGCGCGCGGCAGTTTAGAATGCGCCATCAAATATATTCCTGTCATTTGGAAATCCGATTTTTCTTTCGCTAAAAAATTTCAAGCGACATTACATCTCACAGGTTATCTTTTGCATTTGCTAGCCATCTTACTGATGTTGTTTTATCCTTTGCTTTTATCATTTGCAGTGCAATACCCAAGTCTGCTTGAACCCATCGGCATTGGTCTATTGTTAAATGCTTTAGTTTTATTGCCTGCTTTTTATTTCACAGTTGCACAACAATTATTAAAAAAAGGTTGGCTCTTTTCTCTCCCATTAATTTTTTTGATGTCTATGTTTGCATCAGGCATGGTGCTAAACACTGTCCGCGCTTTATTTCAAATTGCACAAAAACGAATCGTACCGTTTGAACGCACGCCAAAATTCGGCATCACGCATCGCGCGCAGAATTGGCTCGGCAATCGTTATCAAGTCAAAATTGATTATCTGATTTTGTTTGAATTTGCGCTTGCTTTTTTCAACCTTTGGACTGCTTGGTTTGCATTTCAACTCGGTTATTATTTGATGATGATGTATGCTTTCTTTTTTGCTTTTGGATTATTCTTCTTCGCAGGCTTTACTTTATTTCAAGCTATCTCTGCCCGCTTCTTTCATGACGTGAAGCCTGATTCTGCATAAGGAACATTTATCTTGTCTTTGACCTTTACCTCGCCAGCCCCTACACTTGATACTACAAAATCGCTTTCCCAAGCGATTCTCGAAACGCTGGCATATTCCGATATTTTTGATTATCCGTTGACGTTAGATGAACTTCATAAATACTTAACCATTTCCGCCACAAAAGAAGAGATTGAAAACCATATTCCAAAGGTTAAGCATGTAGGCTTCAAAGACGGTTATTATTTTCTTGAAAATCGTGCTGAAATTGTAGAAATCCGTAAAACACGAAGCATGAAGTCAATCAAATCATTGAAACGCGCTTTGTTTTATGGAAAAATACTCGGTCTCTTGCCTTTTGTTCGCATGGTTTCTATCACAGGCTCATTAGCCGTATTGAATCTTTCCAAACTGGCAGACATGGATTACATGCTCATCACTCAACCAAATCGTTTGTGGCTCGCCCGCGCCTGTGCAGTAACCTTTGGCAGACTCATGCGTTTGTTTGGAGACAAAATTTGCGTGAATCTTTTAGTTTCAGAAAATGCTTTGCTCTGGCCCCTACATGATTTATATTCCGCCCGTGAGATGTACCAAATGATTCCCATAACTGGCTTTGCAACTTATCAAAAGTTACTTCATCAAAATCAATGGACGAAAACATTTTTGCCAAATGCTTCACTCGAATTAAATCATTTTCAAATAAATCCGCAAGAGAAATCATCATTAATTCAAAGACTTTTAGAATTTTTATTCAAAGGAAAGTTTGGTGATTTTATAGAAAATTGGACGATGAAACTTCAACTCAATCATATCTTTGCTACTTACGGCAAAGGTCTAGAAGCAAATTTTTCTGCGGATATTTGTCAGGGTAATTTTCACGACCACCGCAAATGGGCAGATGAAGTTTTTGCAGAAAGATTACACTCCCTCTCCCTTTGGGAGAGGGGCAGGGGTGAGGGAATAAAATGACTCAAATCCTCTTCGGGCAATCCTATTACTTACGCTTCGACCCCAAACTTTTTCGGGCAATGCAACCCTATCCACCATTAGGGACAATGTACGCCGCCAGTTATATTCGTGAGAAAGGATATGATGTAGCGATATTCGATGCCATGCTAGCGGAATCAGAAAATGAGTGGGCAAAATCTTTAGACAAACATAAGCCAAAATATGCAATCATCTTTGAAGATAACTTTAATTATTTATCAAAGATGTGTTTACTACGAATGCGTGAAGCCGCTTTCACAATGGTTCAAATGGCAAAAGAACGCGGATGTGTTGTCATTCTTTGCGGAGCAGATGTCACAGACCATTATGAAATGTATTTAGAACAAGGCGCGGATTATTGTCTACTAGGCGAGGGGGAAGAAACACTGTCAGAGTTATTGACCCAACTTGAAGCGATTCAAGAAGCGGAGTTAGAATCAATTTTGGGATTAGCATATAAATCCAATTCTCAAATTATAAAAAATCCAAAACGACCTGATATAAAAAATCTTGACGCACTTCCATTCCCTGCATGGGATTTGATTGATGTCGAAAAATATAAAAAAATTTGGAAAGAAAAGCACGGATATTTTTCGATGAATATGGTCACAACGCGTGGGTGTCCGTATCATTGCAATTGGTGTGCTAAGCCGATTTGGGGGCAGAGATATAACTCACGCTCGGCTGAAAATGTTGCGGCGGAGATGAAATGGCTGAAAGAAAATTTTGCGCCCGACCATATCTGGTTTGCAGATGATATTTTAGGATTAAAACCAAATTGGGTTGAAAAATTTGCGGATTTGTTGCATGAAATGGATGCAGTGATTCCGTTTAAGTGTTTGAAGCGTGCAGATTTAATTAATGAAAAAACAGCCAGCGCTTTAGCAAAAGCAGGATGTAAAACAGTTTGGCTCGGCGCGGAATCTGGTTCGCAAAAAATTTTAGATGCGATGGATAAAGGCGGAACGGTGGAAGAGATTTATCAAGCCGCTGAGTTATTGCATAAAAATAATATTGAAGTTGGATTCTTTTTGCAATTTGGTTATCCGAGCGAAACATGGGACGATGTGCAACTGACTTTGAAAATGGTGCGCGAGTGTATGCCTGACGATATTGGTATTTCGGTTTCATATCCATTGCCTGGCACAAAATTTTATGAACGCGTCAAATTAGAATTAGGTGAAAAACAAAATTGGACAGATTCAGAAGATTTGGCGATGTTGTATCAAGGTCCATTCCCGACAGAGTTTTACAGAATTTTGCATGGACGCGTGCATTATGAATTTCGTTTACGGCGTTTGTTGAAAAAGTTTTCGCTTAAGGGTTTTATCACTGTCCCACTTAATTTGGTTGGGTTGTTAAAAAACACATTGCAATTGAGAAAATATGTAAATGAGGTTTCAATATGAGTAATAATGTTTTATCTGGCACATCGTTTGAAACGGTTGCCGAAGCCTACGACCGTAACGCGGATAAATATGATGAATTCATTGAGAACAACGAAAACTTAGCGCGGATGCGAAAACGTGTTTATGATTTTGTCACGGCTCGTATTCCAAAAAATGCTCGCATTCTGGATTTGGCTTGTGGCACTGGCACAGATGCCGTTTGGTTTGCTCAACATGGATATTCTGTTTACGGCGTAGATATTTCAGGCGAAATGCTCGCCCGCGCTAAAAAGAAAGCCAAAGAATTAAATTTAGAAGACCGTTTAACGTTTGAGCAAATGTCTTATACCGATTTGAAAAATAAAGAGATTGAGCCGTTTGATTTAACGTTTTCCAATTTTGGTGGGTTAAATTGCGTTTCAGATATTTCGTTAGTTGCCGAAAATGTACGACCATTATTAAAACAAAATGCGCGAGCCATTTGGGCAATCATGCCACCGTTTTGTTTGTGGGAAACCGCTATGCTTTTTCGTGGAAAATTCAAACTTGCCACTCGCCGTTTTTCAGGCAAATCCACAGTTCGCAAAGAAGGTTTGGAATATCCAGTTTATTATTACACCGCCTCGCAAGTTGCAAATGCTTGGGGCAAAGAATTTCAAATGGAATCTGTCGAAGCCTTATCTGTGATAACACCGCCTGCTACCAGTAAAGATTTTTCTGTAAACTATCCACGTATTTATTCTGTTTTGCGAAAACTTGATGATTCACTCGCAACCCGCTGGCCCCTTAAACATTGGGGAGATTTCACAATTCTTTCTCTCGTCCGAAAGTAATTTGATTTTGCAGAACAACCTGCGCAAAAATTCTCTATATTTATTTCTGGCGCGCGCTTTGGCACAAGTGCTTGCTCTTTTATTTACTGCAATCATTGCCAGAAAATTCAGCATAGAAGATTTCGGTCATTTTGCATTTATCGCTTCGATGATTTACATTGGCAACACCTTTACAAATTTTGGTACAGACACTTTATTGATTCGTGAAACGTCTCGCGCCAATAAAATTACACAACTCGCCGCACAAGCACTTGCTCTACAAATTTTATTTTCTTTTATGTACTGCGTAGCCATGCTTGCATTGCGAGACACTTCATTATTTATTTATTCCCTAGCATTATTTCCGCTGACAGTTTTTTCTGTGAACAATGCTTTGCTCCGCGCCTTTGGGCGTATGGATATTTTTAGTTTTCTCAGTTTTGGTAGTGGGATCATGCAAGTTGTTGTTGCACTTCTTACAAAAGATATTTTGCATTTATGTTTTTATCTTTTGATTGGACAATTTCTACTTTCCATTATTTCCTTTTTGATTTGCCGCGCCTCTTTACCTGACTTCAACCTGTTTCCGCTTAGCGACTTTTCTGCTATCTTCAAATTGACTCTGCCTTTCGCCTCACTGACAATTTTGCTCGTTCTGATTCAACGCCTCGGCATTATCCTTGTCTCTACATTATTAGACGAAACCGCAACAGGCTTTTTCTCTTCTATTGTTCGTGTTGTGGAAGGGCTAAAATTAGGTCATTATGCAATCTTAGGCGCATTATTACCTATCCTTTCTCGTGGCGGAGAAAATGCAAAACAAAGTTTTCGTAAAGCCTTTCTTTTTTTGATGATTGCCAGTTTTTGCTTTGTCATTGCATTATTAATATTTGCATCTCCAATCATGTATGTTTTATACGGAAATGATTTTGTGCAAATGTCTCCCCAGCTTTCTTTACTGGCTTGGTCTCTTTTGCCATATACCGTTTCCTCGTTTATATCTTATGCATTAATAGCAAATGGATATGAAAGTACAATTGCAAAATCGGCTTTCTTTTCTCTCATCGTCTATTTTTTTCTTTATATCTTATTAATTCCCATTTACGGAATTACAG
>JAEURG010000037.1 GCA_016789345.1 Anaerolineales bacterium | reverse complement strand
AGTGGATAATGGCACGAACGGGGTCTCACTTCATAATGAAAATTTTGTTACCCCTCAAACTGTTACGCTAACTGGCTCAAGTACTTTTAAGTTTAATGGCTCGCACGGATTAAACATTATTACGACCGGTATTGTGACCTTAAACAACATTACGGCAAACTCAAACAATGGACATGGTATCAATATTGATAATAACAATCACACAGTGAATGTGGATGTGAAGTTTACTGGCACCAACCTATTTTCGGATAATGCGAATAATGGCATTAATATCTTTTCCAATGGCGCTGTGATATTGAATAACATTAACGCAAATTTAAACACTGGACATGGTGCATTTATTGACAATACCAGTAGTACTACTTTCAAAGGCGTTACCATTACTGGAGTTAATACATTTGAAGGCAATGTTGGCACTGGGTTGGATATCAGGTCAGATGGTATTATCACCCTAAATAATATCAATGCTAATCAAAATCAAGGTTTTTATGGCGTAAATATTGATAATACTGATAGCACCCCAGCCACACCGAAAGCAGTCATTATTAAGGGAAATAACACTATCAGCAACAATGACAGATATGGGCTAAATATTACTAGCCATGGGGCTATCACCATTAATAACTTAATTGCTAATTACAACGGGCTTGTGGATTTGGTTGGTTATAACTATATTGATAACGCTTCTTCTACAACCAAGCCAGCCGCTGTCACTTTTACAGGCACGAGTCAATTTATTGGTAATTATAATAATGGCTTGTATATACAAAGCATTGGCGTAATCAAACTTAACAACATTACTGTCAGTGATTCGGTAGCAAGTGGCAGTGGCGCATATATTAGCAATGCCAATGGCAGTGCTACGGCTGATTTGATTTTAACAGGCACAAATACATTCACTGGTAATACTGGCACAAACTTACAAGCTTATTCTTATGGGGCAATTACAATCAGCAACCTTAACGCTTCAAATGGTGGCTCGGGTGCTTCTTTAAGTAACATAGGCTCTACAAAACCCAAAGGTGTGACTCTCACTGGTACAAATATTTTTACATACAACGTAGGGGGTGGGTTATCCATTTCAAGCGAAGGGGTTGTAACGCTCAATAATATTACTGCCAACAACAATGGTACAGGTGGCTCTGGGGGGGGAGTAAGTATAAATAATAGCAATGCCCCCACGCCAGCTGGTGTTACCATAAACGGTACAAATAACTTTAACAACAATGCTGGCACTGGGTTGGACGTTAATTCCGATGGCAATATTAAGGCGAACAATATCACTGCAAATGGAAGCATAAATGTATTATCGTATGGTGCTAATTTCACTACAACCAGCGCAAATGCGATTGGAAGCGTGACCTTAACAGGCAAGAACACTTTTATTGGGAATAACAACACTAACCTTAGAATTAATTCCTATGGGGCAGTCAGCCTCAGTAACATCACTGCCAGCAGTTCACAAAATTTTGAAGGCGTGAACATTCAAAATTTTTATGCAGGTGAAACTGCTCCAAAGGCAGTTACCTTAACTGGTGTAAATGTGTTTGAAAATAACTACCGTACCGGATTAAGTATTGTCTCCTATGGTACGGTGACAACAAACTCAATTACAGCAACAGGAAATGGCTTTGGACTGTTAGGAAATGGTGTCTATATCGGAAATCCCAATAGTATTGTTCCAGTGGGCGTCACCATGAATGGTACCAACAACATTAGTGGGAATAAAGATGTAAACCTATCCATCAACTCTTATGGTGCGGTCAAAATCAATAACCTGACGGCGGATAATAGCAATTCAAATACTGGTGCTTCCATTCTTAATAATGGAGGAAGTTCCTTTTCTAATGTGACATTAACAGGTAAAAACTCATTCAATGGAAATAATATCTATGGCTTGAGTATCCAGTCTAAAGGTGTTATTTCGCTGAGTAACATTACAACAAGTAATAACACCAACAGAGGTCTTTATATTGTTCATACAAGTACGACTGAATTAGTGACAACCAAACCGATTACCATTTCAGGCTATCTAATTGCGAATGACAATTCTTCTTTTGGGGTAGATATACAAACATATAATCAAGTGACTTTAAATAACGTCACTGCCAACGATAATGGTAACACTGGTGTTCGAATAGACCAAAGTCACGTTACTTCTGTAACACCTACCAACCTGACCATAAACGGTTTCAATACCTTTAATGGAAATAGCTGGCATGGTTTAGAGATTGAAACGCTTGGTAACGTCATCTTGAATAATGTCACTGCCTCGGATAATTCAATGTATGGGTTGTATCTTGATACGAATAACATGAACGCAATTGGCAATGTAACCCTAAAAGGCAATAACACATTTATTGGAAACAATAACTATGGTATAGCAATTTACACATATGGCACTGTATTGGCAAATAATGTTACTGCAAGTGATACGGTTGTAAACCATGGTGTCTTGATTGATAATACCTATGGCAGTGTTCCTAAATCAGTTACATTCACTGGTACTAATACATTTAACAATAATGGTAGCAATGGCTTGGTGATTACAAGTTTGGGTGCAATCACGCTCAGTAACGTCACGGCTAATGACAATAGTAGCTATGGAGCTAACCTTACTAATACCTCCGCCTCAGCCGCCAATGTAACATTAACAGGAAAAAACCAATTTAATGAAAATGGCACAACTGGGTTGTTAGTGAATTCACAAGGCAATATTACAGTTAGTAATATCACTGCTTATGGAAATTCCTCTAGTGGTGCAGAGCTAAACAACAATACAGGAGCAAGCACAACCAAAGTGACTATAACAGGTGTTAACTCATTCTCTGAAAATACAAATGCAGGTTTATTTATTACTACATTAGGTACTGTCACACTTACCAAAATCACAGCCGATGGCAATGGCGGTTCAGGCGCACTGATAAACATCGCTAGTGGTGGCAGTATTAGCTTAACCTGCGGTTCGTTTGTCAACAACGCAATTGGATTAAACTTCAATGCCCCAGGTGCCGTTGTAACCCTTAAAGGTGTTGTAGCGGTAGGGAATACTATGAATACTAGCATTACGGCAAGCTCAATCACCCAAACACACGGTTGTCCGTTGCCGTAAGTAAATTGAATCAAAAGAGGCGACTCGTGTATGAGTCGCCTCTTTTTGTTTATAACCTAGACTTCTCTTTTATTCATTAACCTCATCACTTCTTGCATTGCGGCTTTATAAAAAAATGCCAACCAAAACACAATCCCAAAATATTTGAGCATATCGTTCGTGGTCATGTAATCTCGTAATACCCGCGGCAGAAAAAATCCGCGTGATACGAGTAAAAGCATGAAAGCAATGATAAAAAGTAAATAATCATACTTAGAAATATCGCGCCAAAAATAAAGTAGATAAGAACCGAAAATAATGACGTAAATCAGATAAAAGAAAAATTCAGGCATATCCAATAAACGAGGTAAGACCTCATCGTGTAATAAAAAGATATCATCTACTGCTAGCAGAAAACTCAAGATACCAGAAGCAAACAAAAAACGATACGTCCGAAATGAGGCGTGCTGGTTTTTCATCACCAAACTAGCAAATAAACAAATGATGGCGGTACTCATCCACAACAACGCCCCCCAATAAGAAAGTAAACCAATATAAGGCGGAAAATCCAACACTTGGGCTGGGTCTTTCGTTAACCTCCAAATTGGGTTTTCTGTCCAATTTGCAACCGAAACAGTCACAGCCGCACCACCTAAAGCGATTGCAATGCTAATTAAAGAAATTGGTAAAATACGAATGATTTGATTTTTTAGATTTGTAATAAAAGAAGATGATTTTGAATCCATGATTTGATTTCCTTCCAAACGCGAAATTATACGCTTCGCACTATGCCGACGCATGAGAAAAAGATGAGACTTATTGCTAGCCCCAAACCTTCATTTGACTCTTTTTGTATTCCGCTATTAAACTTATAAAACACTATGAATTTACTCTTTGAAATGGGTAAACCGCGACTATGGAGAACGCATGTTTTTCTCAACCACGCCACGCCAAGAAAGTTTGAGTGCGCTGGCGGATGTGAAATTAACCCCATTCTGGCTAGATGATAAAAATAAACCAGAAAAAACTCAACCTCTTACGACTAAAACCGAATCAGACTTAACCATAATTGGTGCTGGCTTTACAGGCTTGTGGACTGCCCTGCTAGCCAAACAACGAAATCCGAATCTTGAAGTTATCATCATCGAATCAAATGAAGTGGCGTATGGTGCTAGCGGAAGAAACGGTGGATTTTGCTCCGCTTCTTTAACACATGGGTTCTTAAACGGAGTCAGCCGTTGGGAAAAAGAATTTCCTAAACTTTTGCAAATGGGGCGAGACAATTTAGATGAAATTGAAAATACAATTAAACGATACAACATCGAATGTGATTTTATTCGTTCGGGTGAAATCAATGTGGCTGTTGAACCTCATCATATAGATGATATTCATGAAGAAGTTGAACTCTCAAAACAATATGGCGTGGATGCAAAATTTTTAAGTCAAGATGAAATTCGTGCGCGAGTCAATTCGCCGAGTTATCTCGGTGCAATTTTTGACCCTGATATGGCAATGCTCAACCCTACTCAATTGGCTTGGGGTTTAAGAGTAGTATGCCTCAAGCTTGGAGTCCGTTTGTATGAGGGCACACAGGTTACAAGTCTAGAAGAGAAGCGTGATTCGGTTGTCATCAAAACTCAATTTGGTGAAATTGAATCAAAAAAAGTAACTTTGGCTACAAACGCGTTTCCGCCACTCATAAAAAATCTTTCTTATTATGTTGTGCCTGTTTATGATTACGCTTTGATGACTGAGCCGTTATCAAAATCGCAACGTGATGCAATTGGTTGGCACGGGCGCGAAGGTTTGAGCGATTTGTGTAATCAGTTTCATTATTATCGTACAACAAATGATGGGCGAATTTTATTTGGTGGCTATGATGCGATTTATTATAAAAATAATAAAATTGATTCTGATTTAGAAAACAACCCTGCTTCATTTGGGCTTTTATCTGAACATTTTTTTCAAACTTTCCCTCAACTTGAAGGACTACACTTCACGCACGCTTGGGGTGGCGTGATTGATACATCATCACGTTACACTGCTTTTTGGGATACTGTGATGAATGGCAAAGTTGCTTATTCATTAGGGTATACAGGCTTGGGTGTTGGAGCATCACGTTTCGGTGCCAATGTGATGTTAGATTTATTAAGTGGTGAAAAAACTGAACGAACTAAATTGCAAATGGTGAAATCAAAACCATTTCCATTTCCGCCTGAGCCATTGCGTTCACCGATTATTAACTTTACAAGATGGTCTTTGAGACAAGCGGATGAAAATAAAGGCGAAAGAAATTTATGGTTGAAGTTGTTGGATGGGTTGGGTTTGGGGTTTGATTCTTGATTTATAAAATAGAATATAATTCTTTTTATGTTGCTTCTAACAAAATAAAACCATCGGGAGAAAAAAATGAAAAACAAAAAAATACAATTCTTACCAGTATCTTTGTTTTTGACGTTACTTCTAATTTCATGTAGCGGACAAGCAACAATTGAGCCAACAGCCACAATTGTCCCAACCTCAACGGCAACCGAAACACCAATTCCATCTCCAACCTTTACATTAACTTTGCTTCCAACTGAAACACCTATTCCACAACCAGCATCTCTCGTAGGTACAATTTTTTTGTCTGACGATGCCGTTCAACCTTTTGTTTCTTCTGTTGAATTACGCCAAAAGGACAGTTTCACACTGATTGGAAAAAGTGATACGGATTCTAACGGAGTTTATAAAATTGAAAATATAGACCCTGGAACGTATGAATTATGGGTACTTATCACAACAAAGATAGCCATGATTTCAGGCTGTGCAGATGTTGCGCCTCCAGATGACACATGGAAAATAGGAATAAAATTTGACGAGGATAAAGCACTTTCGATGGAAAACGCTTATTTAAGTAAAGGGCTTTTGCTAGCAGAAAACTTGCAGACATCCGATTTGAAGGCGCAGGGCTTTTTTGCAGTTTTAGATGGATTTGAAATAGAATCAGGTGTAGAAAACAAGATGGATGTTGTATTGTTTTGTAAATAGAAACTGTATAGTTATTAAGTTACAAAACTCCGAGGTCTTAAAGGCCTCGGAGTTTTTATATTTCTTACCCGGCTTCGCCATCTCATCTTTTACGGCGTGATACAAATTGCAACTACCTGATATAGACAAATGTACTAAGTAGCAATTTTTTTAGTTTTGCCCCTTGCATTTTGATTTGCAATCATTATACTGAATGTGTAAGAAAAGGTTGGTTTTAGGCAAGCTTGTTTCAAACTTCAAAAGGAGAATATATGAAACAAATTCGTTACACCTTGTTCGTGACGGCGGTTTTCTTTGCGTTGATTTTGAGCGCAATGACAACCTCACCTGCTTTGGCAGATGAAGATATACCACCTCCATCTGATACAACCACTGCAGAAGAAACGCCCCTTGTAGAAGAAGTTGCGTCAGATGAAACGCCTCTTACTACTGAGGAAACTGTTTCTGAATTAATCGAATCTCTCCCTGCAGAGACAGTTTTAGTCGTCACAGATGAAGCGGGTGAAGTTATCCCACTTGCATCTGAAGAAGCGGCTGAGGCAGTCGCATTCATTGACCCGGTCTGGTGTCCGGTGGGAGTATCACCTAAAAATGGAACAGGTGGATGTACAACATCTTATACCAACTTGAAAGACTTAATTGATAATCTGATGGCAGGAACTGCTGGCGTTGTGCCAAACACCAACGGTGTGATTTGGATTCAAGCAGGTCCAGATGCTTCCTCTGGTTCTATGATTTTAGATGGCAGTACAGTAGTGGGCAATATGGAAAACTTCTCGCTGACTTTACAAGGTGGCTGGAACGGAACTTTTGGAAGCACTGCTATTACGGGTGTTTCTACCATTAGTAACAGTTTGGCGATTATCAACTGGAATGGCGATATTACGATAAAAGATATTGTCTTTTCAGGGGTAACAACTAGTACTACACCGAATACCGCTGCATTGGAAATTGAAACTACAAAGAAGATTACGCTCACTAATGTAGATGTGGATAATAATACAGGTGTACATGGTACTTGGTTAGAAAATAATGATGGTGTTTTAGCTAGTGATGTAGTTATCACAAATAGTACATTTACGGAGAATGGTTTAAATGGATTATCAGTAGCTTCTGACGGAACGATTATCATTACTAACTTGGTTGCCAATTCCAATGGACTGTTTGGAGCATATCTTTATAACGTTAGTGCCGCAACGCCCAAAGCAGTTACAATTTTAGGGACTGTCAACCAAACAAAGTTTAATGATGGTGCGGGACTTGTTATATTCTCAAAAGGTGCTGTAACAGTCAATAGCCTGAGTTCAAATAATAATGATGGAGAAGGTGTATATATTGATAATACTACTGGTACAGGGGCAGTCACATTTACAGGCACAAACATCTTTCGCGAAAATGTATTATCAGGCATAAAGGTTATTAGCAATGGGGCAATTACCATTAATAACCTCGCCGCAAACGATAATGGGCAAGGTGCCCTTCATGGCTATGGTGCCTTTCTTGACAACAGCACTGCATCTACGCCTATGCCTGTAAAACTTACAGGTACAAATGAATTCTATTCTAATTATTTTGGTGGGCTGGTAATTTCTTCTGACGGTGCAATTACAGTCAATAACCTGACTGCGGCTTGGAATACGAATGGCTTTGGTGCTGATTTACGAAATGATGCCAACAGCCTTGTGCCACAAAATATAACCATTACTGGCTATTCCAATGTCAGCAATAATGCTACGAGTTATGGCATGTTTATTGCTACTTATGGAGTGGTCTCGCTTACCAAAGTCACCGCTGATGGAAATGGCTCATGGGGTCTTTGGGTACAAAACCATACTGGAACTTTGCCTAAAGCAGTCACAATTAGCGGCGCAAATAGTTTCAGTAACAATGCTGGCAGTGATGGTTTAACTATCACTAGCCTTGGTGCAATTACATTAAACAATATAATTGCAAATAACAATGGCGGTTATGGCGCCTATTTGCAAAATGACTTTGCCAGCGCGGTCGGTGGCATTACCATTACTGCGTTACCTTCTGGGGCATGGAATGATTTTAGCAACAATGTAGATGACGGGCTGCTGGCATTATCAAAGGGTAACATCACAGTTGCCATTACCTATGCGTATGGTAATGGTGGTAGCGGTGTCATTTTGGATAATAATGGCTTAGGCTCTACTGGAAATGTGACCTTTGGTGCAGGTGGATTATCTACCTGGTGTAATGGCATTGAAGAAAATTATTATCACGGGTTATACATCATGAGCAATGGTACAGTTACACTCAATAAAATCTGTGCTTATAGCAATGGTGATCCATTTGCTGCTATTCCCGAAGGCCACGGTGTTTATATTGATAATAGCACCGCCACAACACCTAAAGCCGTTACTTTATTGGGTAACAACAGTTCTAGCGAGAATTATAATAGCGGTTTTGTTATCCTCACAAAAGGCGCTGTTACGTTGACCAATATTTATACAGATGCTAACGGTGAATACGGACTATATGTAGATAACAACACCAACCCGGCTATTCCACAAAATGTTACTATCAATGGGTATGGAGATTTCAACGGCAATGGCTTTAGCGGTTTGAATATCGCTACCTATGGTATTGTGCTATTAAATAACCTAACCGCTGATGGCAACTCTGGCAATGGAATTTATGTGGATAATGCCACAGGCGCAACTTTAGCAAAAGCCGTGACGATTAAAGGTTATGTCAATGTCTATAACAACAATGGCGATGGGTTATACGTCAATAGTTTAGGCGCCATCACGCTCGCCAACTTGGATGCATATCAAAATAACTTTGGTGTTACGTTAAGTAACGTATCTGCGCCAACTCCAATGCCTGTCATGATTACAGGTGGCGCTTTTACTTCATATAGCACAGTTGGTTATGGAATGTGGATTCTCAGTAAAGGTGCCATTACCATCAATGTTGTAGATGCATGGGTTGGCAACAACGCAACCTTTGGTTGGTGGTTGGATAATAATGGTAGTGGCGCAGTTGGTGGTGTTACACTTACCCCATCTGCCGCAAATAACATTGATTTTAGTAGTAATGGTGATTATGGTCTGCTTATACAAAGCCTCGGTGCGATTAAAGTCACCAACTTAGATGCTTGGGATAATGGTGATGAGGGCGCAATATTAGATAATGCCTTCTCTGGGGCTGTGAGCACAGTCACAATTTCGGCACCGTTAGATGGCAGTTATAACAACTTTAGTGGCAATGGGCTCACAGGTTTGATTGTTTATAGCAATCGCGCTATCACAGTGGCGAATATCATTGCTGGCGATAATGGTGTCAATGGTGCTTATCTTTCTAATACTGATAGCGGACCTGCTTCACCACAACCGATTACCATCAGTAATACAAATTACTTTAACTACAATGGTGATAATGGTTTAGTAGTGTATTCATTTGGTGTAATTACAACCAATAATTTGAATGCCAATGACAATGGTCAAAACCTTGGTTCGCAAGGTTGGGGCGTGATTTTGGATAACTGCCTCTGGAATGGCTCAAGTTGTGATGCCACAAGTGCCAAAGCCGTGATGCTAAAGGGAACCAATACTTTCAATGGCAACTACCGCACTGGTTTATGGGTTGATGCAACAGGAGCAATCACTGGAAACAATATAACTGCAAGTAATAATGGTACCTCAACAAACTTCAGTGGTGCGTATCTTTTCAATCAATTCAATTTAGGTTTCTTTGGTATCACCCTTACTGGGTCAAACGGATTTGATGGTAATGGATATAAAGGTTTGTGGATACTTACCAATGGAGCGGTAACGATTAATAACCTTTACAGTAATTGGAATGGCAATGATGGCACTTACATTGACTCATACAACGCAACCAAGCAAGCAGTGGTTAAAATCACTGGCAATAACTTCTTCCTTGGCAATGGTGGTACAGGTTTAATCATTAAGGCAGATGCCGCAGTCACATTAAACAACATCATGGCAAATTGGAATGGTGTAGACGGTGCCAATATAGATAATGTTTTTGCACAACCTGGTAGCTGGAGTAATGCTACATTGACTATTACTGGTAACAACTTTTTCAATGGCAATGGTAGCAACGGGTTGTATTTTAATAGTAATAGTCATGTCACTATTTCAAATATCACTGCTGATAATAATGACCGTGACGTCACCAACAACGATGGAAGTGGTGTAAATGGATATTCTGATACTGGCACTATCACTATCTCATGTGGGAGTATGACAGAGAATAATGAATATGGTTGGGTATTGGGAGCTTCTACAGTTACTTTGAAAGGAGTGTTTGCAACAGGAAATGTTACAGCAAATACAAATTTCTTTGGAGGTACACTTGTTCTCAAACGCACTTGCCCATAAGTAAAATGAGTATAAAAAACTCCGAGGTCTTTAAGACCTCGGAGTTTTATTTTAATTACTTCTTACTCGGCTTTGACATCTCATCTTTCACAGCGTGATACAAATTTTCAGCCTTGAGTTCACTCAACGAATAACATGGCGACTCTAAATGGTCGGCTAATTGTTTGGCAAGACCTTGGTCAAAGGCGGCGTGTTCCATGTTGATAACAACCGAACGAATTTTTTCATTTGCAATCATTTCTGCAAATTTAAATGATTCTTCTTGTGGGGGCATTGTGCCTAATGAAACATTTCCTGCACCATCGGTCATTACCATTAATAAAGGTTCAACATCAGGGTGAATATGTTTTTCGTGTCTCAATACGTCATACGCCATGAACAAACCTGCTGATAATGGAGTCTTTCCGCCAACGGGAATATCCATCAATGCACGTTGTGCAAGTTGAATTGAGTTGGTGGGAGGCAATACTAATGTGGCTCTATCTTTTTGAAAGACGATTAATCCCACACGGTCTCTACGTTGATACGCATCTGTGAGTAATGAAAGAATCGCACCTTTGGTGGCATTCATACGTTCTGCAACAGCCATTGACCATGATGCATCTACCAGAAATAAAACTAAATTCGCAACGCGCTTGACTCGAATCTTGCGTTGTAAATCGCCTTTCTTAATCGAGAAGGCTAATTTTTTTCTTTCTTCAGTTCTTTGTTTTTGAAATGGAGCCGCCGCGCGAAATGTTGCATCAAATGCAATATCTGTTAAGTTATCACCAGCAGGGCGGGCTTTGATGTAACGCCCAGATTTACGTTCAGTTTTTGTTAGTGAACGCCGACCTGCTTGTTTACGAGTTAATTTATCAAGCGGTGTATTTAATTTTCGCGGCTGGAAGGTCTCGCCTGGTTTAACTTTTTGTCCGCCTTCCCACCAATTTGAGTTTGTGTTTGCAAACACATCTTGTGGCATCGGTTCAGGTTGACCCGATTGCGGACTTTCATCAGACATCTCATCTTCGAGTTTTAAGTTTTTTTTTCCTCAGACTCGCCTTTTTTTTCGCTTTCAGATGAATCATCCGATTCATCACTTGGCATAGATTGACCCGCCAATTGCTCAATACGTTCTTGCAATTGTTCAGTGGTCATTTCTGCTTGATTGAAAGGTGTGCGTTTAATACGATGTGGAAGTGCTAACTCTGCGGCTAAAGCGATATCATGGTCATTGATTTTTGTGCGCCCTTCAAACGCCGCTTGTGCTCGCGCCGCTTTTAAGATGACCAAATCTGCTCGGTGACCGTCAACATTTAACGAGGCTGTCAGTGCTGCAATAGATAACAAATCTCTGCTGGTATGGGTTACTTGGTCAACAAGTTCACGTCCGCGTGCAATTTTTTCTGAGAGTTCTGTTTCTTTTGGCAACCAAAGACTGCGAAATGCTTCGGCATCTTTTTCGTAAGATAAATTTCTTTCCATGATGGTCACACGTTCACGCGCATCACGAATGCCGACAATATCTACAGACAAAGCAAAACGATCTAACAGCTGAGGACGAAGGTCGCCTTCTTCAGGATTCATTGTCCCCACGAGAATGAAGCGTGCTGGATGGGCAAACGAAATGCCTTCGCGCTCGACTGTGTTGACGCCCATCGCGGCTGAGTCTAGGAGAATATCCACAACATGATCGTCAAGTAAGTTGACTTCATCAATATAAAGCAAACCACGATTTGCACCCGCTAACACACCGGGCTCATAATGACGTTCGCCTTTTTGAATGGCTTTTTCAATATCTAAAGTTCCGACCACGCGGTCTTCGGTAGCAGAAACGGGTAAGTTTACAAATGGAGTTGTTCGTTCAGCAATTGGTAATTTTTTATCGTTGGCGTGGCGTTCTTTACATTCGGTACACCAAGTAGCGGGTTTATCAGGGTCGCAACCAAAGCGGCAATCTTGCACAACCTTGACGCTAGGTAACAATGCGGCTAGAGAACGCGAAGCAGTGGATTTAGCTGTACCACGTTCACCACGAATCAATACGCCGCCGATTCTGGTATCTACGGCGTTTAGAATTAGTGCTCGTTTCATTCTTTCTTGACCAACGATTGCTGTAAAGGGAAAAATAGCAGGCATTTATACTCTCCAGCCCGTGATTATACACGAATCACTCAACCTCGCTATCATTCTGTTTTACTGATTTTAATAATTTTAGTATGTTTGCAAAGGTTTTGCGTAGTTGACTTGTCAACTTCACCTTTCACCTGTATAATCCTTTCATCTTTGTTAAATCGGAGTATCACGAGTGAATAATGAAAATGAAGCCCTGAGCGGGTCAACGAATGCGCAGGGAGATCAAGCCAACAACAATCAATCAATGGAGGCGTTGTTAGCAAGTGAATCTTTAAATATTGATCTTCCTCAAGCAGGTGAAATTCGCAAAGGGACAATTGCCAGTATTTCGCAAAATCAAATTCTCATCAGCATTGGTGCGAAATCTGAAGGCGTAGTTGCGGGTCGTGAGTTAGAACAGTTAACTCAAGAAGAACGTGACGCGTTACAGGTTGGTCAAGAAATTGATGTATATGTAATCGTTCCCGAAGATGATAACGGGAATGTTGTGCTTTCTTTGAAGCGTGCCCTTGAACAAATGACTTGGGAAAACGTGGAAAAGATGATTGCCGATGAAGTTGTGATTGATACAAAAATCATCGGCTTTAATAAGGGCGGGCTGATTGCCGCGATTGGTACTTTGCGTGGGTTTATCCCATCCTCACAAGTGAGTCAAGCACGCCGCGCACAATCTGCGGGTGATAAGCCTGAACAACGCTGGCAAAAGATGGTCGGGCAACCAATTTCAGTGCGTATCATTGAAGTTGACCGTGAACGCCGCCGTTTGATTCTTTCTGAAAAAGCCGCCAGCACTGAGTCTCGTTCATCGGTCAAAGACCGTGTGATTAGCGAATTAGAAGAAGGCAAATCATACACTGGGCGCGTTACCAGCCTTGCCGATTTTGGTGCATTCGTCAACATCAATGGGGCTGATGGTTTAGTACACCTCTCTGAAATTTCTTACGAACGCGTTGCTCATCCCAAAGAAGTGTTAGAAGTTGGGCAAGAGGTTCAAGTCAAAGTCATCAACATTGACCGTGATAAGAAACGCATTGGTTTATCTATCCGCGCCTTGCAAGATGACCCGTGGAAGAATCGCATGGAGAAATTCAGCGTTGGTCAGTTGGTGGAAGGTGTCATTACCCGCCTCACCAAGTTTGGTGCGTTTGCTCGCCTCGAAGGTGATATTGAAGGTTTGATTCACATTTCTGAGTTAAGTGAGAATCGTGTTGAACATCCCAAAGAAGTTTTACACGAAGGTGATGTCAAAACGCTTCGCATCATTCGCATTGATAGTGACCAACATCGCATCGGTTTGAGTTTACGTAAAGTTGATTCAGCTGCTTTTGCTGATAAAGATTTCAAATTGCTCACGCAAGATTTCAATCCGCAAGACGAGCCAGAAGATAAAGAATAAAATATTTTGCTTTCGCCGCCGTCCTCGGCGGCGATTTTTTATACTATGACTTTAATTGTTGATGCCCATGCCGACATTGCTTATAACATGCTCAAATACGGGCGTGATTATTTACGCACTGTTGAAGAAACACGAACAATTGAAAAAAATAGTTCAACCGTAAAAGAAAATGGTGATACGTTAATCAGTTGGCATGAATATCAACGCGGCAATGTAGCAATTATTTTCACAACATTGTTTGCCGCGCCAATTCGTTTTAGCACTTATGAAAACGAAAAACAAGTTTACAAAAATTTTGACGAAGCGCATCAACTCTATAAAAATCAATTAGATGTTTATCATCGTATGACTGATTCGATGCCTGATAAATTTCGCATCATCGCTTCAAAAAATGACCTCAACCTGCTTCTTGACCTGTGGACTTCATCTTCGCCTGAACATCCTGTTGGCATGGTCATCCTTATGGAAGGTGGCGAAGCAATTCGCAATCTCTCTGAATTAGAAGAATGGCATAACATGGGTGTTCGATTAATTGGACCCGCATGGGTTGGAACGCGCTATTGTGGCGGCTGGAAAGAACCAGGTCCACTGACAAAGGATGGGAAAAAATTATTAGCTGCAATGGCAGACTTTAATTTTGTTTTAGATTTGAGTCACATGGACGAACGCGCCGCAGTTGAGGCTTTAGATATTTATGAAGGTTCAATTGTTGGCACACATGCAAACTGTGCAAGCCTCATGCCAAATGCAAATACGAATCGCCACTTCACAGACCAAATCATTGAAGGCATTATCGAACATGATGGCGTGATAGGCATTGTGCCATTTAACTCATACCTAAAAGTCGGCTGGATGCGAGATAAAGGTCACCTGCGTGAAGAAGTGCCTTTGCAAACCGTATTAAATCACATTGACCATGTTTGCCAAATCGCAGGTGACTCGCTCCATGTTGGAATCGGCTCTGATTTTGACGGCGGTTTTGGTTTACAATCTGTGCCGCCTGAAATTGAAACAGTTGCCGATTTACAAAAACTTGCCCCATTATTATCCGCCCGCGGATATAATCAAACCGATATTGAAAATATTTTAGGAAATAACTGGATAACGAGATTGAAGAGAGACTTGCCGTAAGGTAGTCATCAGTTTTCAGTAATCAGTAACCAATTATCAGTTAAGAAAGAAGCGTACTCCGCTTTTAATCTGAAATCGTAAATCCAAAATCGTAAATCAAATGACAAATCTTCCCGCTTCCACACCTGTTCAAACTACTCCACAACCTGATGATGCTGTTACTCCACGCACTCGCGTTGGTTTAGGAATCGCATGGATTGGATTACTCATCTTCGCCATTGGTGCCAAACCTGATTTATTTGGCTTAGACCGCAGTGAAGTTGTTGGCTTTGTGCAAATCATTGTTTTTTTGATTGGCTTAGCAATGATTTGCTTAGGCGGTTATATAACGCTTCATGCTTTGTGGTGGAATCTTGAGCGCACCATCATTTCGGATATTGGTTCACGCTTAGCGGCTACAGGTTATGTTTTCACCGCATTTGCAGGGTTAGCAGATATTTTCGGCATGGGTTCACATCCATTTCCACAAGTGCCATATTTTGGACCATGGCAAGCGACGGGTGTGTTAATTGGTCAAGGAATTATCGCTTTGGGTTTTTTGATGATGATTCCGTTTCAAGTTAAGCATAAATAAAATATTAAGTTTAGGGGATTTTTAGGTAAAATTCTTTCTATCAATCTCATCAGAACATCCGAAAGGTTATAAATGGAAATAGCATTAGCACTCGGCGGAGGAGGCGCGAAAGGCAACGCGCATATTGGCGTGCTTCGCCGTTTAGAAAAAGAAGGTTATCAAATTAAATCAATTGCTGGCACCAGTTTTGGTGGTTTGGTTGGCATTTTGTATGCAGTGGGGTTTAGCCCTGATGAAATTCAAAGCAAATTTGAATCTTTGGCTCAAAAAAGTTTGTTCGTTCGTGATGCTCAAGATGGACCCTCTTTGCTTGGGTTACACGGTGTCCGTAGTTTATTGAATGAAATATTAGGCGAAAAAACATTTGACGATTTACGAATCCCGTGTGCTGTCACCGCAGTGGATTTGAAAAATGGCACTGAAGTTATTCTTTCTGAGGGTAGTTTAACCCAAGCCCTTCTAGCTACAATTGCATTACCGGGCATTTTCCCTGTGCAGTATATCAATGACTGGAGTTTGATAGACGGTGGCGTTTTGAATCCAGTACCCGTTTCGGTAGCGCGGATGTTATCCCCTGATTTACCAATTGTGGCTGTCGCTTTAACAGACCCGCTTGATACGCCCATTCGCGGATACACAATTCCTGTACCAAGTATTTTCCCAAAACAAATTATAGAAAGAATTTCAAGAATCTCATTGGCACAATCATTGGATGTATTTTTGCGTTCAGTGGACGCTGGTAGTCGTGCCGTAGCATATTTGCGATTGCAAATTGATAAACCTGATGTTATCGTTCGCCCAGATGTGCATCATGTTGAAATCCTTGATGAAGTAGATGTAGCAGACTTAGCAAATCGCGGTGAGCAAGCATTAGAAGAAATGTTGCCAGAAATAAAACGTGTCACTTCGTGGATGTCACGCGCGCGCAGAAAAATTTCGGAGTTTATTAAATGAGTCGCGACTTGCGAAAATACATAAAAGATACAAACGTGCGTCTCATTATTGGTGCATTGTTACTTCTTTTTATTGTTGGGCTTGGATTGATTTGGGCTATTTACGGATTTGGCGCGGCAGTGACTGGCTTTCTTTGTCTGCTTGGCGCTTTCGTGCCAATTGCTTTAATTTTTATCGCCCTGTATGGGCTGGATTGGATTGTGAAACGTGCAAACCGCGACGAAGACTGACCTAATAACATTCAACAACTGGACATTACGAGTTCGTCAATCAACAATTGAAAACCCAAAAGTATTATTGATGATTCACGGCATCACAGGCGATGAAAATTCGATGTGGGTCTTCGGCAGAAAATTTTCAACTTCGTATTTGATTATCGCTCCGCGTGCGCCATTTATTGCACAGCCATTCGGATATTCATGGCGTGATGTGGAAAAATATCCGCTTCAAACGGACTTCGGCATGCCTGCTCTCCACATGCTTGAGTCATCGGCTGACGATTTGATTCGGCTTGTAGATGAGTACACAACTTCACTTAAGATAGAAGCGAATCAGTTTGATGTGGTCGGGTTCAGTCAAGGTGCGGCGATGGTCAGTGTGTTAGGTCTTGTTCATCCATATCGAATCAGAAAAATGGCGGTGCTAGCAGGTTTTGTCCCATCTGGGTTGGATGAATACATTGCCCAAAAACCGTTGGCTGATAAAAATGTTTTTGTGGCGCATGGCACGAAAGATGAAACGGTGACCATTAACCGCGCGCATGAGGCTGTAAATTTATTTCAGCAAGCAGGCGCTGATGTGACCTTTGTGGAAGATGAAGTTGGTCACAAACTCGGCTCTAATGGTATGAAGGCTTTGGAAGAATTTTTGCAATATTAATTTGCATTAACTGTTCGATTGACGTTGATTTTGTTTGCAGGTATGCTTAAATAATAAAGGTGCAATATGAAAAGAAAAATTTCTAGACGTGATTTTTTGAAACTAACAGGTTTGGGGTTGAGTGCTTTGGCATTCAAGCCGTATTTACTTCCGAACTATGAATATTTTGCTACTCCAAAACGCTTGCCGCAATTCCCTGCTAGCGAAATTATCGGGCGTGTGACAGACCCTGATATTGATTTACGAAGCCGACCGACCAATGACCCGAACTTAAATACTTCCATTGGAAAATTAGGTGCAGATACTTTGGTTGAGTGGGGACGTGAAGTTGTCGGCAATGTGATTGGCGGTTTGACCAATCAAAAATATGTTGAAACGCCACAAGGTTATATTTATGGTTCGGTGCTTCAAAGAACAAAAAACATCCCAAACACGCCATTGACTGAATTGCCGAATGGTCAAGGTTTTTTTGCAGAAGTGACGGTACCGTATGTAGATTTAGCGCACGAAGGCGTTGTCGCTTCTCCATGGTTACAAGACCACATTATTTACAACTTCCCACCTCGTTTGTATTATGGTCAAGTAGTGTGGATTGACCAAATCCGCACAGTGAATGGATTCCCTGAATATCGTTGGAATGAAGACGCCAATGGTCGCGGATATGGTTACGGTGGCGGATATGGTGAATATTTCTGGGGTGATGGGGCAGGTTTCAAAGTCTTAACAGATGACGATGTATCTATGATTAGCCCCAATGTTGACCCAAATGAAAAGACTATTTCATTAGATTTAGATTATCAGACCTTATCTTGTTTCGAAAGTGGACGTGAAGTATTTTTCTGTAAAGTTTCTAGCGGCAGAAGTTTTGACCCTGCCACTGGTGAAATTGTAGATACTTATGCCACACCTGCTGGCACATTATTAACACACTGGAAAATTATTTCAAAGAATATGACGGCAGGAAATGAATCGGCAGGTTATTCAACCCCAGCAGTTCCCTGGTGTACCTTTATTCAAGGCGGTGTGGCGATTCACGGCGCACACTGGCATAATGCTTTTGGCGAAAAACGTTCACATGGTTGTGTGAATGTGACTCCTGACGATGCCAAATGGATTTTCCGCTGGACGTCTCCGCATGTGTCACTTGCTGCAGGTGAAGAACGCCGTAGCCTGCCTGAGCATGGCACAATTGTTAACTCACGAGAAACGAAATTTAATTAACAAAAAAGACCTGACAGGTTTTTAAAACCTGTCAGGTCTAATTAGAAATAAAGAGATTTTATGGATATTTCCCAAATCACTGTTTGGCTTGCATTGCTGGCAGGGCTGGCATCATTTTTGTCACCTTGTGTGTTTTCCCTTGTCCCTGCCTATGTTGGCTATTTAGGTGGACGGGCTGTAAGTGCTGGTGGGGAACCAAATCGCTGGCTCACATTTTCACACGGCATAGCCTTTGTATTAGGCTTTAGCATAGTATTTGTTTTGTTAGGCGTCGCCGCTTCTTACGCAGGAGCATTACTCTATGATTTACGTTTATGGCTGGCGCGAATTGGTGGCGCAGTCGTCATCGTTTTTGGCTTGCACATGATTGGTTTGTTACACATCCCATTCCTTTCTTACGATACACGCATGCAACAAGCCCCAGACCCAAAACTTGGATATCTTTCTTCAGCAATGATGGGTGTCTTTTTCTCAGCGGGATGGTCTCCCTGTGTGGGTCCCGTTCTCGGTGCCATTTTGACTCTTGCTATCAACGGCGGTTCAATTTCACAAGGAGCGACGCTTCTCTCTTTCTATTCAATTGGTTTGGGAATCCCATTTTTGGTAGCCGCCTTAGGCATTGGCTGGGTGACAACTATCTTGCAAAAATATAAAAAGACCATGCGATATGTTGAAATTATCATGGGCATTGTTCTTGTTATCATTGGTGTAATGCTAATGACCGGTGTTTTCGCTCTCATCGCCCAACAAGGTCAATTCTTCTGGGTTGATTTTGGACTATAAAATAAAAAAATAGCCACAGAGGTCACAGAGAAAAATGAGAAGAACAATTTTAAATTACCAATGTTTTTCTCAAAAAAACTCAGTGCCCTCTGTGTTCTCTGTGGCTAAATAAGGCTGATTATGCTGAATGTAACTCTCTACACCCAAAAAGATAACCCCGCCTGTGAGCAAATCAAAATTGATTTGAACGAATTACAATCTCAATTTCCACACCGTTTAGTAGAAGTAGATATTGATTCGGATGAGTTACTAAAAGCGAAATACAATAAAGTTGTCCCTGTATTAGAAGCGGGACCATTTACCCTCAAAGGTGCTGTTACCAAACAAAAATTACAAATGACACTTGGTGCGGCATCCGATAGAAAAAATCAACTTGAAACGCTCGAAGACCCTGTTTATAAAATGCGCGTTCAAAAAGGAAAAACTGTGACCACTGGCGATAAAATCTCATTCTGGATTTCAAAAAGATATTTACTGATATTAAATTTATTCATGTTAATTTATGTTGGCTTGCCCATGTTTGCCCCCACTTTAATGTGGCTTGGCTTAGATGCACCCGCCAATGTCATTTATCGCATGTATAAACCATTGTGTCATCAATTTGCATTTCGTTCTTTCTTCTTATATGGCGAACAACCTTATTACCCGTTAGCAGAAGCAAATGTAAGCGGTGTAAAAACATTCGAAGAAGTTTCAGGTATCACCAATTTAGATGACCCATACAGTGCAACTCGTTTTGAAGCCCGCAATTACATTGGTAATGAAACTGTTGGTTATAAAACTGCATTATGCGAACGTGACGTTGCAATTTATCTTGCTATTTTAGGTTTCGGCATTGTATTTGGATTAAATGGACGAAAAGCCAAATCTCTGCATTGGCTCGCATGGATTTTGCTCGGCATCGCCCCAATTGGCTTAGATGGTTTTTCACAACTCTTAAGTCAATTTGAATGGGAATGGCTTTCATCCATCATTCCATATCGTGAAAGCACGCCGTTTTTACGTTCACTCACTGGCGGTTTGTTCGGCTTATTCACTGCTTGGTTTGCTTACCCAAACATCGAAGAATCGATGAACGAAACCCGCCAATATTACATCAAAAAATTTGCCGCCAATAATAAGGCTGAAGAATAAGAATGCCATTTCAAGAATCAAACGGACTGCGCTTTTATCAGTTCGACATATTTACATCAGCCATCACGCATGGCGTTTTTACACGTCATGGGGGCGTGAGTCCAGAGCCTTGGGAATCATTAAACTTAAGTATTTCAGTTGGTGATGAACAAATGCGCGTGCTAGAGAATCGCAAACGTGTATTTGATTCTCTTGATAGAAACCCCGCTTCTTTGCATGATGCACACTTGGTTCATGGAGTGGATATTATCTTGGCTGACAGCCCGCGCCCAGTCAATCAACCGATTCAAAAAGCGGATATTCTCTTAACTGACAACCCCGAAGTTTCATTATTTATGCGCTATGCAGATTGTGTTCCGCTTTTGTTTCACGACCCAAAAGAACAAGTCATTGCGCTTTCACATGCAGGTTGGATGGGAACTGCCAAAGGTGTGGCAGAAGTGACAGTTAATGCTATGGTTGAGCATTACAACTGCAAACCTGAAAACATTATCGCTGGAATTGGTCCTTCCATTTCTGTTGACCATTATGAAATTGGTGAAGATGTGGCTTCACAATTCCGTGAAAAATATAAAGATGATTCTGAAAAAGTTTTACAAACGCGAGATAGCAAACTTTATCTTGATTTGTGGACTGCAAATGTGATTCAATTAAAAAATGTTGGCGTGGAACATATTCAAGTTTCGGGTTTATGCACCGCTTGCCATTTAGACGATTGGTTTTCACACCGTGCTGAAAAAGGAAAGACAGGCAGGTTTGGGGTGTTGATGGCTTTGAATTGATTATGTCGTTGCGAGGAGTGACGAAGTCACGACGAAGCAATCTCATTATTTGTGTTGGGGATTGCTTCGCTACGCTCGCAATGACGAGGATGTTGAAGTTCAGCAAACAGGTTGAAGGTGGGGCATGAGGCGGGGTAAAATTAGAGTATGAGTGAATTAGTCAAGCGAATCAAAGAGAGATATGAATCTACACTAGAAAAAATCGCATCTTCTGCAAAAAAAGCGGGGCGGAATCCTGAATCGGTGAAGTTGGTGGTGGTGACAAAATCTCAACCTGTAGAAGTGGTGCAGGCGGCGATTGAGGCTGGTGCGAAAATTTTGGGCGAGAATTATGCCGAAGAAGGTGTTACGAAAATTCAATCATTGTCAAGTTTTTCTGCGGTAGAATGGCACATGATTGGTCACGTGCAGAGCCGTAAGGCGCAGTTGGTGGCTGAGCACTTTAAC
>JAEURG010000016.1 GCA_016789345.1 Anaerolineales bacterium | reverse complement strand
TTGTTTATGGCAAATGAAATTGTTGTCGAGTAAAACAAATGCTTAGCCACAGAGTTCACAGAGAGCATTGAGAAAAAACCTCAGAGAACTCTGTGGTCTCTGTGGCTATACTAATTTCTTATGTTAAACAAACCTGCAAGCATTGACCTTTATGCTAAAATAGATGAAACGGAGTTAATCCCCTATGGCAGAAATGATAGAAGTTGTAATTGACAGCATTCGCGTGCACTTAATGGCGCCACAACGCGTGGTGGTATTAAAACAAATCAATGCTGAAAAATATTTAACCATTTGGGTCGGACCATACGAAGCAGAAGCCATCACCGTCGCCTTGCAAGAAGTAGAAATGATTCGCCCGCTCACACATGATTTAATTAAAAATGTTTTCAATGCCTTTGGCGCACGAGTCATTCGCGTTGAAATTGTCAAATTGCAAGATGATATTTTTTATGGCAACATCGTCGCTGAATCAAACGGAAAAGAAATGCACATTGACTCGCGTCCATCCGATGCGATTGCAATTGCAGTGCGTGCGCATGTGCCAATTCTTGTGCATCAAAGCGTGATGGAATCTGCTGGGATTGAACCAGACCGTGAGGTCACAGAAACCAACCCTCCAGTCACGAATGATGCGCCGCCTCCACCCGAAGACCCGAATCGTTTATCAGTCTTCAAAGATTTTATAGATAAACTTGATATTGATAAACCTGACAAAGACAAACCCGCTTCAAACTGACCTTCAAACTGATACTGAAAAAATGACCGATACTTATCCCGAATCATCCGCCCCCAACAGCACTACCCTTCCTTACAGTAAAGAAGCCGAAGAAGCCGTTGTGGGGGCGGTATTGATTAACCCCGAAGCCTATTACGACATTGCCCAATTTTTGAATGGCGATGATTTTTACATTCATCGCAACAAATGGATTTGGGAAGCCTTTGTGCGTTTGCATGAACGCCGCGCACCAGTGGATTTACTGACATTATCTGAAGAGTTAGAAAAAAGTAATCAACTGGCAGAGATTGGTGGCTCTGCTTATTTAACTTCATTAATTAATCAAGTTCCCACTTCATTAAATGCCGAAGCGTACGGACGCATTGTAGAAGAACATGCCATTCGCCGAAAGATGATTACTGCCGCCAATCAAATCGCTTCGATGGCGTATAAAAGTGGCGACCAAATTGAGCATGTGATGGGGGAAGCAGAAAAAGCAATTTTCGGTGTGAGTGACCGTAGAAGCAAGCATGATTTACAACCGATTCGCAAAGTTATTTCGGCATATTATGACCGCATTGATGATTTATCCAAACGCCCGGAAGATTTTCAAGGTGTGCCAACAGGCTTTTATGATTTAGATAAATTGTTGAGTGGCTTACAACCATCCGACTTATTAATTCTCGCGGCTCGTCCGGGTCAAGGTAAATCAGGCTTTTTGTTATCGGTTGCGAAGAATGCGGCATTGACTCATAAAAAACATGTAGCAATTTTTTCTTTGGAAATGTCTAACGAGCAAGTGGTGCAGAGATTAATTGCTCAAGAAACAGGCATTGACTCACAAAGACTTAGAACTGGTAAATTGAACGAAAGTGAATGGCCCCTTTTTACCCATGCTGTTGAAGTGTTTTCGGATACCAGCATGTATTTAGATGATACGCCTGCTATTACACCGCTTCAGTTACGCACGAAATGTCGCCGCTTGCATTTAGAGTTTGGGCTTGACTTGATTATTGTAGATTATTTGCAATTGATGGCAGGCGATACAAGAAACGATAATCGCGTGCAAGAAGTCTCACACATTTCTCGTAGTTTGAAAGTGTTAGCGCGTGAATTGAATGTGCCAGTTTTGTCTGCCGCGCAATTGAGTCGTGCTGTGGAGCAGAGAACTGATAAACGACCAGTGTTATCTGACTTACGCGAATCAGGTTCGTTGGAACAAGATGCCGATATTGTGATGTTTATTTATCGCCCTGACCAGTATGAAAAAGATACAGATAAACATAATGTAGCAGAGATTATTGTGGCAAAACATCGTAATGGACCTGTCGGAAGTGTGGAGTTAATTTTCCGTGGGGCATTGGCGAAGTTTGAAAATGCGGCGACGAAGGTGTTTAGACCGAATGAATAAGAGTGAGTTATCAGTGAACAGTAATCAGTATGTCAAAATTTGATGGATTTAACTCTTCTGAAACATTTACGCAAATCCCTGATTCGTTTATTCAATTAATCAGTGAGATAGATGATGTTGCAGAATTAAAAGTCACTTTGTATGCAATTTATCGGATTGAGCATTTGGAAGGAAACTTTCGTGGGTTAAGTGAAGCGGATTTTGACAGTGAATCACTTGGGTTAAAAAAGAAAGAGATAATGCTTGGGTTAAAAAAAGCGATCGAGAGGGGAACCATGTTGAAGTCAGAGAATGAGGCGCAGGTTTTTTACTTCCTCAATTCGCCACGCGGACGATTATCTGCTGAGGCGTTTGCGAAAGGTCAAATCAAATCTACACAAAATTATGTTCCGAATAAGTCGAATGTGTTTAAGTTGTATGAAGAAAATATCGGCGCGTTGACTCCGTTGATTGCGGATATGTTGAGAGAAGCTGAGCAAATTTATCCGGGCGCGTGGTTTGAAGAAGCGTTTGAAATTGCGGTGAGCAGAAATGTGCGCAATTGGAAATATGTGCAAGCAATTTTGGCGCGCTGGAAGGAAAACGGAAAAGATGAAAGAAGAGATTCAAAAGACATTATCCAAGATGCAAAACGATACACCGAAGGCGAGTTCTCAGAGTTCTTCAAACGAGATTAATATGGTAAAGCCTTTAGGTGACCCGAACTGCCCGCATTGCAGCGGTGCGGGTTATATTCGTTATGATGTGCCATTAGGACATGAAAAATTTGGTAAATTGGAAACGTGTATTTGCCGTGCAAAAGATGTAGCGGAAGCGGCGCGTGAGCGTTTGTTTGTGATGAGTAATTTGAATCGCTTGAGTCATTTGACGTTTGAAAACTTTAGTCCAAGCGGAAATGACAAAGCAAAATTTATGTCTAATCAAGAACGTGAGAATTTACATAAAGCCTTTGATGCAAGTGAAGCATTTGCAAAAAAGCCCGAAGGTTGGTTGTTGCTTGAAGGTGGTTATGGATGTGGAAAGACTCATCTTGCCGCCGCAATTGCAAACTTTGCGGTTAATAAAGGTATTGCGACTTTATTTATCACTGTGCCAGATTTGTTAGATTCATTACGTTTTGCTTATGCTGACCCCGAAACAACATTTGAAGAACGCTTTGAAGAAATTCGCAATGCAGGTTTATTAATTTTGGATGACTTTGGAACTCAAAATGCAACGGCATGGGCACAAGAGAAATTATTTCAAATTATTAATTATCGTTATATCAATAAGTTACCAACCGTGATTACTACCAATTTAATGTTGGATGAAATTGAAGGGCGCATTCGTTCACGCTTGCAAGATGAATCTTTTGTGAACTATCTGAAAATCACTGCGCCAGATTATCGCCGCCCAGAAGAGACCAGTAACCCTGGCATTTCAATGTTGTCATTACCTGAAATGAAAGTGATGACATTCAAAACTTTCCAGCCGCGTGATGATGAAGTTGGCACAGAAGCAGTGACTACAATCACCACTGAAAAGAAAGATAAATTCGGCAATAAATATAAAGACAAAGAAGTAACCAGAATTAAAATCACCAAAGATGATGTCAAAACTTTGCATGATGCGCACAATGCCGCTGTTGAGTTTGCAGAAAAGCCAGAAGGCTGGCTTGTATTTTTAGGTCAATCATTTTCTGGTAAAACGCATCTCGCTACTGCAATTGGAAATTATAGAATGGGTTTGGGTGGACAAGCTTTGTTGGTTGAAGTGACCGCCTTGCTTGATTATCTCCGCCAAACCTTCCGCCCCAATTCTGATGTTTCATTTGACAGACGTTTTCATGAAATCCGCACCACGCCACTTTTAATTTTGGATGACTTAAAAGAAAGTGGCGCAGGTTCTGCTTGGGCAGAGGATAAACTTTATAGCGTCTTGAATTATCGTTATAACGCGCATCTTCCTACGGTGTTAACTTCCACTTTGCACCCCGAAGCATTTGCATTGAGTTATCCAAACTTGTGGAATAAATTACTCGATCCAACGAAGTGTCAGGTGTTGAATATCAACATGCCACCATATCGGAGAGTCACAAAAGGAAGTAAAAAGAAAAAATAAAAACAGACCGCTTGAAGCGGTCTGTTTTTATATGACGCGAATACTAATATATCCAATTTACGTACCAGAAATTTTCGCACGGCGTGCTTCTATGCGTGGCAAAATAAAATCTTTGAAAAAAATAACACAGCCTAAAGCCATCATAGGTTCAAGTGAAATGCGAAAGCGTGGTTCGCCAAAACTGGCACCACTTAAGAGAGAAACGATTCCCGCTCCAATGATTAGGGCTAACACCAGCCTTTTTTCTGTTGGTAAATTGAGAGTGAGTTTCACTAAACCAATAATAGCAATAATCGTCACAGCAATTTGAATTAGAGTAACAAGTACAATAGCCCACTCTCCTAGTTTCTCCTCTAAAATATCTACATCAAAAATCAAAAGCCCACGTAAAGTACCAACTACATGACTCATTACAAACGCCGCTGGATATTTACGAATTAACCGAGTCCCTTCTTGACCTTGTTGATTAGCAATATCTAACTGATCACTCTCATGATAGCGTGTTATGTAGATTGGGTAATTCTCCAAAGAGGCTTCTACTTCTGCCCGTCCCTCATTATCCAAATAAGGGAGCATACTATAAGCACTAGCATGAAGCAAATTAAAACCTTGAATACTACTGAATTGATATTGACCAAAAGTAATTTGATTACGATAACTCCAAAGAAAATAAAATGCGCTTGTGCCAACCAGCACTGCTATAGAAATTAAGCGAAAATACCGCCGTATTTCTGGTGATTTGTGTAAGAAACTAAATAACAAACTACCAAAGATAATCCAAGCAAGTGGAAGCAATGCCGCCTCTCGTGAACTGATGGCATATATACTGGCAAGCGTTAACAAAACAAAAGCAAAATTACGCCCCTGAAAGATTAAAACAATACTTAAATAAATAGCACCCATGGCTAAGAGCAAGGTTGGTGAAGAAGCATAAGGGTTTACAAAATAATAAGCAATGGTTGGTAAAACAGTAAGAATAGGGGCAACAAGATAAACGAGTGCAGATTTTTCAAAATAAAATGCCACATATAATGTCAAACCCACAGCCAAGAGCAAGATTAGTTTAGCGGCAACAACAGCACCTAAGTCTGACTCGGAAAATAAAAGCCGAAAAGGAATATTCACTAACAACATGCCCGGTCCACGGCTGGTAGTTGGGCGGTAAGGCTCAACATTTTCTCCAGAATATCCTCGCCCAGCAATCAGATTATCAGCAATTGTCACATACTCAGCAGTATCCCCTTGTTCTATTAACTTGAAATCAGTCATCGCCACAAAAGCCGCTGCGCCAAGAGCCTGAACAAGCAAAGAAATACCCAACGTCGCCAAACCTAAAAATTTCCAATTCATATTATCCTCTCTAACTTTATAAAAAAAATATCAAGTTTCACTCATCATGTTATTTTCACTGCCCATTAATCTTGATAACTTTTAATAATATACACAGTTTATAACATTGTATCAAAAGTATTATAATCTTTCTCGTACAGCAGAAAGGATAAAACATGAAATCTCGCCTCACTGGCGTATTTGCAGGTCAAATGTTCGGTTTGATAATCGTTTGCGTCGCATCCACATTCATTGCATTAATTTCATTTGGTGCTATCGGCGGCGTGACGATAGCCTCTGCACCTGAGCAAACATTTCAATTTGTTGCACCAGTCACATGCCCAAATGGGACATTGGAATATCAAGAATTTACAGCATCGTATCATCGTCCTGGCGAAACAGGCTTTTTTGT
>JAEURG010000265.1 GCA_016789345.1 Anaerolineales bacterium | reverse complement strand
ACGGATTCAATGCTCAAAATGCAGGTCAGGCTTTAGAACTCGCAAGCAAAGGGTATGTTGTGATTGGAATTCAACATACTTACGGAGCAGTTGTCACAGTCTTTCCTGATGGCACGATTGCACCCAATAACCCAAATGCTTTACCTGAAGATGCTGAAGACCCCAATTATGAAGAAAAAGCCAACGTGTTGGTAAGTCAATGGGCGCAAGATATGGCTTATGTGCTTGACCAATTATCAGGTCAAGAAAATGAAGCGGGGGAATTTTTTAATCAAAGCATTGATTTAGATAAAGTCGGTGTGTATGGTCATTCCACAGGCGGGGGTGCAGCGATTCAATTTTGCGGAATTGATTCTCGCTGTAAAGCCGTGTTAGGCATGGACCCATTTATGCGACCCGTCGCATCTGAAATTATTCAAAGCGGAATTTCACAACCAGCATTTTTTATGTTCAGCCAATCATGGACAGATTTATCAGAAAGTAAAAATAATAATTTGTTTAATTCGTTTTACCCAAAGTTAAATGAGGGTTTGGGTGTAATTACAATTACAGGTACGAAACATTATGATTTTAGTGATTTGCCTTTGCTTTCGCCGATTGCGCCGCAACTTGGACTGAAAGGTCCTTTGAATGGTAAACGTGTGACTGAAATTGTCAATTCTTATTTGATTGATTTTTTTGAATTGAATTTAAGAAATATCCCATCTAATTTGTTTGATAATAATTTTTCAGATTTTGAAGAAGTAACTGAAAGAAACAACCAATGAACAAAAAAAGATTTTCAACAATTTTCTTAATGCTTGGTTTGCTTTTTTTGACAATTGGAATAAGCACCGATAACACAATCTATACTTGGATATCTATTATTTTTGTTTTACTTTCACTTATCTTCGGCGGGCGTTGGATGCGACCAAGAAGATAATAAGCCTAGACTTTACCTATATAAAATAGGGACGCTGAAAAACACAGATTGACGCAGATTTTTAATAAGTTTTGACAGAACATTAAGCGTTCATCAGCATCCTAACTATTTTTTTGATGTCTCAAAATCGCCGAACGAAAAATTCTATCCAAAAATCCATCATGTCCATCTTTATCCCATGAGATGGGCAAATCGGTTGTACTACGGTCATCTTGCCCATAATATAAAATTCCGCAATTCGGGTTTATTTCTAAAATCACTATTTCACCATTTGGTCTCACACGCATATCGAGGCGAGCATATCCACGACCATTCATAGCAAGATACATTTTTTTACTAACTTCTTGAATCGGATTGAGTAAATCTTGATTTCGCAATTTCACAATAAACGTATCCCAATTAAACCATTTGACTTGTTCGTGCATAAAAGATTCATTCTCAGGAAAAATTACTTCGGCAGGCGTATAAGCATACGGCGATGAAAAATCATCAGGGTTATCTGCGACCAAACAACTTACCTCACCGCCTTCAATAAATTCCTCAACACGTGCCGAACCAAAATCTTGTATCACGCGTTGAAATTGTGTTTTTAATTCTTCAAATGAATTAACTTTTGATTCAGGAATTAACCCCACACTCGCATAACTATTTGGATGTTTGATAATTAATGGATACGTCAACTTTTGTGCTTGATGTAAATCCGCTTCTTGACTCGCGCGGAAGCCTTTTGCAAACTTGATTCCGTTTGCCTCCGCGACGGCTTGCATTTGCTCGCGCGTTGGCTCGTAAAATTTACTATCCGCGCCTGTGAATGGTAAGTTAAGCGCCTCCAAAGCACGGACTAAATCTATACCAGAGTTATCATCATCCATACCATCGTACAAGTTAAGAAAGACATCATATTGTTTACGGCTAGAAACCTCTTGCAAAAATTCAAACACTGGTGTTTGAATAGTCGCTAAATCCCATTCATATTTTTGTAAATAAATAGATGGATTATATTCTTCAATGACCTCATCTGTTAACAAGCAAATTCGCATGGCTTGATTATAAACAAAGATAGTCAAAAATATAGTTTGAAAGTAAACTTATATAAAGTATAGCCAAAGTAAAACAGGAGCATCATAATGGAATCAAAACCTGCTTTAGATTCAACACTCGTACAAGAGTTTGTCGGCAATGCACATGGAAATTTGGACCGTGTAAAAGAATTGCTTTCACAAGAACCGAATTTAGTCAACGCCACATGGGATTGGGGCGGTGGCGATTTTGAAACTGCACTTGGTGCCGCGGCACACATGGGTGCAAAAGATATTGCTAATTATTTATTGGAACATGGTGCTCGCTTAGATATTTTCGCCGCCGCAATGTTAGGCAAATTAGAAATTGTCAAATCCGCATTGACAGCCTACCCCAATGCCAAAGATATTTTAGGTCCGCATGATATTCCATTGATTATCCATGCAGAAAAAGGTGGAGATGATGCAAAGGCTGTTTTGGAATATTTGAAATCTTTATAAATAAAATCGTCCCGCAGGTTTGATAGGTTACTTAAACCGTTCATAAAAACCTGCGGGACGTTTATAACAGGAGACCACATGACAGAAAAATCAGGTGCGCAAATTAGTCAAAAAGCATTTATACAATCAGTCGTCATTTTATTTGCATTGATGATGATTGCGGGGATTCTCACACTCATCATCCCCGCAGGTCAATATGACCGAACAGAAGTAGATGGGCGCGAAACCATTGTCCCTGATTCATTTGTATTAACAGAAAGACCAGATTATCCATTTTGGCGTTGGTTCATTGCTCCATTGGAAGTTGTGACAGGACCCGATGGTTTAACGGTAATTGTCATTACCGTTTTCATCTTAATGGTCGGCGTTGCTTTTGCCGTCATGGACAAAAGCGGGATTCTCAAAGCCGCTTTGGCTCGCATCGTAAAAAGATTTGAAAAGCAAAAATACACTTTGCTATTAATCATTTCTTTTTTCTTTATGGCATTAGGTGCATTCTTCGGAATCTTTGAAGAAATTGTTCCGCTTGTGCCATTGATGATTGCATTATCTTATTCTCTAAAATGGGATACATTGACAGGCTTAGGCATGTCCATCCTTGCCACCAATATGGGATTCTCCGCCGCGATTACAAATCCATTTACCATTGGCGTAGCGCAAGGCATTGCGGATTTACCAGCATTTTCTGGCACTGGCTATCGCATTATCATCTTTATCTTCATGTATATTTTATTGGCTGTGTTTTTAACTCGACACGCTAAAAAAGTAGAAGCGAATGCCAAAGCATCTATTGTCTATGAAGAAGAACAAGAGACGCGAAAAAAATATAGCAACTTCACAACCGAAGCAATTGCCGCAGAAAATTCACGCACAACGCCAGCCATTATCTTTTTATTGGTTTGCGTCGTTTTAATTTTTGCAACATTATTTGCAGGTCCGTTTATCCCCGCCATTAGTGATTTGGCTTTACCCATTGTCGGTTTATTATTTTTAGTAGCAGGCATTGGCTCAGGGTTAATTGCAGGCGTTGGCAAAGATGCGTGGAAAGCGGCAGGCGAAGGGCTTGCAGGTATTGCTCCAGCCATTCCGTTAATTCTGATGGCGGCGAGTGTTAAACATATTATTGCATCAGGTGGCATTCTCGATACAATTTTGCACAATGCTTCAAACGCGCTTCAAGGTGCAAATCCTGTCACCGCCGCGTTGTTGATTTATTTTCTAACGCTCATCATCGAATTTTTTGTATCAAGCGGTTCAGCCAAAGCATTCCTCATTATGCCCATTATGATTCCGCTAGCAGATTTAGTTGGCGTTACTCGTCAAACCGCAGTGCTTGCTTATGTTTTTGGTGATGGTTTTTCAAATCTTGCTTACCCCACCAGTGCCGTACTTTTGATTTGTTTAGGTCTCACAGCAGTTACTTATCCAAAATGGTTGCGTTGGGTCATGGGTTTGTGGATTTGGGTGATTCTGGCTTCGCTAATTTTTCTTGCCATTGCCGTGATGATTAATTACGGTCCGTTTTAGATGATTGACCTCCCTTCAACTTACGAATCTTCGAGAGAAAGATTTCGCTCTTCGCTCGCCTCTTTTTCTGACCGTTGGCTTGATTCGCGCTTAGAAAGTTTTCCTTTATCTGATAGTTCCGACTTAACCATTGATGTCATTGTTGCTAATGCAAATAAACAAAAAGAAAAATTGTTTATTATGACGACAGGCTTGCATGGAATTGAAGGCTACGTCGGCTCAGGGATTATTCAACTTTTTATAGAAGAATATTTACCAAAATTTAATCCTGATAACACAGGAATTATCATCGTTCATCCGATTAATCCACATGGAATGAAATATCATCAACGCGTGAATAAAAACAGCATTGACCTGAATCGCAATTTCAATAATGTGAGTTTTGAAGAGTTGAAAAAAGTTAATCCACATTATGAATCGTTTGGTTTTTTATTAAATCCAAATCGTCCGTTGAAAAGCCCATTGTTTGAAAAGATAAAGTTCCTATGGAATGTAGTTAACGCCTTGCCAAAAGGTATTTCATTAATCCGTGAAACTGCTTTGATGGGACAATATCGAATCTACAACGGGATGCAATTTGGCGGGTTTGAATTACAAGAAGAAACTAAATTTATGATGAACTTGTATGAAAAATCCGTGAAAGATTATTCACAAATCCTTGCTTTAGATATTCATACAGGCTACGGTCCACGTTATCAGATGACATTATTGAATCCGCCGTCACACAAAGAAACGGCTGAGGAAACAGCACGCAGGTTCAAGGTCAAGCAAGTGGCGGGGGTAAATCCAGAAGAGTTTTATTCGATTAATGGCGATATGACTGAATATTTATATCAAATGCTTAATTCAAAATATCCAAATAAAAAATTTTACGCAGGCGCATTTGAATTTGGCACATACGGTGATTCTTTATGGCAAGCGATTCGTAGTTTGAGAATTACAGTTTTAGAGCATACCTTGCGTTGGTTTGGTGGTAGTGAATCAATAAAAAATTGGATTCAAAAAGAGTATGATGAATTATTTTTGCCATCCGAAAAAAAATGGCGCGAAAAAGCCGAAGCCGATGCACGCCAAGCATTTGATGGAATTTTTGATGCAGAAGGTTTTATTTAACTTTTCGCCCGCATTTGTTGATGAATAAATGCAGTTTTGAATATTCTATCGAAGAAGCCTTTGTAGCCATCTTTATCATACAAAATCATATAATCGGCGGGACCAAATTCTTCGGGGCGAAGCAAGATGGCGGGGTTTGGATTTATTTCCAAAATAAATAATTCGCCTTGTTCGTTCATACGAACATCACAACGCCCGTAGCCGTGAATACCCATCGCCTTAAACATGCGCACGCCAATATCTTGTAAGCGAGGAATCAGTTGAGGGTCAGTAACCTCTCGAAAGTTGAAAGGAAGCGATGTATCCCATTTGACGACGGTATGCCAAAATTCTTCGCCAGGCGGAAAAACCAATTCAGTTGGCGGATAGGCAATCGGGTTATCAAAATCATCGGGGTTTTCTACAATCAAAACATTGTATTCTTTGCCAATGATAAATTCTTCCATGCGCGCCGCACCATAAGATGAGCAAATTCTTTCTACTTGCGTTAAGACTTGTTCAATTGAATCACAACGTGATTCTTTTATCATACCTGTACTGCCATAACTTTTTGGGTGCTTGACCATAACTGGAAAACGCAACGTGTTAACCAGTTTTTTTGCTTCATCTACGTTATGAACGCGATAGCCTTTTGCAAAACCGACATTGTTTGCATCGGCTTTGGCTTGCATTTCTTCACGGGTGGGGTCAAAACAATTAGAGCCTGCGCCTGTAAATGGAGCGTTGAATTCTTCCAACGCTTGCACAACTTCAATGGCGTGATACCCCCAATCTTCTTCCTCATCTTCAATTTCATAGCCTTCACAAACATTTAAGAAGATGTCATATTTTTTGCTTTCTATCAACTCGCGGATTTTATCCCGCACGGGTGCGGTCATAGTGACCATTTCCCACTCGTAATCTGTTAGAAATTGAGCAGGGTTGAAATCTGAAATTTCTTCGTCGGAGAGAACACACACGCGCATAGGGAATGCCTCCAAAATAGAATGGCGCACAAAGAGCGTTGCGTTGAATGTATTATTCCATAAATTCATGCAGTGACAAGATGTGCAGGCTTAAAATATTCTAGGGATGTGTCACCCTGAGCGATAGCGAAGGGTCTCTAAGATAACCATATAGATTCTTCGCTTCGCTCAGAATGACATGTTTATTTCGTTTCCGTCACCTTGCGGATACTACGCGGTTGTTCGGCGTTGTAACCTTTTGCTAATGTAAGATGATAAGCAAACAATTGAGCAGGCAAAATGCTCACCAATGGTGAAAGCCATTCTGGCACATCGTTTGGAATGGTCAATGGAACTTGCGCTAGTGATAATGCTTTTTTGTCATTTGAAATCACAACCAATTCAGCAGAAATATCAGAACGCAATCGTTTTAGCATTTCAAACATTGAGCCAAAAACTTTTCCCTTTGGCGCCACTGCCAAAACAGGATAACCACTTTCTACCATTGCGATTGGTCCATGAGCAAAATCGGCTGAAGAATATGGTTCAGCGATAATGTATGTCAATTCTTTTAATTTCAATGCCCATTCAAAGGCAGTTGCATAATTAAATCCACGCCCTAAAACAATCGTTTGGTCAATATATCTATATCTTTGAACTGCTTCTTTAATAAAATCATTTTGTTTCAAAACTTGTTTCATCCAACCCGAAACTTTATTTAATTCATTCCAGCGTGTTTTGTTTTTACTCAACGCCGTTGAAAGTATCGCAATCGTCATCAATTGAGTTGTATAAGTCTTCGTGGCGGCGACTGCTTTTTCTTTGCCTGCTTGGATATCCAAAACAAAGTCAGATATTTTACCTAAGGGTGAGTTTGGTTCATTCGTAATTGCAAGCGTCAAACAATTTTGTTTTTTTCCTTCTTCCAACACGCTAACAATATCGGGTGACTTTCCCGATTGCGAAATTCCAATCACCAAAGCATTTTTTAATTTCGGCGGTTGTTTGTAATATGTGAACAATGATGGCGTTGCCAATGCCAAAGGCAAGCCGTTCATTGCTCCCAATAAATAATTTGCATATCTACCCGCATTATCTGAGGTGCCACGTGCCGCGAGAAAGACATATTCAATTTCACGTTTTTGAATTTGAAAAGCAATTCCTTCAATATTTTTTCTCTGGCTTGATAACAGAGATTTAATTCTCTGCGGCTGTTCAGAAATTTCAGAAAACAAAGTCATAGATAAATTTCCGCTTCAACCTGACATTGGAATTGATACTGGTAATTGACCAGTTATCTCACTTCGACCGAACATCGCTTTCGCCACTGCTTTCATAGATGGTTCTAAAATGCTATAAGTACAAAGATATGTCGAAACTTGTGGAATAACTGCAAGGTCATATGGGAGGCGCATAGCAATAACTATGGTTGGAATATTTAATCCTAAAGTTTGGTTTACAAATTCTGCTTGTTTTCTTTCAGCATAAGCATTGATTGTGCCGAAAACAATCAAATCATATTTTTTTAGTTTCTCAATTAAATCTTTTGTTTCTTTTTCTTCGGGAGCATAAGAAATAATAAACTCATCAGTATTGTGATGATAATGACGAATTGCCTGTGCCAGTTGTGGTGTGACGTAAGAAGAGGTATCGGCTGGAGTTAAGTCTAATGGCTTGGGGACAATTACTGCAATTCTTTTATTTGATTCAAGTTTGAGTGGTAAAAGATTTTTTTCATCACGAACTAAAGTAATAGATTTTTCAGCAATTTCATCGGCAATCGCCAAATGCCCCTCGCATCGAATGACACTTAAGTCTGGTTTGGTATTTTTCTCTGCAAGCCATTGTTTGAGTTTGATAATTCTTTCATACGAAATTCTTAACTCATTAATATCTAACTTCTCATTTTTCGCGGCATTTAATAAACTTTCAGCAATTCTGGCTTGGTCTTGTGAGTCAGTTGTCGCCATCAAAATATCTGCGCCTGCTTGCACAGCCCGAACAGAATCTTCACCTAAAAATTCACCTTGACGAATAGCGTGCATATCCATTGCGTCAGTAATCACAACACCTTCGTAACCAAGTTCTTGACGCAATAATTTTGTCAATATGTTTTTTGATAAAGTTGCAGGTGACGGGTTTTCCCCATCAATTGATGTGATTCCAAGATGAGCAGTCATAATTAATTTTGCATCGGCTTGAATGGCAGAATTAAACGGAACCAATTCAACAGTGTGGAGTCGCTCGATGGAATGAGAAACAGTTCCAAGCGCGTGATGTGAATCGCTGTCTGTGTCTCCGTGACCGGGAAAATGTTTCACAGTCGCCGCCACGCCTTGTGATTGCATCCCATCAATCATCGCGGAAGATAACTCAGCAACTAGTTGCGGGTCTTCGCCAAAAGAACGAACACCAATCACTGGATTTTGTGGATTGATATTAATGTCTGCACATGGCGCGTAATTGACATTAATCCCCAACGCGGCAAGTTCACGCCCCAGCACCTCACCTGCTTTATAAGCCAATTCTTTTGAACGTGTTGCACCTAACGCCATATTGCCCGGTAAAAGTGTGCAATCACCTACTGCCATTAGTTGCCCACCTTCTTGGTCAACGGCAATTAATAACAAAGGTAAATCAAGTTCGCGTGCAAGTGTTTTCAAAGATTCATTTAGATTTTTTAATTCTTCTAATGTGCCGACATTGAAAGCACGAAATAAAGTAATTCCGCTAGGACGGTATTTCTTAAAAGCAGTGATAATTTCTGGCGAGAGAGTTTGTTTCCCCTTGAATGCAAATAATAATTTTTGACCGATTAAATTTTTTATATCCACGTTAACCTTTTAATCCTGAAACAACAACGCTTTCAAGAATATATCTTTGAGCGATGAAAAAGACAACAATCAGCGGAGCAGTTGTTAAAACTGCGGCAGTCATAATGGTGGGCCAAGGCTGAACAGTTTGATTGATGTTGTATAAAGTTGAAACATAAACAGGCAATGTGTATAAATCAATCGTTTGCAAATACATCAATGGTGTTAATAAATTATTCCATAATCCGACAAACAAAAATGTGGCAATCGTCGCCAACGGGGCTTTGACCAATGGCAATACAATCTCCCACCAAATTTGAATATGATTCGCACCATCCACAAATGCAGATTCATCTAATTCTTTTGGAATTTGTGCCATAGATTGTCGAAGCAAAAATATCATTGCCGCGCCGCCAGCAAAATAACCCGGGATAATAATTGGATTAAATGTTCCAATCCAACCAAGTTTATTAAAGAAAACATATTGCGGGACGATTAATGCTTGCGCTGGAATCATCATAGTCGAAAGCATTAAGAAGAACACAACATTTCGTCCGGGCCATTCAATGCGACTGAAAGCATAAGCCACCGCTGCAATTGAAATTAAAGTGCCCGCCATTGCCAAAGTGACATAGAAAACAGAGTTGAAATACGAGCGCAGGAAATCTGAATTATTGAAAATATTGATATAGGCTTCTAATGTCGGTTGGGCTGGAATCCACACAATGCCAGGCGAGTTTGTTTCTTGAATCGTTTTCAGTGATGATGAAATCATCCAAAACAATGGGAAACTCATTAACACAGTTGCGCCGGTCAGCAAGGTGTAAAGAAATGCACCTCTGATTAAAGGAAAATATTGTTTCATTGGCTTTTCCTAATAAATATCATAAGTCACCCAGCGGTCTTGTAAACGGAATTGAATTACGGTTACGATTAAAATAATCACAAGAATTACCCACGAAATTGCCGAGCCGTATCCAATTTCAAAGTGACTGAATGTTTTTTGCCACAAGTAATACACCATTGAAATCGTTGAAGAGATAATCGGCTGATTATCTCGATACAAGACGAAGATAGGCTCAAAAATTTGTAAGGAAGCAATCAAGCCGACGACGAGGTTATAAAAGATGTAGGGAGTCAGAAGCGGAAAAGAAATCTTCCAAAACTTTTGCCAGCCTGTCGCGCCATCTACTTCAGCCGCCTCATGTAATTCTTTGGGAATATTATTTAAGCCAGCCAAAAAAATTAACATCATCGCGCCACATCCCCACACCATTAACATAATCACAGACATTTTCGTCCACAATGGGCTTTGTACCCACAACGGCACGCGGTTATCTGCGGGGAAACCTGCTTCTAATATGTTCATCAATAAGTTATATTTTCCAGTATTCAAACCGAGAAAAAATCCAGTAATAATTTCTTGCACATAAATTACAGTACGATTGAGATAACTAATTGGAGTAAATGCGTTTGATAAAGAACGAATGATTTGATTAATAATGCCTGTGCCAGTGTTCAACATCAAACGCCAGCATAAAAGCACTGCTGTGTTAAAACCTAAAATGACTGGCAAATAAAATGCCATGCGAAAAATCTTTTCACCTTTCATTTTTTGATTCAATAAAACTGCCAAAAATAATGCCACACCCATTTGTAACGGCAAACCGATTACGGTCAAATACAAGGTATTAATAATTGAAGCGCGAAAGCCAGCGTCGTTAAATAAAATTGTTTGATAATTTTCAAATCCTTTCCAATTGGGCGGCGCAGAAGAAGTGACGCGATAATCTGTAAAACTCCAATACAAAGAAAATGCCAACGGAACAAGCACAAAGATTAGGAAGCCCGTAATCCATGGTGCGGCGAAAAAGTATCCAGCAAAAGTGTTTTCTTGATTTTTTGGAGACCCGCCTCTTTTTCGGACTATCCAACGGGCTACTGACCCCAAGCCATAACTACACGCAATGATAAAAATCACTGTGAATAAAGCCATGAGCAATACATTGAGATATGGATTTGTTGGCATGGGATTTCTCCTGCTTGAAAGTGGTGAGTTGGGCAAGGTAGAGGAGAAGCCTTGCCCAACTCAAAGTATAGAATGTTATTTCAACGCGGCAATGTATTGTTCTTGAATAGTGGCAACTACTTCTTCAGGAGTCAATTCTTCGGTGATGAGTTTGCCCAGTGCTTCTTGCATAATGGTAGAAAGTTTGGCGGCTTCTTTAATGCCAGCAAAACCAACACCATACTCAGCGGCTAATTCTGCTTCACGTTGTAATTGCGGAGAGTCAGTCACATAGCCATATTGAGCGTCATTACGAGCAGGAATCAAGCCCATGGTTTCATTCCATTTGTGATTGCCTTCTTTGCTAAATGCAAGTTTCAACCATTCAGCCGCAAGTTCTTTGTTGGGACTGTAATCAGCAACTGCAAGCCAATCATTGAATGCCAATACTACTGGTCGGCTGTTCGGGAAATTTTCTGGGTCGCCATAAAATGGTTCAATAGAAACATTTTCCCAAATGGGTCGGTCAAATGCAGGAGCCGCCCAACCAGAGTGAGCCAAACATACACCACCATTATCGTTACCAGTGGCATCGTCTTTATCAATCACAGAGCCTTGACCAGTTGGCAATGAACCAACTGCATTTACAGCAGGTCCATAAGTGGCTTGGCGCATGTTGAGAATAAATTGAGTCGTTGCCAATGCTTCTGGTGAATCAAAGTTTGGTGAGCCATCGGCTTTATACAATTCACCGCCCAAAGAATAGTACACCAACAGCCAGAATTGCCAATCCGCCATAGAGCCAGCATCTACTGGAATTAATGCTTGTTG
>JAEURG010000258.1 GCA_016789345.1 Anaerolineales bacterium | reverse complement strand
CTCGAAAGATGATAGAATCATAAAAGAGGACTCTATGGCTGGCGAACAAATTCTCATCGTTGAAAATGACCCAGATATTGCCGATTTGATTGGTAGACAATCTCTTCAGCCGCTTGGGTATAAGGTGACTGTGGTGGGGGACGCGGCATCTGCTCTGAAACATTCGCTTCAGACTCCCCCCGACCTGATTCTTGCAAACATAAATTTACCTGGCTTGAGCGGAAAAGACTTGCTAGCGGCGGTTTCTTCGCAAAATATAAAATCGCCGGTAATTGTGATTGCTGAAAAGGGTCAAGAACATGATGCTATTCAAGCATTCCGTTTGGGTGCAATGGATGTGATGTTTTGGCCCCTGCGCGATGCCGAAGTGGTTTCTATAGTTGAACGGGCGTTAAAACAAACACAAGAAGCTCGCGAAAGACAAAAGTTAGACCGTCAACTGAAAGCCACGAATGATGAGTTACAAAAAAGATTACGAGACTTAACAACTATTCTTGGTACTGCCAAGGCTGTGGTTTCAATCACAGACCAACGTTTATTATTTGACCGTCTTCTTGAAAGCGCGGTGCAATTGGGTGAAGCCGATATGTGTTGGTTGATGTTGCGTGAGGATAAAAGCGCAACATATTTATTGAAAGCACATCGTAATTTACCTGAGTCTTGGGCGAAGAAAGTGAATCAGCCTGTAGACGATGGTGTGAGTTCACTAGTGGCACTTTCTGGTGAAAGTTTGTTTATGAATGGCGCGCCAGTGCAGAAGTTTAAAATTTCGGCATTGGGTAAATCAGTCGGTGTGATTCCTATCAAAATAAAAAATGAAGTGATTGGTTTGTTGATTGTGGTGCGAAAAACAGACCGTGAATTTGTGCGTGATGCTCAAACAATGCTAGAAGCCATGGCTGATTACGCTTCAATTTCATTGGTCAATGCCAGATTATTCCGTGCTTTAGAGCAAAGTGTTGAAAATGCGCGTGCTAGTGAAAAGAATCGTCATGCCGCGTTGGAAAGTTTACGAAGTTCTACACAAAAAGAAGTGCAAGCGGCTATTTATCCTTTGAATTTATTGTTGACGGAAATGCCCGGTGCGTTAAATGCTGAGCAACGCAAAGCACTCGAATCAGTGCAGGCGGCTTTACAAAGACTCGCACGCTCTTCTGAAAAGACAGTTGTGCCAACCGAAAATAAATAGACGGGAATTCCCTTTGACCTAATGGCGAAAAAAGAACTGATTTTATTGGCGATAAACGAATCATCGGTAACAGATTTAGCGGAGAAAGCACTTCATGCCGCTGGGTTTGATGTGGTGATTGTGCGTGAACAATCTTCATTAGATAATGCAATTCAAGAAGCGATTCCAGATTTGATGATTGTAGGGGAAAAATTTGCAGGACGCGAGTGGCTCTCTGTTGCTAATGAAATTTTAGAACGCTTCCCAACCATGCCGATAATTTTATATGCCAAGCAAGATACCACTGGCTTTGCAAAATCTGCGTTGAAGGCGGGCTTGAGTGGCTATTTATATCCACCACTCAAGATGGAAGATATTGTCAATGAAGCGCAGAGATGTATGACGCGCGCAAGAAGTTTGGGGGATTGGTTAAGGCGTGAGGTGAAGCGCACCACTGCTTCACTGCAAGAAAAAGCCAAAATTTCAGAATCAGAACGACTTAAGTTAGAAGCGATTATTTCCAACATCCAAGATGGGTTGATTTTGTTGGATGATAATGAAAATATTTTGATGGTCAATCAAAACATTCGTGAGGCTTTTCGGTTGGATAATAAAGCCTTGGGTGGTAAATGGATTCGGGATGTGATAAAAAATGAGGATTTACATGCTTTGTTAGAACGTGCGAAAGATGGGGCATTGAAATATCATGAAATTCATTTTGATGATGGCAGAGTGTTCAATGCGCAATATGCGCCAATTCCGCGCATTGGTAATGCTGTGACAATGCAAGATATTTCATACTTGAAAGAATTGGATAGATTGAAAAGTGATTTTATTCATACCGTTTCACATGATTTGCGTTCTCCATTAACTGCCATTTTAGGTTACATGGAATTGATTGAACGTACGGGACCTTTGAATGAAAATCAATTAGACTTTTTGCGTCGTTTGCAAGGCAGTGTGCAACATATTACAAATTTGGTGAATGAGTTGTTAGATTTAGGAAGACTCGAAGCAGGTTTTGATACACGTCGCGAAGCCGTGCAATTGGAAAATGTGCTTAAGTTTTCTTTAGATGTGTTTGATGGGCAAATCAAAAAGAAGAAACAAAATTTAACCACCGACATTGCAAAAGACTTAAAACCTGTACGCGCCAACCCGATTCGTATTCGTCAGATGTTGGATAATTTAATTGGCAATGCCATTAAATATTCGCCTGCCGAAAGCAATATCGGTGTGACGATGGCAATGCAAGAAAATCAAGTGATGGTGCGGATTGAAGATTCAGGTCCGGGCATTCCACCAGAAGAGCAAACACGCATCTTTGAAAAATTTTATCGCGCTACCAATAGACCTGAAAGTGTAGAAGGCTCAGGTTTAGGTTTAGCAATTGTGAAATCAATTGTAGATAGTCATCAAGGCAGGGTCTGGGTGGAATCAAAGGCAGGCGAAGGTTCTACGTTTGTGGTCTTGTTACCCGCACTTGAAGAATAAAAAAACGGACTTTATAAAGTCCGTTTTTTTATTTCTTCGGTAGTTTCGACAAAATCGAAATATCGCGTTTATGTTGTGGAGCAGAAGATGTGATTCCACCTGTGCGATAACTTTCTAACTCTGAACTAAAACGCATCCAATCGCTTACTAAAATTACAAAGTGTGGGGTTTTATCTTTGAAAAAGAATGATGAAAGAAAAAATCTCAATGCCATCGGTGACATAGGAAAGGCATTCAACTCAATCACAATTGCGGTCATTTTTGCTAATGATTCAATTACATCCAATTGTGATTTGCTCACACTGTTTGGTGGAAATAGCGAAGCCATTGTAGAAGAACTAGTACGGCGGATTCTTTTATATGAAATATTTAATTTCAAAAGTGGTGTGGCTAATCTTAAATAATCTTTGTTGGGTTGCACATACGCGCTTTTACGAATGAGCCATAAAAATAAACCAACAAAAATTAAAACACCACCTACGCTTGCCAATGTTAACCAACGCCATTGTTCAAATCCCCAACTGTAAACTCCCCACGCCAAAAGTAACATGAAAAGCCCTAATGTAAAAATCGCGGGCCACCAACGATTGATGATGTGAGTATAAAGTACAAGAGGATAACGCCGTCCGCGTTTTGACATAGATTTAATGATTCCTTTTACGGCTCGACAACATTTCCGCTTCGCTCTTGACCGCCAACCTGTTTGCCATTCATCTGCTTAAGCAATGCGCTGATAGATTGTTCCAGATGTTCGCCACGCAGACTAAACGTAATGTCACCGCGTGTTTTTTCAATGATACTACGTGCCACATCTGTTTGGCGGCGTAAACCGTTTGTGATTGCATCAGGATAATCCATTGTCACTAATATTGAATAAATTTCATCCATGATGCCAAGCAAGCGTTCGGCTTCTTCAGAATATCCGTGACGGAGAATATCTAAGGTGCGGCGACGAAGTTCTCCAATCACTTCTGCTAAACCGTTGAGATAAGTTGCAGGCTCAACACCCAATTCGACGGGAGTCTGAAGCGGTTGGTTTTTTATCAAAGCACAAGTGACGTTGGCTTCTACAAATTCTTTCAAAGCATCTTGTGTGTAGCCTGCATAAAACAAATCAGGATAATTTTTGAGAGAGTCTCGCAATGTGTTTGCGAGTTGACTTGCTTCTTGTAAATTGCTATTCATGCCTTCCACATCATCACGATGGACGGCGCGAATGGCAAGCGAACACGCGCGCGTGAGTTGACGGGCTTTTGCGAGCGCATTATCTCGCGCAGTAGTTTGTGCGTCAAAATCTTTTCGGATTTGTTCAGCAATGCTTTCTAACTTTTGCATAATTATTCTT
>JAEURG010000246.1 GCA_016789345.1 Anaerolineales bacterium | reverse complement strand
CTTAACCTCGACCTGTTTGCAAAAACTGGAGAATTTTTACCCGCCGAATCGTTAACAAAATTTGTTTCGTGATTTTCCCTGTAACGTGTTTGCATTTGCAGGGTTAAAGTGTGTGAGGTCAGCGTTGTCCAAACAAATTTTTTATTTATAAAAGGAGAAGAAATCATGAACGATAAAAGCACTTGGGAATTTGGTACTCGTCAGGTTGTATATGGTGCAATTGGTGCCGCTTTATACGGTGTATTGTCTCTAGCAACCAATTATTTCCCACTTCCTGCAGCAGGCAATGTCACTTTCCGCCCGGCAGTGGCAGTCTTAATTTTCTTTGGTGTGGCATATGGTCCATGGGTCGGTTTACTTGCTGGCTTCATTGGCAACACACTTGGCGATGCCGCGATGGGCTGGGGCTTTTACTGGAATTGGAGCCTTGGAAATGGTTTAATGGGCTTAGTGGCTGGTTTAGCCATGGCAGTTGTTAAAGATTTTCGAGCCCAAAGCGATATTATCAAAGCAGTTGGCTGGGGAATTGGCGGTATAGCAGTTGGTATGTTGTTTGCATCTGTTACCGAGAAATTTATTGGTGGCTTAGATTGGAACACAGCCCTTGTTGGTTACTTTACCCCAGCATTCATTGGTAATACAGTTGTCACTGCGATTCTATTACCAATTTTGATGATTGCCTTTGCCGCAGTCGCATCTCGAAGAGGTCGCTAATCTATCATGTTGGTCACCTGGAAGTATCGCCCTCGTAATACATTTATTCAGAGCCTAGACCCACGCACGCGGTTGATTTATATGTTGTGCATTATTTTTGCGCTAACATTACCAGATATTTGGGATTACCGCATCATCCTTCCATTGTTTCTTATTTCGCTGACCCTATATTTATTGGCTAAGATTGAATGGAAAGATGTTAAACGCGTTTGGATATTCATTAGTATATTCTTGTTCTTCATAATAGGCTTAAATGGTATCCTCTCTGGGCGCGGCGGTCCTGACTCGGTGACCAACATTCCCTCTCCAATTTTGTTTGAAATACCCATTAAAATCCCGTTTACAGATATTGGTTGGGACGTGCCAATTACAGTTTCAAAAACATGGTTTGCCGTAAATCAAATAATGCGCATGTTAACGATGGCAATTCTTGCTATTCCGATTCCTTATACTATGGATCCCAATATTTATGGAACTGCGTTTCGGCGCATGGGCGCATCCGATAAAATTTCATTCACAATGGATTTGGCATTTCGCTTTCTACCAACCTTTGGGCGCGACTTTACAATTACAATGGATGCCCAACGTGCACGCGGTTATGAAATTGAAAAACTCAAAGGTGGAATACCTGAGAAAATCCGCAAACTTGCCCCTTTCATTATCCCCGTTGTCATGCAATCAACCGTTACAGGTGAAGAAGTGATTGACGCGATGGATTTACGTGCTTTTGGCACTGCTCCGCGCACATGGCTAAAACAACTCACTTACGCGCCTCGCGACTACTTTATACTTGGTCTGGGCTTCGCAATTTTTGTTACTTGCTGTGTGTTGAAGTGGGGCTTTGGCTTCGGCGGATTCTTTGTGCCAGAATTTTTCTCAAACTGGATTCTTGGTTTATAAATCAAAACGCCGCATAAGCGGCGTTTTTTCATTTATGCAAATCTCGCGGAAATGTTTCACCAGCAGTAATGCGAAAGTCTAAATGATTTTGTTCAGGGGCAAAGACACAAGTCGCAAAATCAGTAAATGCGCATGGAGGGCAATAGGCTTTGTTGAAATCAAGGAAAATGCTTCCATCTTTTTCAACATCTGCTATCAGATAGCGACCTGTTGGGTAGGTCTCATCTTCACTGGTGGGGTCCCAGAAGCGTAAGAAAATCGTACCATCATCTTCTTTGTTGATATCTACTTTGTAATTCTTTTTATTGAATTCAAAAGATAAATAGCCTTCCACTGGAAATTCAGATTTTTCACCAGTTAAATCTGGAAAGTAAGCCATCTTTGGTCTTTCATAGGAAGTGAAAGTGACGGGGATACGAAAAGATTCGTTAATCTCGTACCAAGTGCGGGCGGGAAATGAAGCGCGTTTTTCGGTTTTGTTATCCCACATGCGCACGCCCATTTTGTTGCCACGTTGAATAACGACGAGTTGCACGCCATCTAGTTTGATGTAGCTTGGGGTTTCTGAAATATCGGGTTGGAGAACTGCAAAGTCTGTGGCTTTATCATTGACAGTAACTTTTTGACCTTGATTTACTCGCAATGAAACAGATTTACCATTGTATTCAAAATAACCAGCGTTTGCAGGAATGCGCACTGGAAGTTGAATTTCATTTTTGGGGTCTGAACCAAAATTGTTTCTGCCGAGTTTCAGCCAATACAAACCTGCTAATGACAACCAACCGTTATCACGGCGGATGGTTTCGTTGCGTTCATTGCGCCATTCGTTGATGCTTTGGCGATATGTTTTCGATGCCATATTTTGGGATTATACCAAATGCAAAACAATTATGAATATGTTTCTTGCGAGTTTGCATTTTTGTTATACAATGGCATGTATAAAAAGTAGAGACACAGCGAGTCGTTAGGTGATTGTGGTCATAAATCATTTCGCTGTGTCTTTACAAATTATTTGTTTACAGGAGCATAGAACATGGGTTTGAAACCTGACCACTGGATTCGTAAGATGGCGTTAGACCATAAAATGATTGAGCCGTTTGTAGATAGACAAGTTCGGCAAGGTGTGATTTCTTACGGCGTTTCATCGTATGGATATGATGTGCGCGTGGCAAATGAATTTAAGATTTTTACAAATGTATTTTCAGCAACTGTTGACCCGAAAAATTTTTCCATTGACTCCATGGTAGATTTTGTTGGTGATGTGTGTATTGTGCCACCAAATTCATTTGCATTAGCACGAACCGTTGAATATTTTAGAATTCCAAGAAAAGTGCTGACGGTTTGTTTAGGAAAATCTACTTATGCACGATGCGGGATTATTGTTAACGTCACGCCGTTTGAGCCAGAATGGGAAGGCTATGTGACGCTTGAAATATCAAATACTACGCCTTTACCCGCCAAAATTTATGCAAACGAAGGGTTGGCTCAGGTGTTATTCTTTGAAGCAGATGAAGAGTGTGAAATTTCGTATGCAGATAAAAAAGGGAAATATCAGGGGCAACAGTCTATTGTTTTGCCGAAGTTGTAAAACTTTGCCACAGAGGGCACAGAGTTCTCTGAGAAAAAACCTCAAAGGTCTCTGTGTGCTCTGTGGCTAGAATTTGAAATCGGAGTGCGCTATGTCTGAGTTACCCGTCGAAGAAAATGTCGTTCATCAGATATCAGAGATTCAAAAAAGTGTTATGCAAGCCATGTTGCAATTGGCGCGCACGAATCATCCGCAATTTACGTATGTGAATCGCGAACTGGGGGCGTTGGTCAATACGATTGCAACGTTAAAAGATAATGTGCAGGCGCATTTCAATAGTCACCAGAAAAAAGTTGAGGCGTTGGTCGGGGTGGGGAGCACAATCAATTCGACGCTAGGTTTGAAGCGGGTGTTAGAAGAGGTCATGGATTCGATTATCGCTTTGATGAATGCAGAACGTGGCTTCTTAATGTTGAAAGATGAATCAGGTGTAATGATTCCACAAATTGCACGCGGTATGGCGCAGACTGATTTATTGAAAGATTCGTTTGCAATTAGTAATAGTATTATCAAACGTGTGGCGGATACAGGCGAAGCGGTTTTGACAACAAACGCACAAGAAGACCCGCGTTTTGACCAGCAGGCTAGCATTGCGGCGTATCATTTGCTTTCGATTTTATGTGCGCCATTGAAAGTGAAAGATGTTTTGATTGGTGTGATTTATGTGGATAACCGCGCACAAAGTGGAATTTTTCATAATGATGATTTAGAAATTATTTCTTCATTTTCAAATCAGGCGGCGGTGGCGATTGAGAATGCGCGTTTGTTTGATGGTTTGAAGTCTAGTAATGAGGAATTACAAATTGCTTATCAGGCTACACTACAAGGCTGGGTGCGCGCTTTAGATTTGCGTGACAAGGAAACAGAAGGTCATACACAGCGCGTCACATCTTTGACTTTGAAACTTGCTACTGCAATGGGGATAGAAGGCGATGATTTGACTCATATTGAACGTGGCGCATTGTTGCATGATATTGGGAAGATGGCGATTCCTGATGGCATTTTGCTGAAACCCGCTTCATTGACTCCCGAAGAACGGGCTCTGATTCAAAAGCATCCGGTCTACGCTTTTGAGATGCTAAGTCCCATTAAATTTTTACAACCCGCATTAGATATTCCATACTGCCACCATGAAAAATGGAACGGCACAGGTTACCCACGTGGTTTGAAAGCGGAGCAAATTCCGTTGGCGGCACGAATCTTTGCTGTTGTAGATGTGTGGGATGCGTTAGTGTCTGATAGACCGTATCGCAAAGGCTTAGACCCAAAAGAAGTGAAAGAAAAAATTAAGGCAGATGCAGGAAGTCACTTTGACCCGCGTGTTGTGGATGTGTTTTTGAGGTTGGATTGAGGTATATACCTTTAAGAACTATTTCTATGGCAACCCTTCACACATCATTTGATATTGCTCTTGCGGGAAGAACGAAGCCCATTCGCTAGGGGTGAGGTTGCGTGTGATGCGAGAGCAAGCGACTTTAGTTAAGTCTTGTTTTGAAATTGGAGTGAGCAGGTTCACGTCAAAAAATTGAATCGTCTTGCGTGAAACGGTAGCAAGTAAATTGCCATCGGTTGAAAAATCTACACCAGAGACTGTATCCCCGTGCGGGATGCGAATCACTTCTTCACCTGTGTTCAAGTCAAAGAGATATAAAAAGCCATTGCTTCCAGCAGAAGCCAGCCAGTTGGTTTGCGTATTGAAATTGAGCGCGTTGACGGCGCCGCCTTGCTTAAATTTATATTTAGGGTTTTCTAACTCGTTTTGGGTCATATCCCAAGTATTTATGCTTCCATTAGAACTAACACTTGCTAGCCATGCGCCAGTTTGATTAAAGGCTAATAACTGGATTTTGCCATTCTGAAATAGCATGTTAATTTGCGTGTTGTTTGTTACATCCCATATTACGAATTTATCGCTTAGCCCAATAACCAATGTTGAGTCTTTTGGATTAAATACGGCTGTAAAAACAGTTTCTTCAAACGAAATGGTTTTGATTTTTGCACCTGTGGCTACATCCCAAATATAAACTTCATTGTTGCCTTCATTGGTGGTGGCTAAAAATTGATTCGTTGGATTAAAGGATAAACTTGTTAAGTCTGAAGTATGTGGCAGAATAAATGTTTCTTCGGTTTCGGTATTAAATAAAATACCTTGTGAGCGATTCACTTCTGAATTTTCTGAAACAGCAATCCATTTTGAATTGGGGCTGATTTCTAATAACGAACTCAAATCATTGGTTGAAAATACTTGCCTACCTGATGTGCCTTGTGTGATGCTAGTGATTTGGTTATACGGCAATTGCCAAATAAATTTATCATCGGGATTAATCAATACATAATTACCAGATGGGTCAAAGCGCACGCGGTTAATAAATTCATCGAATTCAATATAACCAACGCGGGCATACAAACTGGAAATATCCCATATTGTTACATTTCCGCTTCTATCGCCGATAATCACTTGCTTGCCATCTTGGCTAAATAACAAAGCCGACCCGATGCCATCTAATGAGGCTTCAAGTACCAATGCGCCTGTGTGCGAATCCCAGAGGCGGGCGGTTTGGTCGTAGCCTGTGGTGAGAATCCAACTGCCATCCGGGCTGACCTTTACCCTCTGCACAAAACTGCTGTGATACATGCGCATCTTTTCTATGCCTGTGGCTGTTTCAAACACCCGCACAATCTTATCGTCTGACACGGTGACAAACCACGAATCATCTGGACTAAAGGCAATATCTTCTACCCAGTCTGGATGTTTTAGCACATGAGTTTCTCTACCAGTTTCTGCTCTTGAAATTCTGGCAGTACTATCTTCACTTACTGAAACCATCACTTTGCCGTCTGAACTGATGGCGAAGTTGAATACTTCAGCATCGTGTCGTGGACCTGACTCAAGCAAACTGGTTTTTGCTTTCCACGTTCTAATTCTGCCTTGTTTTGTACCTATGCTTAACCATTCGCCATTGGGGTGAAATTTGACCACATTGACAGCCCCATTGTTGAAATTAAAGTCATAGACAATTCTTCTTACATTTGGGTCAATTACTGTCACCACTTCATCTTCGCGCCCAGCAATCACCATTGTGTTTTTCGGGTTAATATCAAGGTCTAAGATGGGGGAACCAAGTTGAAACACGTCTTGAGGCGTGCCGCTTGCAAAATCCCAAAACCGTACGGACCCGTCTCGGCTGGCTGTGATTAATAAAATTCCATCATTTGTTATTAATGCATCGGTCACATCATCTTCATGTGTTACGCAATATTTTTTTTCACCACTGAGCGCCCACACACAAGCAGTATCATCGGCGCTGGTAGAAATAAAAAATTGACCATCTGGCGAAAGAATCAAATTCCAAATTCTGCCGGTGTGTTTTAACTGCGCTATCGGAATGGGCATTTTGCTAATGTTGTTTCGCAAAACATCTTCTGCATCTTTGGATGGAAAACGTGAAAGCGACTCTAATGCTAAAAGGGTACTTGCATCTAATTGACTAGGCTGTTCGCTTAGAGCCTTTGCTAGCGCGGCGCTACTTTGGGCTTTGGCTTGATTTTCGCTATATAAAGCACGCTGTGCATTTTGCTCGGCAAGTTGCTGTTGTTCAAGGGCAATTTTCTCGTTTGCGGCGGCAATCAAAGCATTTTCTTGTGCCAATTCAGCATTTGCGATTGCGCGTTGCCATTGAATTAATGATGCAACAAATAACAAAATGGTTGCCGCCATTGCTAAGCCAATCGTGCGTGTAAAATTTTTCTGTCTACGAATCGCATACTCACGGCTTGAACGAATATATTCTGCTTGCAACGGAGTTACATAACGAGTTTCACTAGAAGCGGATTCGGTCATCCACTTTTCAGCATTATCTAAATCAGACCCACGTAACAAATAACTATCATTGCGTTCTTTCAAATTCCATTCCGCCGCACGTTGTGATAAACGTGTATGGTCGCTGACCCAATCAAAATCCGTAAATATTGCTTCAATTAACTTTGGTAAAACTTCTTTAAATTTTTCTTTTTTGGGGCGCATGAACACCCAATTAGATGAGGCTAACTTTTGATGAACTTTTTGCCTTTTCGCTGGTTCGTAATACACCACTGGAATGATTTTTTTATTTCCCTCTAGGGCAAGTTCTAACTCTTTCAAACAATATTCAGAGCCTAATGAATCTGGACTCATCACAAACAAAAACGCATTCGATGATGTAATGCTGTTTGTAATTTCTTTCATCCAATCTACAGTTAACGGAATTCCATCCCAATCCACCCAAGCATCTAACCCGGCTTCATCCAAGGCGGCATTTAACTTCCGCACAAAGGCTTTGTTTTTACGCGAATATGAAATGAAGACTTTGGTTTTGGGTTTTTCTTCCATCAATTTAATTTTACTCGATTCTGACTTTGCGCTTCACACTTGATTTATACCTGTTTGCTGAACCCAAGCATGGTACTAGCTACAACACACCCAAGCCCCAGCCATCAATTCTTCTGGAATACCTGCATCACTAACAAATTGACGTGCGACAAATTTTCCACCTTGCATTACGTACTCGATATTTTTTCTATCCGCCAGTGACTTAATATCTTCCAACGGATTTTTTGCTATGATAATTAAATCTGCTAATTTTCCTTTTTCTAACGTGCCAAGTTTATGTTCCCAACCCAAAGCCTTCGCTGCGTTTTTAGTAGATGCAACAATACAATCCATATTTGAAAGTCCCGCTTGAGCCATGTGATAAAGTTCCAAAGCATTTTCGCCATGAAAGTTATACGGAGTTGCCGCATCTGTCCCCATTGCAATTGGAACACCCATTTCATAAGCCTTTCTTAAAGATAAAAGTGCGTCTTCTTGAGTTGCTTTCGTTTTTTCCATAATCCAATCTGGAATGCCATGTTTATTCCCTTCAATAATATCTACACCTGCTTTTAAAGTTGGCACGAGATAAATATTTTCTTTTGCCATTCTCTCCATAACTTTTGGGTCTTGATTTAGATAAGTTCCATGCTCAATTGTTTTTGCACCTGCTTCAACTGCATTTCTGATTCCTTCTATGCCATGTGCATGTGCGGCGACAATTTTCCCAACTTTTCTTGCTTCTACTACTGCGGCGCGAATCTCTTCCATTTCAAATTGAGCCGCGCCGGGCTTTTCTCCAGGAGCAAGCACTGCGCCTGTGGCTAATACTTTAATTAAATCAGCACCTGCTCTTAATTGTTCTCTGGCGGCTTTACGAACTTCATCTACACCATCCGCTTCACGATACATCCCGTCGTACCATTCACTGCCAGTAGATGTGATCGCAAGTAATTTTCCAGCAAGTGACATTCTCGGCGCGGCAAACAAACCTGCTTCCATTGCTTTTCTTAACGAAAACTCTAAATGATGTCTTCCGCCCACATCACGAATTGTTGTCACACCCGCCGCTAAAGTATTTTGTGCATGTTTCAACATGATTAACGAAGTCCAACCCCATGGACCAGTCATAGTGCTATCAGGTAAACATTCTGCCGCAATATGTACATGACAATCAATCAGACCGGGCAAAATATATTTGCCCGTCAAATCCATTTCTTGATACGTTTTCCCTTCCGCATCTTTCCAATCTTCAAACTTGCCAGCAAACATTATTTTTTCATCTTCTATAACAACGATTCCATTTTCAATCGGCTTGTTTCCAGTTCCGTCAATGATGGTGGCATGAGTAAATTTTGTGATTGTCATAATCTGCTCCAATTATTTTTAGTATAGCATGACGAATAAAACAAAAACGTGGACTTTTCAAATCCACGTTTACTGCTTTCTGATTACTTCTCACTGAATCACTCCGCCCCATATTGCCTTAACCACCATGCTTTACCGGGTAAATCACCTTCTCTAATTATCTTCACTAACTTTGGAATATCAAAATAAACACGGCGTAAATCTACACTAAACGTGTTATCTGTTTGTTCTAAAATTGCATACTCAGCCCATGGGAGCAGATGCGGTGGCTTGCCCGGCGAAAATGCAAATATAAACGCATTACCAACACTGCCAGAATTCAAAATTAATTTATTGCCATAGCGTCTGTGCATTTGAATGTGTGAATGTCCACCGATTAATACAGTCGCTTTTTGACCATCAAAATATGTATCCAACAAACTAGAGTCTGTAGTCGCTTGAATCAGGTGGGTGGTAGCAAGAGGCGAACCGTGAAATGCTAACAACTCTACCCCGTTAGGAAATGTCAACGCGTGTGTATCCTCAAACGATTTTATAAAATCATAATCCGCATTGGTTAAGCGTTCGCGCCCCCAATATAAATCTGGAACTAAATGTTCAGTGATTTCATAAAACGCCGCTTTTTCTGGTTCAAGAATTGCCCCATCGTGATTGCCCTTAATATTTATACTTTTTATTTCATGCAATGTTTCTAACACTTCACGCGGTTGCGGACCCAAACTAACTGTATCGCCCAAACAAAAAATTTGGTCAACACTTTGCTTTTTAATATCTGCAAGCACAGCCTCAAGGGCTGTAAAATTTCCGTGAATGTCTGAAATAAAAGCGATTCGCATTGTTCCCTTTTCCCCGCAATTGTACCTGACACGGCGGAAAATAAATATTGATTTGAATAGCACGTTCGGGTGATGAAGACCTACGCTTCGTACTTAAGGGTCAGCCTGTTTGCTGAACCTCAACCTTTATCTCATCTTGATTAATTTCCAACTCCACTTCATCATCATATTGGATATTTGGAATCTCGAATGTGATAACCTCTATCAAAGACTGGTTTTGAAAATGATTTTTCTTCGTCTCTGGGTGTGGATAATAAACCCAACCCGCATATTCTTTACTTTTGAAAATGACATTGCAACGTGAGAAAGAAAACGTCTCTGGCGGATGTAAATCTGTCCATTCCACTTTTTCAAATGTAAATTCAGGTTTTATCATTCTAAAAATTAGTGGAGCAATTGAGATATTTAGTGTTCCATTAAAGTAAGGATATAAATCTAATCCTAAATTTTTGAAATACGGTTTCTGTTTTTCTAACGTGCTATACGGATAATCTTTCGATGGGCGAGAGGCAACTTGATGACCACGTGTGAGAACACCAGCAATTTGTTTCATTAAACAGATTGTTTTTCTAAATGACCTTGTGTTTCGGCTTGATTCAAAACCGAAAGAATCGTCTGCACCAAATCTCGCGCGGCTGATTCGCTCAACTCCACAGCCACACGTTGATTTTCATTCACAAAATCAATATTCAATGTATGTTCATACGGCGCATGGAAGGGATGGTCAAAAGAAACATTGGCTTGTTCTAATTGAATCCATTCATTATTATGTTTTCCACTGCCATCTATTTTGACCGATTGTGTAATCATTGTGCACATAATTATTCTCCATTGTAGGGACACAGCGAGTCGTCTTATGATTTTGACGATAAATGGTTTCGCTGTGTCCCTACGGTTTAGGCATTCATTAAATTTTTTTCAAGAAAACTAAATACTTTCTTCCAACCATCTAATGTCTGTTCCACGCGATACGCAGGACGATGATAATAAAAGAATCCATGACCAGCATTGGGATACATGTGGAATTCATAATTTTTTCCATGTTTCTTTAATTCTTCCTCATGTATCTTGACTTGTTCAGGCGTTGGGCTTGAATCTTCTTCACCGAACAAACCCAAAATTGGGCAAGATAAATCTTTTGTATATTCATGTGGCGAGACAGGCATTTTGGGATTTGTTTTCTCCATCACAACGCCACCACCCCAACAATCTACGATTGCATCAAAACCTGAAACACGGCAAGACGTTAAATAAGCATGTCTTCCACCTGAGCATGTGCCAAAAATTCCAATTTTGCCATTGCTTTCTTTTAATGCACGCACATATTTCATCGCGCCTTCTAAATCACCGACGGCTTGATTATCTGCAATGCCACCATCTGCTCGAACTTTTGCCGCCACATCTTCTGGCGTTCCATGTCCTGCCCGAAAATATAAATTTGGTGAAATCGCAATATAACCATGCAAAGCAAATTTATATGTCGCTTCACGATACCATTCATCCCAACCTGGCATGTGATGTGCTAAAACAATGGCTGGAGATTTTTCTTTGCCTAATGGAATTGCAAGATAAGCATTGATTTCATCACCATTCGCGCCTTTCATCGTCACAGTTTCTGCGTGCACGCCTTCATACATATCCGTTGTGTACATGATGACTCCTTATTAAAACTTTATCGGCAAATCAGTTAAACCACGAATCACAAAACCTTTTGAAAACACTGCATCCCCATTTGCTTGAAGATTTGGCAAACGATTAAACAAAACGCTAAACAAAACTTGTAACTCTAATCTTGCTAATGGTGCACCCAAACAATAATGCGTGCCAAGACCAAACGTCAGCAAAGGATTATCTTCCCGCGACAGAATCAACTCTCCCGCACGGTCGAAGCGTTTTTCATCATGATTGCCAGAGATATACATCAAAGCCACTTCATCACCGCGTTTGAGTTGCGTGCCATTGATTTCCATATCTTCCAAAACATAACGCTCAAACATTGGAAGGGGAGTTTCATAACGAAGCATTTCATCCACTGCTGTTTTGATAAGGCTTTGATTATTTTGATGCACCGCTTCTTTCATGATTTCAAATTGATTCTGATTTTGAAACAGTGACATTAACCCCAACGCCGAACCATTGACTGTTGCCTCATGCCCTGCATTCAAAAGAAAAATTGCAGTAGCACGCATTTCGTTTTCAGTTAATTTTTCGCCTTGGCTTTCAACTTGAACCAAATCAGTTATCAAATCATCTTGCGGATTTTTTCTTCGTTCATTTGCTAACTCGCCAATGAGATTCATAAAATCAACAGAGGCTTTATTGGCTTCATTGATTTGTTCATCGGTGTAACCGAGTTCATACATTTTTACAATCGCCCCAGACCACGGACGTAAATTGTGATGATGTTCTTCAGGAATGCCAAGCAAATCGGCAATCATAATCACTGGCAAAGGTTCAGCAATATCCGAGACAAAATTACATTTACCTTTTGACTCAACTGCATCAATTAATTTATTTGTTGTTGATTCTAATTTC
>JAEURG010000216.1 GCA_016789345.1 Anaerolineales bacterium | reverse complement strand
GGTATAATCCGCACGCTTTGTTTCGGGGCGTGGCTCAGCCCGGTAGAGTGCACGGTTCGGGTCCGTGAGGTCGAGAGTTCAAATCTCTCCGCCCCGACACATACATAGAGAGTAGACTCCTAACCCGAAGGAGTCTTTTTTATTTGTAGGTCGAGAGTTTCCTTTACAAGGACAAGACAAATCTCCCCGCCCCGACACAATTAGAAAGTAAACTCCCAACCCGAGGGAGTTTTTTTATTAGCATATTTGTCAAAAACCTTTTAGCCACGAATTACGCGGATTTTCGCTAATAGAATCAAAAATCCGCGTGCATTCGCGAAATTCGCGACAAAGAAATGTATTTTAGTGAATTATTTATAAATTTTGTTACTTGCCAATCTCATATTTCTTGCTATACTTTGGGTATTCAACCCAACCAAGGAGATGAGCCATGTCTACAGTGCGCGATATGCTTCGGAGAAAAGGCAGTGAAGTTTATTCTGTCAGACCAGAGGAAACGGTTTATGATGCGCTGGGGAATATGTCAAAAAATAACACTGGTGCAGTGTTGGTGATGAATGGGAATATAGTAGAGGGGATTGTCTCAGAGCGGGATTGTGTAAGAAAAGTGGATTTGACAGGAAAAAATGCAAAGACCACAAAAATCAGCGAAATTATGACTGCAAAAGTTATTGGTGTAGAAGCGAGTCAAGATTTAGAAGAATGTATGAATTTAATGATTGACAATAACATCCGCCATTTGCCTGTTTATGATAACGGCAAGTTAATGGGATTAATTTCCGTAAGAGATGTGTTGAAGGAAGTGGTGGATTATCAAAGGTCTTTGATTGAGCAGTTGGAGCAATATATAAAAGGATAAATTATGTAGTGGCGACTTAAGCCGCCACTACGCTTTACCAATACAATTTCCCTAAATCCACATTTCCACCACTTAATATCACCCCAACTTTCAAACCTGATAAATCAATTTTCTTTTCCCATAAAACAGCAATCACAGTCGCCGCAGATGGTTCGATGATAATTTTTGCACGTTCCCAAATAAATTTCATTGACTCAATCATCGCTGATTCACTTACAGTTACAACTTGTTCTACACGTTCTTGAATAATTGGAAATGTTAAACTTCCTAGCGAAGTTAATAATCCATCCGCAATTGTGTTTGGGTTTTCGGATGGAATAATCTTTTTTTCTTTCATGGAACGAAACGCATCATCTGCCATTTCTGGCTCAGCGGCAATGACTCGTATTCCACGTTTTGTTTCTGTTGCCGCAATAGCTGTGCCGCTGATTAATCCGCCACCACCGACAGGAGCGATGATTACATCTAAATCTGGAATCTCTTCCAGTAGTTCCAAAGTCGCTGTACCTTGACCAGCAATCACTCTTTCATCATTGTATGGATGAACAACATTTGCGCCAGTTTCATTATTGATTCTTTCTAAATTACTTTCTCTGGCTTCAAGCGTCGGTTCACAAAATGTAATTTGACCTCCATAGCCCGCTACTGCATCTTTCTTCACTTGTGGTGCATTATTGGGCATAACAATATAAGCAGGAATGCCACGCATTTTGGCAGCAAGTGCTAAAGCCTGAGCATGATTGCCTGATGAATGTGTGCACACGCCAAGTTTTGCTTCTTCATCAGTCAATGACCAAACAGCGTTACTTGCGCCGCGAAATTTGAACGCACCCACTTTTTGCAAATTCTCGCATTTCATAAAAACATTCGCCCCAACTTTTTGATTTAAACTTTCGTTGGTCAAAACTGGAGTACGATGTATATAAGGTTTAATCCGTTTTGAGGCTTCGTGAATTTCTTGAATGGTGACTGACATAAAATGCTCCTGTGTCAGAGATTATAATATTGTCTGTAGAGACACAGCGAAACACTTTATAAGTAAAGTCATAAATTGACTCGCTGTGTCCCTACATAGAAAATAAAAATTATAGGAAATAAAATGACATTTATAGAAGCATCCCCCGACTCTGATTTCCCGATTCAAAATTTACCGTATGGAATTTTTTCTACAAAAGACAATCCAAGTCCACGAGTTTGCACACGGCTTGGCGATTTTGTGATTGATTTATCAATTTTGGATGAAGAAAATTTATTTGGTAAACAATACAATTTATTTAAAGAACCTTCATTAAATAAATTTATGTCAGCGGGGAAACATGTTTGGAAGGAAATTCGTCAGCGATTGACTGAGTTGTTGAGCAGTAACAATTCAAAAGTCAAAAAAGAAGCGATGCATTTAATCCAAGATGTGAAATTGCATCTTCCAGTAAACATCGGTGATTACACAGATTTTTATGCGTCGCGTGAACATGCCACCAATGTTGGCACGATGTTTCGCGGAAAAGAAAATGCGCTCATGCCCAATTGGTTGCATTTGCCTGTTGGTTATCATGGGCGCGCGAGTTCGGTTGTTTTATCAAATACAAATGTGATTCG
>JAEURG010000138.1 GCA_016789345.1 Anaerolineales bacterium | reverse complement strand
AAAGATAAAATTCAAGTCACTGCGCCAGATCATCGTATGGATATTGACGAAGGCGTTATCGGTCTCGCTGATGTGCTTGAAGAAGTTGCCCGCATTTATGGTTACGATAACATTCCAACCACAACCATGGCGGATGCTTTGCCTCCGCAAGTTGGCAACCCTGTACATGAATGGGAAGAACATCTACGTGATTTATTAATTGCATTAGGTTTGCAAGAAGTTGTTAGTTATCGTATGACTTCGATTGAAAAAGAATCGCGCGTTGCAAAACATGATGATTATGTTCAACTTGCAAATCCAATTGCACCAGAAAAAAGTGTTTTGCGTAGAAGCCTAACTGCATCTGTGTTGGATGTGCTTGAAAAAAATATTCGCTTAAGTGATTCATTTGCGATGTTTGAAATTGGAAACATTTTTGAACCAAACAAAAAAGATTTACCCAACGAGCCACGTAAACTTGCCGTTGCGATGACTGGTTTACGAAAAGAAAACGCATGGGATGTTAAAGATTTATCCACGTTTGATTTTTATGATTTGAAAGGTCGCCTCGAACTACTGTTGAGTGGGTTGCGGCTTACAAACATTTCCTACGCTTCAAGCGAGTCAATACTACACCTACACCCCGGCAAATGTGCTGAAATCAAAATTGGTGATAAAGTCATTGGCGCATTTGGTGAATTGCATCCGCTTGTCAAAGAACAATATGAACTTGGAGATTCACCTGTCTTAGTCGCTGAATTTGATTTAGAGACTCTTCGAAATATTAATCCGACTTATGGCATTACGCCTGTCTCTGAATTTCCATCGATTTATGAAGACATCGCCATCATCGTGGATGAATCAGTGTTAGCCGAAACTGTCGAAGCACTCATCAAGCAGACGGGAGGAAGAAGCGTCAGTCAAGTTAAGTTGTTCGATGTCTATCGTGATGAAAAAATCGGTGCAGGTAAAAAATCATTGGCATATAATCTCACCTATCAAGCCGAAGATAAAACGATGACCGATTCCGATGCCGCCGCGATACGAAATAAAATTATAAAAAGGCTTGAACATGAAGTTGGTGCAAAATTGAGAAGTTAGTAATAAAGTCCTCCGAGTTTCTCGGAGGACTTTTTATCAACCTGCAATAATTGTGATATTCATGTTACAGAAACCTTCTTGCCCAATGGTGATTCTCCATATTGTTGAGTAAACGCCCGGTTGGCTGGGGGCTTGCATGGCAACGGTCAATTCAACCCTATCACCAGCAGGCACGTTTTTTTCAAAATCGTAAATGGGTTGTAGGTGAATTTTATCGCCACTGAGATAACGATAATCGGTGTTATCAGAGGGCCATGTTTTCAAACCAACATTTGCCACAATCCATTTTGCTGTGAATTGGCTTTGTATGGTGATAAGCGCATTTTCAGGCGGGTCTTGTGAAATGATTTGACAATCTAAATCTTTACCCGAACTGCCAGCAGGGATTTGTGTAGGGGGTACGGTGCTGGTTGGCAAAACAAAAATGAAAGTAGGTGTAATGGTGTCGGTAGGAAGAGGTGTTCGTGTGGAGGTGGCAGTTGGGGTTAAGGTAGGAGGCGCGAATCTTTGTGTTTGCGTAGCGGCGGCGTTAGCAGTCAGCACAATGGCGGTGAGTGGTGCATTTGCATCAAAGGTTGGAATGGGTGCCGATGTTGTTGGCAAAGTTGGCACACACGCAAGGGTTATGAGAACTGCAATGAATATTGAAGTTAATTTTTTATTTTGAGACATCATTGGTTATTGCGGTCGGTTGGTTGATAAATAACTTTCGCTTTGGTCTGATTTGCGAATAGCAACCCAATCTCCTTCAAAAGTACTGCCTACAATTTTTCCCCAGTCCATGCCTTGATTTCTGACCCCTCCAGTGCTCATAAATATTTGTTTGCCACGTGATAGTGAACCCGATTTTTGAGATGTGGTATTGGGTTGTTTATAGATTGTAACTTCTGGGGCAATGACATACCATGTTGGTAAAGATGGAGCAATGTTGCTACGTGGAGGAGTATTTGTAGGCGCTTCAGACTCGCTGGAAGTGGTATTTCCACTAATTGCCTTAGGAAGACTTTCAACCGTGTGGTGTTCTTTCAGCCATTTTTCGGGGTCAACATAATGTTCTATAACCAATGCCTTATTTTTATTTGTAGAGGGTGCGGGCCAGTTCTGCGGTTGTTCGCGTAATATTTTTGTATATGAAATATCAAAATGTAAATGAAAAGGAAACATTGCTTTTGGGCGAATGGCTGAAGACCCATCACCTACTTGGCAGATTTGTTGTCCCATTTTTACAACTTCGCCGGGTCTCACGCGAATATTAGCAACGTGAGCATAACGGCTATATAGAGGCTTTCCATCTACCATGCCATGGTCAATGACGATGATATTGCCCCAATAATTTGGGTTGGGCCAAGTTTGGGCATAGGTGACGATACCATCTCCAATGGAATACACGGGAGCAAGCCTGTCAGCATCCCAATTGCCAGCCACATTTAAGTTCAGGTCTGCGCCTGTATGTATTCCATAGGCATAGCCAGGGGCTTTTGCATTAAGAAAGCCAGTTGCATCGGTCCAACCACCAGGCCAAATTTTGCCAGAGTTTCGTTCTTCTTCAGTGCCGATAGGTGCTTGAAATTTCATGATGAGCCTCCGTGCTGTAAGGTTGAAAAAACAACGATAATTCATTATAACGAGAAAATCGGCTTTTTCAACACAAAAGGAGTATCCATAGTAGATACTCCTTTTGTTAGTTGTGCATGTTTTTTATTATTTTATGATAATGACCACATTAGCATAGCATAACTTGCCTTCTACAATCCAGGTCATTTGTTGTACGCCACTGTTTTTTGGTGCTTTGCCGGTGATTGAAATTTTATAAATTTCACCGGGAGCCAGCGCGTTTTTAATCTCTACCCGCTCAGCAGTGGTCATTTTTACACCACTGGCATATTTCAAATCAACACCTGCATCCCAAGTGCGTGTGCCGGTATTCTTTACAAACCAACGGATTTCAAAGTTTGAACCTGCTTTAATTTCTTCACGATAAGCAGGGAAACGTGTCTCAACATAACACGAATAGGGTTGTGCCGTTGGTTGTTGTTGAGATTGTGACTGTGGCACAAAAGGAACATTTGTATTGGTTAAAGTTGGGAAAGGCGTATCCGTAATAATGATTAATGGTTCAAAGGTCGGCTCTGGTGTAGCAGTAAATTCCAATGTTGCTGTAGCAAGTGGGGCTTGCGCAGTTAAGGTTTGATTAACTGCTTCTTGAATGCGAGCATTGGCTTCCATGGTTTGAGCAACCACTGTATTGACAATGGAGTCAACATCTTGCTGGCTTTGCCCTGTAGGTAAACAAGCAGATAAAAGTACTGCCAGCAATAATAGTATAGTGAATTTTCTTTGCATAAATATCTCCTTTATCGATGGCAGTGGATTGGTCTGCCGCATCTTTATTGTAATCATTCTTGCGGATTTTCACCTGAGCCAATTCCAAGTGGTTTCCATTTACTATCATCTTTCAAACGATGTTGGATTCCATTACGTTCATGCAATTGGTCAAAACCTTCAGGTTTGATGAACATTTCTTTTCCATCTAACAAACCACTTAAGCCTTCTTGACCGGGTTCTGGACGTTTCAATCCTTTGTATTGTGCCGCATCAGATGGGACATAATCGGTCGGCTCTTCATAGGTAGTGATGTAACCTTCATAGTTTCTCAAGATTACTTTATGGTCAGACTGACTAATCATGTAATTTGGCATGACTGGAATCTTGCCGCCACCACCGGGTGCATCAATAATATATTGTGGAACTGCATATCCAGAAGTGTGACCGCGTAAACCTTCCATAATTTCAATGCCTTTACCAACTGGTGTGCGGAAGTGACCTGAGCCTTCGACCAAATCGCATTGATATAAATAATATGGACGCACTCGAATACGAACTAAATCATGTACGAGTTTTCGTTGAATATGCACATTGTCATTGACGCCAGCCAATAATACTGCTTGATTTCCAAGCGGAATACCGACACGAGAAAGACGGTCGCATGCTTCGGCAAGTTCCTTCGTAATTTCATTCGAATGGTTGACATGAATATTCATCCACAAAGGATGGAATTTTGCGAGCATGTCACATAATTCTTGTGTGACGCGCATAGGCATAAAGACCGGCACGCGTGTTCCAATGCGAATGATTTCAATGTGTGGAATTTCACGCAAGCGACCAAGCAATTCTTCCAAAACTTTTGGGGCAAGCACAAGCGGGTCACCACCGGAAAGTAAAACATCTCTTACTTGTGGAGTCTTCTTGAGATATTCAATCTGCATCTCAAATTCTTGACGATTAAAAGTTTGTCCGGGGTCACCGACGATTCTGGAACGTGTGCAATATCTACAATACGATGCACATTGAGTTGTGACGAGCATTAAGACTCTATCCGGATAACGATGTACCAAGCCAGGCACAGGCGAATGTTTATCTTCTGCAAGTGAATCTTCCATCATCGAAGTAAATGATTGCATTTCTTCTGCAACTGGAATCACTTGTTTGCGAGTTGGGTCATTTGGGTCGTTCGGGTCAATCAATGAAATGAAATATGGGGTTACATCCACACGGAACAAGCCTTGTGTTTGTAATGCTTTTCTTTCACTATCTGTTAATGGCAAAACTTTTTCAATATCTTCAACACTATTCATGCGGTGACTTAACTGCCAACGCCAATCGTTCCATTTTTCATCTGGAACATCTTTATAAATTTCAGCACGTTTTGATTCAAACGGGGTATTCATGGGTTCCTCCAAATTGGTTACAAAGGGTGCGTCGCGCTTTTTGCATTAGAGATTCTGCTAATGTGTGCGCGACGCACTCCGGCTCAAATTAAGAAAATGCCGAGGTTCAAAAACCAGACATAACGTCAGGTTTGAAGCGGAGGGTCGTGGTCGGGGCGAAAAAATCCTGCAAATCGTACCATCGTGAAAGCATTGTAAAAGCAAACAGAAAGCGGGTCAATACGGCATGGAACGGTTCTCATTTTTGCGGTGTATAGTGTATGAAAATCACCTCTGCAGAGGCTTATTTGGATGAAGCGACTTTAATTCGACGCGCTGCGCATGGCGAAGCGGCGGCTTGGGAACCGTTGATGCAGGCGCATCAGCAAGCGGTTTTTAGGCTTTGCTATTTACTTCTTGGCGACCCTGACGACGCAGAAGATGTTGCCCAAGAAACATTTTTACGCGCTTGGAATCATCTTAAGCGTTTTGATTCAACTCGCCCATTGCGACCATGGTTGTTGAGTATTGCTTCCAATTTGGCGAGCAATCGTCGTCGTTCGGCAGGCAGATATTTTTCTGCATTGCAACGTGCTTTTCAAAATGAAATTCCGCAAACGAACCTTGAAGAAAAAAATTTGCAAAGCAATGATGCTAATGAATTATGGAAAGCCGTGCAATCGTTAAATTTCCAAGACCAGCAAATTATTTATTTGAGATTTTTTTTGGATTTATCTGTAAACGAAACAGCACAAGTTTTAGAAATTGCTGAAGGCACGGTTAAGTCTCGTTTGAATCGTGCAATTGAAAAACTACGAAAAATTATTCAACAGGATTTTCCGATTCTGTTTGAAGGACATGAAGTATGAACGAGTTTGAGCAAAAAATTTCTTCCATTTCAAAAAGATTGGATTATCCATCCACGCCTAATATTTCTGCTTCTGTAATGAAGAAGATTCGTCAACCTCGCTTCATTTCCAGACGTTTAACTTGGTCATTGACCCTCATCTTAATTTTACTCGTCAGCCTTTTTGCAATTCCGCCAGTGCGTGCGGCGATACTTGAATTTCTTCAAATTGGTATCGTCAGAATCTTCCCACAACAAATTGAGCCAACACAAGAACCGATTTCTACCATCACACCTGCACCATCTATGATTCCACTATTAGATTCTATTTTCGGCGAAACAACACTTGATGAAGCAAAACAACAAGTAAATTATCCAATTTTATTGCCGCAAAACTTCGGCGAACCTGATTATGTCTTCGTTCAAGATGCAGAAGGCTATATGACGATTCTAGTGTGGATGAATCCAATTCAACCGCAAAGTGTAGAGTTAAGTTTGCATTTCATCCCCAATGAAAGTTGGGCAATTAAGAAAATGGGACCGAGAGTTTTACAAGAAACAATGGTGAATGAATATAAAGCCGTTTGGGCGGTTGGACCATATCCATTGATTCTGTATAACCGTTATGAAATTGAATTTACACGTTTGATTGAAGGCAATGTATTAATTTGGACTGATGGAACTATCACCTATCGCCTAGAAACACATCTAAGCATGGAAGAAGCAATTTTAATTGCAGAGAACTTGCAACCAATTCCATAGCCAAATTACTAATAACTAATCTCTGTTCTCTACTCTCTTTTTGGAACCTGCTGATTTTGAGTGGTGTATTACTTCAAACATTGCTCAAGGAGGCACACATGTTTTCAAAAACCAAACTTGCAATTGGATTTGCTCTACTGCTTGCATTGATTTTCACAATCCCCGTTTTTGCTGGTGGATGGGCAGTTATCACTTTGGATGAATTGCCGACGGATGTTGTTGTTGGTGAAGAATTTACAGTCGGTTTCATGGTTTTGCAACACGGCAAAACACCAATGACTGATTTATCTCCTATCATCATTGCGAATTTAAATAAAGATAGTCACTTCAAAGTGATAGCTAAAGAAGAAGGCAAACCCGGTCATTACACAGCAACTTTGACATTCCCCAAAGAAGGCGAATGGAATTGGACGATTGAAGCATTTTCTATGCAACAAAAAATGCCAACATTGATTGTATCCGCGCCATCAGTTGCAGTGGTTAGTGAACCTGTTACTGAATCAATAACACAAATTTCTACGTCACCAAATTTTGTGATTGCAATTGCGGCGTTTGTAATTGGCTTGGTCAGTTTGTTTTTTGCAGTGCAACGAAAAAGTAAACTTGCGGCGAGCATCACAGCACTTTGTTTGATGATAGGACTCGCTCTCACAATAGCAGGAACAAGTGTCCCTGCGGTTGAAGCGCAAAGTGAATCATCATCAAGTGAAGTGATTGAGTCATCTGTATCACAAGTTGAATATGGAAGAGATTTATTCATCGCCAAAGGTTGCATCACTTGTCATTACAACAGCAAAGCCGCCAGCCACTCGGAATATTGGACGATTGAACCGACGGGCGCAACGAATTTATCAAACTTTTCTGCTGACCCACTTATTTTGGAAATGCGTTTGAAAGACCCAACTTCGGTCAATTCAAATTCGCAAATGCCGCAATTGGATTTAACATCGGATGAAATTCAAGCGTTGATTGCGTTTATCAATTCTAAGTAAGGGCGAGGCATGCCTCGCCCCTACAAAAACAGACAATGAAATTTCATTGTCTGTTTTTATTTAACGATAAAATAATAAAAAGGAGAAACTATGGCAGTTGATGGCAATCATAAAATGTGGGGCGATTTGCATCGCCCAGACCTGACACCCGAACAAACGGATTTCAGCATCATCGGCATTCCGTTTGATGGCTTGGCTTCGGCGCGAAAAGGCGCGGCGAGTGCGCCTGAACGAATTCGATATTGGTCGCATCATGTGACTTCTTTTAGTGAAGATAGGACTCGTTTAAAAGATTTAACTGTCTGCGACTTGGGCGATATCAACATCACGCTTCCAGAATCTGACTTCGAGTTGGTTCGTCAAAAAGTAGCGACTCTTCCCAACATGCCAATTATCATGGGCGGCGACCATTCAGTTACGATTCCGATTTTGCAAGGTCAAAGATTAAGATACAAAGACCAACGCCTTGGCGTTTTATGGATTGATGCTCACCCAGATTTATGTGATTTTTTTGATGGCTCAAAACTTTCACATGCCAATACAATGAGACGTGCTTTAGAATTTGGAATCGAACCACATGATGTTTGTATGGTGGGTTTACGTTCATGGGAAGACCAAGAAATTGATTTAATTGAAAATAGTGGCATTCATGTGTACACAGCGGCTGATGTTGCTGAACGTGGTATGAAAAATGTAGCGGATAGCGTCTATAACATACTCAATGATTGTGATGCAGTTCATATTTCATTAGATATTGATTGTTTAGACCCTGCTTATGCTCCGGGCACAGGTATTCCAGAATTTGGTGGTTTAAGTTCTCGTGATGTGTTAACTTTAATTAAAGGCACACAAGGTTTATCTTTAGTCGGTTTGGATGTGGTTGAAATTGCTCCGCCACTTGACCCTTCTGAGTCAACAGTGTTTGCTGGCTTGAAAATTATTATGGAATATATGGCTGTGATTGCAAGGATGAAACAAAGTCAATAATAAATAAAACGTAGGGGCGAGGTTTCCTTGCCTAATGTTTACAATAAATAAAAAGAGCGGGACGCTACGCAGCCCCGCCCCTACAAAAGAAAAATCAATGACCATTAACTTAGACTCTCTCGAAATTATTAACAACACTGCTGAAAATCGCTTTGAAATATGGATTAACGGCTTAGGTTGTAAGTTAGATTACATCGAAGATAAGGATTCTTTTGCCATTACACACGTTGGAGTCCACCCTGATTTACGAGGTCAAGGCATTGCAGGGAAAATAACTCAATTTGCTTTGGAATATGCCAAGTCTAAATCTTTGCGTGTGATTCCGATTTGCTCGTATGCAGTTTGGTGGATTCAAAAGCATGAGGAATATAAAGAGTTAACTGTCAAGAAATGAATCAAAAAATTTCCACTGACCAAACCCTTGAAAACATTTCTAAAATTTTAGAAATCCTAACGGAAACGCCAAAGAAGTTAGAAGCATTGAGTAAAGGTTTATCAAAAGAACAACTTCGTGAACCTTTAGGAAAAGGCGAAAGGTCATTGACAGAAAATTTGACTCATTTAATTAATGGCGAAGCAAGGTCAAGTGAAATGATTTATCAGGCATTGTTGAGTCATGAACCGTTGTTTGCAGATGTTCATCCAGACCGCGATTGGGGAAAGTTAACTCGCTTCGACTTGTTAGATTTTTCAGACTTATTAAACTATTTCAAAATACGAAGAAAGATTTTATTGAGAGTATTGTCAGGCTTGAAAGAGGCTGAATGGTCAAGAGCAATTCGAGAAGAAGGAAAGAAGCGGAAAGAATCCGTTTATTGGAGAGCCAGAACAATTGCTATGCACGAGTTAGAGCATGTGGGGGATTTGGAAAAGAAGATTGGTACAATCAAAAATAACTAATTTATCTTAGTATTAAAGTTTGGCATTTAATTGGAGCAGTTATTGATGTTTAAGTTGACTGACATCAGTACCATTCTATTTATTACAACAATCATTAATTTGGTTGTGACGATAATTAGTTGGCGCAGACAAGATGTGCAAGCAGGGCGTTATTTTGCATGGGCAATGCTCGCAATTACATGTTGGACTTTTTCATCAGGGTTGGATTATTCAGCAACAACGATTCCATTAAAAATTTTATTTGCAAAGTTTGAATCCCTTTTTTATCACTGTAGTTTAACGTTGTTTGTGATGTTTGCCTTGGCTTATTCAGGATATAGCGATTGGTTGAATAAGTTAAATTCCCAAATTTTATTATGGTCAGTGACAGTGATTAATAGTCTATTGGTGTTTACGAATGAATGGCATAGTTTGATTTGGAACGGTTTTACAAATAATGAAACAGTAGATAATGTTCTTATCTTTCATCATGGTCCAGGATTTTTATGGATTGTAGCCACAAATTATATTTTTGTTCTTTCTATATTCTTTTTTCTTTGGAAAGCCATGCAAAGTGCTTCGGAGTTAACGCGGCGTCAGGCGCAATTTTTAATAGGGGCCACATTTTTCCCGATTGCAACAAACATTTTATATTTATTTGAAATTATCCCTACCGCACAAGGTGTGGACTGGACAGCCGTTACATTTTCTTTTTCTGGATTTTTATTTTTAATGGCATTGTATGGCACGCGCTTCTTAAACATTATCCCTATTGCAAATCATTTAATTATCGCAAGAATGCCTGATTGTGTTTTGGTCTTAGACCATAATAACTACATCATAGATTTCAACCCTGCCATGACTCAAAAATTTGGAATCACTAAAAACCATTTGGGCGAAAAAATAGAAACGGTGATGATGAATTGGCACGAAGTGATTCAACTAACATTATCAGATGTAGACCCGCCTCCTTTGGAAGTGATAGTTGATTCACCAACCCTTAGCGTTTTTGATACACGTTTGACTCGTTTAGTTGATGAACGCAATCAATTGTATGGAAAATTGATCGTCTTTAGAAATGTTACAGTCCGCTACAAAACCAAGCAAGAATTACAACAACAACTTATTGAAACTCAGGAATTGCATATCAAAGTGCAATATTTAGCAGAAAGAGATAGCCTGACGGATGCTTATACCCGTCGCTATTTATATGAAAAATTATCTGAATGGATTAATTACAAAACGCCTTTTATAGCGGCATTGCTAGATATTGATAAGTTCAAACAAATCAATGATATATATGGTCATACAGTTGGAGATGAAGTGTTAATCGGATTGACAAAACAATTGTTTGCAATGGCAGAAGAAAACGATGTTGTTTGCCGTTATGGTGGCGAAGAATTTGTTGTAGCAATACAAAATACTTCTTCACAGGAAGTTTTGAGTGAATTTGAAAAAGTCCTTAAGAACTTTCGTGAATTTTGTTTTTCTAAATTTAATGTTGGCATTACAATTTCGATTGGCTTAGCAGAATATCCAATTGATAGTGAAAAGTTAGATGAAATCTTAAACCTTGCAGATAAAGCCATGTATCAAGCAAAAAGCGCAGGTGGGAATCAGATAATAGTATTTTCAAAAAAATAAAAACACATCCATTTCTGAATGTGTTTTCTATGGCGGGAAGGGCGGGATTCGAACCCGCGACTGGTTTTACCCAGCACTCACTTAGCAGGCGAGCCCATTCAGCCACTCTGGCACCTTCCCAATTTGTGAGTTGATATATTGTAATTCCGAGCGGAGGGAGTGGGATTCGAACCCACGTTGGTGTGACCCAAACATGTTTTCAAGACATGCGCCTTCAGCCGCTCGGCCATCCCTCCAATCAATAGCGAAAGCGATTTTACCATAACAAAACAAGATTTCATTGCCACATTCCCATAAGGTATAATCGCAACGCGATGGCAAGAAAAAAAAATCCCGAAGAATTATCTGTCGAAGAACTACGCAAGCTTCTCGTCGAAAAAAGACGCGGTGCCCGTAAAGAAAGACTCGAACATTATCGCCGTACCGGACGTGTTGTATCCGTTGCTCCAGATTTAGATTTTGACTCGCCTCAATCCGCGCCTGTAATTGATACTGCTTCGGGAGCAGAATCTTCGCCCCAAGCAATTCCAGCAAATCCGCGCCGAAAATTTTTAGACAGGCTCTTATTAGGCGTAGAAATTTTAGCAGTGGTTGGTTTGGTGGCTATCATCTTAAACGGCGTTGGGTTATTGCAAACCTTAAACAATGAAGTTGTCGCCGCATTGAATCCATCAACACCAACGCCAACTCCATTAGTGATGGCAGTGGTGCTTCCATCAGGTCACACACCACCAGATGCACAAGGCAACACACGTCCAAATGAAGCGGAAATTCCATCGCATTTGCTTCCGATGGTGCAATCGTTAGCAAATATTCCTGTGCCAACTGCCGCACCAGACCAAGCCGTGCGGATTCAAATTCCTGCCATCAATGTAGATGCGCCCGTTGTGCAAGGCGATGGCTGGGAACAATTGAAAAAAGGCGTGGGTCAATACATTGGTTCTGCACCACCTGGGCGTGATGGTAATACAGTGCTTTCTGCTCATAATGATGTGTATGGCGAAATTTTTCGTTATTTAGATAGGCTTGTGCCCGGCGACCAAATTATTGTTTATACTCAACAACGTCAATTTGTTTATATTGTTGATAGAACTGTTTTAGTAGAACCCACTGCCGTTGAAGTAATGGCTCCCACAAGTTCGCCGACAGTTACTTTAATTTCGTGTTACCCTTACTTGGTCAATGACCAGCGCATTGTGGTTTTTGCAAGATTACAGAATTAAATACTTAAACACAAAGGACACCAAGTACACGAAGGAGGTAAAGTAATTAAATTTGGAAATTAATCCTCCTTTGTGACCGTTGTGTCCTTCGTGTTTAAATTAAAAATAGGAGAAAAAATGGCTAAGAAAAACAAACGACCCAACAACTCTTTGATGACGGCAAACAATCAGCCGCAAAAGTTTGAGTTCAATCCTGATTACAGCATGGTCAAAAAAGACCTCAAACGCATTGGTATTTTGGCAGGATTCTTTATTACGGTTTTGGTAGCACTTTCATTTATTTTGAAATAGGTCTCGATACGGACTTCGTCCTACTCGACCAGCGATGAAGAAATAAAAAGAGGAAAGACAATTAAAGTCTTTCCTCTTTTTATTAAAGATACGAAGTGCCCTTTGGGTATAATCCTTTCATCATGTCCGATTCAACTTTTGAAATTACGCTTGAAAAACTCACCTATGGCGGCGAAGCGATGGGACGACTCCCAGACGGGCGCGCTGTCTTTGTTCCGTTTGGATTACCGAATGAAATTGTAAAAATTCGTTTAACACAAGAAAAACAAAACTTTGCGCGCGGGGAAATTGTTGAGATTATTAAATCATCACCTGAACGAATTCAAGCGAAATGTAAACACTTCTTTAATCCCCTTCTCCTAGTGGGAGAAGGGGTAGGGATGAGGGAGTCATGTGGCGGATGTCATTATCAAAACCTTTCCTACGAAAATCAATTAAAAGCAAAAACCGAAATTTTAAGTGACCAATTACGAAGAATTGGAAAAATTGAAAATCCACCAATTCAAAAAATGATTCCATCACCAAATGAATGGAATTATCGAAATAATATTCAATTTCATTTGACGAATGAAGGTAAGTTGGGCTTTATCAATTCAAAAGGAAATTCTGCTTTTGCGATTGAAGAATGTCATTTACCAAACAAAGAAATTGATTCATTTTGGAAAGAATTAAATTTTGAATCAAACTTAAGTCTTGAACGTGTATCGCTTCGTTCCGGTGATGAAAATGATTTAATGCTGATTCTTGAATCCGAATATCCTGAAACACCCGAACTTGAAATTGAAGCGGATGTTTCAGTGATTCATATATATGAAAATCATCCTGTTGTGATTGCGGGTCAAGACCATATCTTTATCAAAATTTTGGATAAAGATTTTAAAGTCTCTGCTAATTCATTTTTTCAAGTCAATACAAAAATGGCAGAAAAAATGGTTGAACATTTAATAAACCAAATCCCAACTCCTAATTCACAAACCACATTACTTGATATTTATTGCGGAGTAGGATTATTCAGTAAATTCTTTGCAGATAAATATCAAAAAGTTATTGGGGTTGAATCGTCTTCATCCGCTTGTGAAGATTTTGTTTTCAATCTTGATGAATTTGAGAATATTGATTTATACGAAGGTTCTGCCGAAGAAATCTTACTAAAGCTTGAAATAAAAAATCAAACGCATATCATTGTTGATCCCCCACGTGTTGGCATTGAAAAACATGCTTTGGATGCAATCATCAATCTCAAACCGCAAGTGATTGCGTATGTTTCATGTGACCCATCTACACTGGCGCGTGATGCCGCAAGATTAATCAATGGTGGTTATAAACTTAAACAAGTCACACCATTTGATTTATTTCCACAAACCTATCACATCGAATCTATTTCTATTTTTGAAATCTGATGTTCAAGCCACTCGGCGATTCTGCTTTGCTTATTGAGTTGGGGAATAAGATTGACTCAGTTATTAATCAACGTGTGCATTCACTCAATGCTTTGTTGCAAAACACAAATGGCATTCTTGAAACTGTCCCTGCTTATTGCACTTTATTGATTCATTATGATTCGTTAAATTTTTCATTTCATCAAATCAAAACTTTGGTGGAAGAAAAAATGAATCAGTTAAATAAAATGAATCAAGAAACAGCACGCAGGCATGAGGTCAAGGTGCGATACGGGAATGCATCCAATTCTGATATTGAAATTGTTGCCTCGTCAAAAAATATTTCTGTTGCAGATGTGATTCAAATCCATTCTGAAAAAGAATATCGAATTTATATGATGGGCTTCACACCGGGTTTTCCATACATGGGGATTTTGGATGAACGACTGGAGATGCCACGCTTACAAACGCCTCGGACTTTGGTTCAGGCTGGTTCTGTTGCGATTGCAGGTTCTCAAACTGGAATTTATCCGCTAGATTCTCCGGGTGGTTGGAATATCATTGGCTGGACTCAGTTGAAATTATTTGACCCAGAAAGTGAAACGCCGTTTTTATTTTCACCTGGTGATGTTGTGAAATTTATTCCAGAGGAATGATGTTAAAAGTTATTGACTTTTCTGGATTGATTTCATTTCAAGATTTAGGTCGAAAAGGTTTTCAAAGTTTTGGTGTGCCTGTTTCAGGTGCAATGGATTGGTTTGCACAGCGTGTTGCAAATGAACTTGTTGGAAATTCAAAAGATGCAACTGTAATTGAAATTGGATTAGGCGATATTACATTTCGTGCAAAACGTGATTGTGTTTTGGCTGTGACTGGTGCTGGCTTTGAAGTGCAAAATTATGTGTGGACATTCCCATTATGGACTTCGTTTTATGTGCGGGCAGGTTGGCATGTGCAAATCAAAAAGATAAGTGGAGGCAATTGGGCTTACCTTGCAATTGCTGGCGGGTTTGATGTTCCACAAGTGTTAGGTTCATCTTCAAGCTATAGCCGCGCTGGAATTGGCTCTCCAATTCACGTTGGAGATGTTTTGCAAAATGGAAAACCAAACGGCGAATTAACAAAACTCGCCGCCAGAGATTTTCCAGTACAAAAATTTATTCAATACAGCCAAACACCAACAATTGATGTAATTGCTGGTCCGCAAAGAGAAAGATTTGATAATACTTTTTTTGAAAATGAATATACGTTGAGCAAATCTTTTGACAGAATGGGCTACCGTTTGGAAGGGAAAGAGATTGAATCAAATTATAAAAGTGAATTAATTTCAGAAGGTATGACGATGGGCAGTATTCAAATTACAAATCAAGGTCAACCGATTGTGATGATGGCAGATTCTCCTACGACGGGCGGATACCCTAAAATTGCGAATGTCATTCGGGCTGATTTGCCTTTGTTAGCACAATGTGAGTCAAGGACAAGTAAAATTCAGTTTCGTGAAATATCAGTGAATGAAGCACAAGATAAATATAGAAGAATGATGAAAACATAAAATGAAAATAGATTTGAACTGTGACCTCGGCGAAGGCATTGGAAATGATGAAGCGATTATGCCTTTCATCACCTCTGCAAATATTGCTTGTGGATTTCATGCTGGGGATGAAAAGACAATGCGTGAGACGATAAGGCTTGCAAAAAAATATAATGTAAATATCGGCGCGCATCCAAGTTGGAAGGATAGAGAAAATTTTGGTAGAAAGGAAATGAATCTTTCAGCCAATGAAGCAGAGAAAATTGTTCGTTATCAAATTGAATTAATTTATAAAATTGTAAAAGAAGAAAATGCAAACTTGACTCACGTTAAACCGCATGGGGCGTTGTATAACCAATCCGCGCGGGATGATGAATTAGCAAGAGCAATTGTCCATGCAATAAAAAATGTCAGCCAAGATTTAGTTTTGGTTGGGCTGGCAGGTTCAAGGTCAATTGAGGCGGGAATCAAGATGGGATTAAAAGTTGCTAGGGAGGGTTTTCCTGATAGAAGATACAATCCCGATGGCAGTTTAATATCAAGAAGCGAGGCGAATGCAGTGATTGAATCTTCAGATGAAGTTGCGCATCATGCTTTGACTTTGATTCTGGGTGGTGGATTAGATACTTTGTGTTTGCATGGAGATAATTTGAATGCGGTTGAAAATGCAAAGTTGTTGCGAAGTGTTTTAGAAAAAAATGGTATTGAGGTTGTGGGGATTAGATAAGAAAATTTTTATCTTTTGGTAACATTGTGGCAAGTTGATGTGTCTATGTTTTGAAGAAATTATTTTGAGTGAGGTGACTTATGTTTTCATTTGAAGGGCAAGACCGACGTAAAGAAGAAGAGCGGGTTAAGTCGGAAGGGCGACTTCCGCCGGGTCAATCTTTGACTTTGAAATTCCCCGTTTTGCATTATGGACCTGTGCCATCATTTAATCCCACCACTTGGGACTTCCGTGTGTGGGGTGAAGTGGAAGAAGAAAAACGCTGGAGTTGGGCTGAGTTCAATCAATTGCCGCGTACAAAAATTAAGATGGATATTCATTGCGTTACTCGCTGGAGCAAATTTGACACGTTGTGGGAAGGCGTATCTGTAAAAACTTTGGTGGAGCAAGGCTTCTTCAAAATTAAACCAAGTGCAAAATATGTGATGCAACATGCTGAGTATGGATTCACTGTCAATTTGCCGTTAGAAGTTGTTTTGCAAGATAACTTTTTGTTAGCAACTCATTTCAATGGTGAACCGATTGACGCAGACCATGGCTATCCATTACGCGGCGTGGTGGGATTTATTCCCGGTCAAGAAGTGGAAACACCCTATTTGTGGAAAGGCGCAAAGTGGTTGAGGTCTATTGAATTTATGCCACGCGATAAGCGTGGGTTTTGGGAACAAGCGGGTTATCATAACCGTGCTGATGTTTGGCGTGAAGAGAGGTTTGGTTAAATAAAGACTCCGAGATTATGAAAATCTCGGAGTCTTTTTATTTATATAACCTCCTAGGTAGAAATCTCATACTTTTACTTGCAAATAACAAAACACAAACTTTTCACGGTCAATTGTTTTGAATATTTGCAAAAAAGCAGTTTATGGTTCTTAGCTACTATATTGTAAAATCAGGCTTGTGTCTATATATAATAATCATATACAATATTCAGCAATCTTTAATCACCAAATGATAACTTTGTGCGTATATTAAGCCAAATTGGAGGCTATTGTGAATAATACTGTAAAAGGAATTTTGCTCGTTTTTGGCATTGGAATTTTGATGCTTGGCTCGTTTGCTGGCGGATTTGTGACCGGGAATCTTGTGCCTGTTTCTTTGCCGGGTGCTGTTGAAGAAATTGAACCGATTACGCCGCCCACTGTTTCACCAGAGCAACAATCTGCTACACCGGAAGAAATGCAAGCACTCTTCGCCCCGTTTTGGGAAGCGTGGAATTTAGTCCATGAAAATTATGTAGACCAACCCGTAGATGATGTCGCATTAATGCGTGGTGCTATATCTGGCATGATGGAAGCCTTAGGTGATGAACATTCATCCTATATGAATCCGGAAGATTTTGAAGCCGCAAATGCCGGGTTAGAAGGTGAATATGAAGGCATTGGTGCGTATGTGGATACCACCACAAAATACTTGACGATTACTAGCCCCATCCCCGGCTCGCCGGCAGAAAAAGCAGGCTTATTGCCAGGTGACCAAGTGATTGCCATTGATGGCGAAGATATGACCGGCGTAGATGCAGAACTGGCACGCCTTAAAGTGTTAGGTCCCGCTGGAACAACAGTTGTATTAACGATTTTGCGTGAAGGTGCTGAGGCTCCAATTGAATTTACGATTGTGCGTGCGAAAATCACCATCGCTGCCGCTACTGGTGAAATGCTTGATAATGGAATCGCGTATGTGCAAGTAACTACATTTGGTTCTCGTACTATGCCAGAATTGCTTGCCACGCTTAACGAATTAATGGCGCAAAATCCCAAAGGCATTATTTTAGATTTGAGAAATAATGGTGGCGGATATTTACAAACATCTGTTGAAGTGACATCACAATTCGTTAGCGAAGGTGTTGTTTTATATGAACAATATGGTGATGGAACACGCGAAACCTTTAACGCTTTACCAAATGGGCTTGCCACCGACACAAATATCCCAATGCTGGTTTTGATTAATGAAGGCTCCGCTTCTGCTTCTGAAATTGTGGCTGGTGCTTTGCAAGATTTAGGTCGTGCAAAATTAGTCGGCACAGTTTCGTATGGAAAAGGTTCTGTCCAAAATTGGATACCGCTTTCTGGTGAAAATGGCGCAGTCCGTGTGACGATTGCCAAATGGCTCACACCGAATGAAAATACGATTCACAAAATTGGTCTCACGCCAGATTACCCCGTAGAAATGACTCCAGAAGATAGACAAGCAGGCTTAGACCCACAATTAGATGAAGCCGTTCGGATTTTATTAGAAATGATTGGTCAATAAAAATAAATAAACATGACAGGTTTTCATAAAACCATAATCATTAGGCTTCTTTTTTACTCTTAGAAGTTTCATCTGAATGAGCCATAATAAAACCTGTCATGTTTAACGAACAAAGGAGATACAAATGTTCTTTGACATCAATTACTTAATTTTCATGATTCCCGCTTTCATTTTGATGGGAATCACCTCATGGTATGTAAGACACGCCTACAACAAATGGAGTCGAATTCGTGCCAGTAGCGGGCTCACAGGTGTTGATGCCACTCGTAGATTAATTTCTATGAATGGATTAACTGGTTTACAAATTCAAGGCACACCAGGTCAAATGACTGACCATTACGACCCGCGCAACAATACACTCTTTCTTTCAGAGGGTGTTGCAAATGTTCCATCGGTTGCCGCACTTGCAATTGCGGCACATGAACTTGGTCATGCCCAACAAGATGCCGAAGAATATTTCCCCATGCGTTTGCGTGGATTTTTAGTTCCGATGGTTAACATCGGTTCAAACCTCGGCTGGATTTTAATTTTGGCTGGCTTGTTACTTAACTTTACAGGCCTCGCATGGCTCGGCGTGATTATATTTTCAGGCGGTGCATTGTTTGCTTTAGCAACCTTACCCGTAGAATTTGACGCATCAGCCCGCGCGAAAAGAATGTTAGCCAATAGCGGCATTATCCAAACTGACGAAGAGATGCGTGGTGTAAGTAACGTATTAAATGCCGCCGCATTAACTTATGTCGCAGGTTTGGTCACTGCGATTTTACAATTGCTGTATTATGTTTCGTTAGTGAGTGGGCGAAGCAGAGATTAATTTGTTATTGTAGGGGCACAATGTATTGTGCCCCTACAAATTTTTATGGGGAAAACATCATCGCAATTCTCCTGCAACGAATCCGACTTGACAAATTAGAACAAGTGTTCTATATTAGAGACACTTGTTCTTTTTACTGTTAGGTTCCTATAAAGGAGAATTCGTATGAACCATCGAATCAACTTTCAATTAACATCATTCCTCAAAAATGCATCACTCAAACGTGGCGCAATTTTAGGAGGCATCCTTTTATGTGCCTTGATTGCATTTGAAATTTCAAACTTTGGAGCCACTTCATTTGCACTTGGCGACATTCTCGGCGATTTGCAAGTTGCCGGCATCCGTTGGGCAACTGTACTTGCATTTGCATTTTGTGCAATTGACTTTGCCGGCATCGCCCGCATCTTCACACCCGAACAAGGGCGCGATGAACCCGCTGAAGTGTATTATCTTTTTGGTGCATGGTTACTCGCTGCAGGTTTCAACGCCATTCTCACATGGTGGGGCGTTTCAGTCGCCATTCAAAATCATAGCATTCAAGGCGGCGCACTTGTTGGTCAAGAAACCATGACCAAAGCAGTCCCCATCTTTGTGGCTAGCATGGTTTGGTTAATTCGCGTGTTACTGATTGGAACATTCTCAATCGCTGGAGATAGACTCTTCACCCTTGCTGATGTGAATACTCGATATTCAACTTATCGAAATGAACCAACCTACAGCCCGCCTCAACCTCGGACCTCCAACCTGCCTGCTACAAACTATCCTCGTCCTATCCCCAAGCCACGACCTAACCCCATGCCGAGCAATTACGTCAATCGTCCTGAACCGACATATCACCCTATCGGCATGAGCGCCATGGACCGTAATCAACATAGCAACACCCCTTCCGTTCGGAGGTAGTCCTTGTCATACCCATAAATGGGTACAAGTACACAAGGTTTCGTTTCCTCTCCCCCATCCAACCGCTGAGATGCTCGCAAGGGCATCTCATGCGTTTAATTTGACCTCACCCTAACCCTCTCCTAAAAGGAGAGGGGACTCATTATTCAAATTCATCCAATGTGCTTTCGCCGTGAGTTAATACATACAACCCACGTGGATGATTATCATTATTATCATAAATAAAATCAGTGATGATGTAACTTTTTGCAAAAGCAGTTTCAAATAATTCGCGGGTAAAGAATCGCCAATCTCTTGCTAACGAAAAATCTTTTGATTTTAAATCTGTAAAATCACCTGGGATTTCGGCGAGTAATAATCTATCGTTGAAGGTAGGAAGATGCTCCGGTGGCTTGACCAAGTTTCCAGTCAGCGTTTGAAGCGAATAAAAAGGTCGTAATCCGCTACGGGCAACATGACTCAACTTCAAAGTCGGACGTGAACGTTTGCCTAATCTTCTTTCAACGCGGCGAGTATTAATCCACCAATCTACTTGAAATCTATCAGATGGTAAACCTGCATTTAATCCATCTCGCATTTCACCATATTCGGATTGGCGATATGTTGTGCAAACCGCGCCGAGTTTTGCGATGTTGAGATAGGCATTGCGACTCAAAAGCGGGTCATACGTCCATGTGATGTGGTCGAGACCTTGATGCCGAACCATTTGCCATTGCGCGCGTTTGAGTGCGAAGCCAATGCCACTATCACGATAATTTGGATGAATGCCCATCATGTGCGAGCAATGTTTGGCACGCGGGCCATCGGGCAATTCTTCAAGACCGGGAAAACCAAATACAAAGCCGACAACTTTTTCTTCGTCAAATGCGCCAAGCACTAAGCCACCATTATGTACAGCCGTGATTAACATGTGCATTGGCACAACATCAGTTTCAGAACCTTGCCAAACATCACGTTGCAATTCTTCAATGAGGCGCAAATCATCGGATGTATCAAGTAAACGAATGTTGTAATTATTATTTTTTTTCATGTTTATTTATTGGGACGCTGATTAACACAGATGGTTAACAAAAAATCAGCGTTTTCAGCGTTTATCTACGTCCTAAATTAACTCTTTCTTTAATTGAATCCCATAATCGTTGATACCAACGCTTTTTGATTAAATAATCTAACCGATACGAAAAACGGGCAGGCATCAGACCAAAATATCTGGACATAGAATCTACAGCAGTGGTGCGATTAACTGCAAAGTAATCTACAAACAAAGATGAAATAGGAAAGTTTGGGACTACGCTTTCAAGAAAAAGTGTAAGGCCTCTTAAAGTAATCGGCGAAAGCGGAAGTAAATATCTTCTTTTGCGCGTGGTATCCATAATAATTTGGATAATTTCTGGCAATGTAAAAAATTCATTGCCACCAATTTCGTATACTTGATTCAAGGTCTCTTCTTTTTGAATTGCCCATAACAAACAAGTAACTAAATCTTCTACCCAGACGGGTTGTACAACAGTTCTTTTTCCAGATGGGATAGGAAAAACGCCAACCGAAGCGCGAATTAATTTTGCAAGATTGGTCGTGAAATGGTCTTCAGGTCCATAGACTAATGATGTGCGAATAATGGTGTAGGGAACTTTTCCGTTACGGATGCTTTCTTCGGCAATGCCTTTAGCTTTGAAGGCGGGATATGCCGATGCTCTTGCCGCACCTAAATGACTCAAATATACGATTCTATCCACGCCTGCATCTGCTGCGGCTTCTACGAGATTTTTTGTACCTTGAATATCTGCTGTTTGCAAATCTCCGCGTGCGCCTTGATTCTCTGCGCTAGCAAAATGAAAAATCGTTTCAACATCACGCATGGCGGCGCGCAGACCACGTGTATCTGCAAGTGATACCACTGCTACTTCAACAGGCACACCTTTGGGAAGTTTAGGAGTGCGAGGCGAAGGGCGAATCAAAGCCCGTAATGGATATCCAATAGAAGAGAGTTGACGAATGAGCGCACGTCCGATAAATCCAGTGGCGCCGGTGATGAGAATCATGTAAGAAATTATAAAGGTAAACAGGTAAACAAGTAGACAGGTATAACAACGGAGGGGAAACAAAGCCGCTAAGGATTTTAAGTCTTCTAAACTGAACGATTTTATGGTTGTTCAAAACCAACCCTTTTAGGTACTCTCTATATTTCCAACCAGCCCCAATTCGGGTGCAATTTTTCGCATGGCTTGAATTACATTACCAACATGCTCCCAAAGTTCCACGCCAAATTCTTTGGTAGCGTGTTCCATCTCTTCACGATTCGTTCCTGCGGCAAAGGCTTTGTCTTTCCATTTCTTTTTGACAGAACTTGCTTCCAAATCATACAATGACTTTGACGGGCGCACCAACGCAACGGCTGTGATTAACCCCGTCACTTCATCACAGGCACAAATTGCTTTTCTTCTCAATGTGTCACGTGGCAAACCCGTATGGTCAGCATGACTCAAAATATCTTGAATGATTTCTTCGCTCACGCCTCTTTCTCTTAAGATTGCCGAACCCGCTTGCGGATGTTGTTCGAGTGTGGGATGAATCTCCCAATCAAAATCGTGGAGCAAACCAATCAATCCCCATGTTTCAACATCTTCATTGTGTTTTTCAGCATAAAAGCGCATGGCGGCTTCGACAGATAACATGTGACGAACTAAACTTTCTGTTTTTACAAATTCACGAACAATTGCTAAGGCAGTTTCACGATTCATAATGTTCTCCATTTTTATCTCATGTTACCCTGAGCGTAGCGAAGGGTCTCTATAATGCTTTAAGAGATTCTTCGCCGCAAAGAACAAGAACGCGGCTCAGAATGACATATTAGTTTATAGGCTCAGGTTCGCCAAGTACAGGTAAAGGTTTTGTGATTAACACATCCCACATGGCTTGAAAGGTCGCAAACAATTCGCGGAAATTCCAATACGCACGTGAGCGTTTTAAGAAGTAACGATTATTTGCTTCAACGCCATTTGAATCAATGCCAAACCAATTACAAAGAAACAAAGCACGCGGCATGTGAAATTCTTGCGTAATTAAAATCGCTTCATCTACCTGAAAAATTTCTTTAGCACGATAACAAGTATCATAAGTTCTTCTGCCTGCATAATCTAAAACAATATCTTCGTCAGGTACGCCGCGTTCTAGCGCATATTGTCGCATGGCTTCGGGCTCATTGTATTCGATAAAGCGATTATCGCCACTCATTAACAATTTTTGCACTTTGCCTTGCTGATACAAAGCCACAGCCGTTTGCACACGGTCACTTAATACGGGCCCAGCAGAGCCATCACGTAATAAACCTGCGCCAAAGACAATTGCTACGTGCGTTGATTCTACATCTTCAACCGTGTATGTTCGAGGTTGAGCAAACATCCAAAATAAAAATTTTGGTATGAACAAAGCAATAGCAGTAAGAAAAGTTATGGCAATCAAAAGTTGCCAGAGAAATTTTATAATTCGTTTAAACATTGAAAATAGACCGTAGATGCGGGACGGCAGACGGTATATAGTCCACCATCTTTTTATTCTATCAAACTTAATAAATCCAAACCTGAAGCAGTAGCGAGTGTAACAAATTCTGTGTATGCAGAATCTTCTATCACTTGCGTTTCATCAAAACCATAAACAGTTTGCATGGCAGATTTCCCCTCAGGTGTAAGCATCAAATCAATGAATGCACGTTGAATCACGCGGCGCATTTCAAATGGCAAATCAGTGGACATAACAATATTTTCATACGGAATAATGTTTGGGATTCTCCAAACCACTTTCACCTTATCCATCACATCGGGGTAATCGGCTTCAAGCGTGGGCGATGTGCGTGCATCAATAAATGTCGCACCAAAATCGCAGATGTCATCGGCATAGACGGCACGCACAACACTTGGTTGATTGGCAAGAAATGCATCGCTTCTTATTTGGACGCCAGCCTGTTTCAACAACCCCAACGGAATCACATACCCAGACGGCGATACTGCGTCACTCCAGCAGGCTTTCTTTTCTTGAAATTGTTTTAATGCCGAAGCAACATCTGTTGTATTTTCATTTTTAATTTCATCAAAATAAGGT
>JAEURG010000137.1 GCA_016789345.1 Anaerolineales bacterium | reverse complement strand
ATGAGTGGCAATGCTTGGGAGTGGACTGGCTCGTGGTATGATGATGAAAAAAAATATCGCATTGTGCGTGGTGGCTCGTGGATTGGGTATCATTGGTTTGCACGCGCTTCGTTTTGTAATTGGTCTATCCCGTTGATGTTTAATGATGATTTAGGTTTTCGAATTGTGATTGCACCGAAGGATAATAAGAAGTAATCAGTGGTCAGTATTCAGTAATCGGTATTGGAGGAGAGATGGCAAACAAAAAGAAAAGTGGATTAAGCACAGGCGATGGTGGCATTGTGATTGGTGGCAATGTGATTGGAAGCAATGTTGTGCAGGGAAACAATAATATTGTTACCAATCAAACTATTAATCTCAATCAGTTTTTCCAAACAATTTATCAGAAAGTTGATGAGAATCCAAAATTAACTCCATCTGATAAAGAAGTTGTTAAAGCAGAATTAGCAGATGTAAAAACTGCATTGGAATCAAAACAACCTGATGAGACTTTTCTTGAAAGAAAATTTCGTGTCCTCAAAAGTATGGCACCTGATATTGTAGATGTTGCCATGGAAACGCTGAAAAATCCAATCAGTGGTGTGGCGGAAGTGATTAAAAAGGTTGCTAATAAAATGAAAGAAAGTTCTTGACGACAAGCAGATTCTTTCTTATTTCCTCTTTCTTCATTCAAGAAAGGGGAATTTTCTTTTTAATCCGTTGGTAAGAAAATAATGTCTGTGATATTCTATAAAATATGTTATTGCAACTTTTTGCAATAAGGAAAATCAAATGTCTTGCTCACAAGAATACACGCCTCAACTTCGTGCTCGTGGATACAGAATGACTCCCCAACGTCACGCCATTTTGCATGTGCTTTGTCATTCGGGGAAGCATCTTTCTCCTAGTGAAGTATATGTCAGGGCGCAGAAACAGGTTGCAGGTCTAACTGAAGCGACTGTTTATCGCACGCTTGAATTTCTAGCAGAAAACGGCTTGGCTCGCCCTTCTCATGTTGGGAATGGGCGGCTTGTTTATGAAATTGCAAACCATGAACATCATCATATCAAGTGTCGAAATTGTGGTGATGAAATGGAAGTCGAACATAATTTACTAAAATCCATGTATCAAAAACTTGAATCTGCAAGCGGCTATCAACTCACTGATAGTCACGTCACATTTTTTGGGTTATGCCCCGATTGTCAAAAAGGAGAATAGAACATGTTACTTTCACCCGCACCACTTCATATTCCTGATGGTTTCTTAAGTATTGTTGTTTCTATTATTTGTTGGGTTATCACCATTGTCACCTTGTATTTTGCAATTTCAAAAACAAATCAAGCACTTGGTGAAAAACAAATTCCGCTGATGGGTGTGATGGCGGCATTTATTTTCGCGGCACAGATGATTAACTTTCCAGTCGCAGGTGGCACATCGGGTCACTTACTTGGTGGAGCATTAGCCGCGATTGTATTAGGTCCATGGGCTGGCATGTTAGTGATGACTGCTGTCATTGCTTTACAAGCATTGTTGTTTCAAGATGGTGGCTTGGTTGTGATGGGTGCCAATATTTTGAACATGGGTTTAATCACTGCCGCCATTGGATATGGTTTGTATCGTTCTGTTAGTAGTCAATCAAAAGCAGTAAAACTTGGTGTAGCAGGTTTTGCCGCGTGGCTTTCTGTCATGGCTGGTGCTTTGTTCACGGCTTTACAACTTTGGTTAAGTGGCACGTCTCAATTAAACATTGTCATCCCGGCTATGATGGGCGTTCATGCACTTATCGGTGTAGGCGAAGCCTTGATTACTGTTGCCGCATTATCTTTCATCATGCAAACTCGACCTGATTTGCTTGGCGAAGGTTCGGAATCGGCAAAGGGAAGCCGTAACTGGATTTATGCCGGCGGAATCATTTCTTTGTTTGTCGTTTTGATTTCACCTTTCGCTTCTGGTGACCCTGATGGTTTGGAACGTGTTGCTATTGATATGGGCTTCATTGATGCTGGTCAAGATGCACCATATTCCATTATTCCTGATTACACGCTTCCTTTCTTAGGGGAAACTGCTCTTTCGACCATTTTGGCAGGAATCGTCGGGATAGTGGTTGTTGCTGTGATTATGGTTTTAGTAGGGCGTGGGTTGAAAGCAAAATCGTAAATTAAAAAAGTGCGTCGTACTTATCTTAATGAGATTCTGTGTATAGCAAGTTGATTCTGATTTATTGTGACTCTCATAACGTGAAACGCGACGCACCCAAACAATCGTAAATCATAAATTACCATGCACTTCGATGCCTTTGACCGTTATCACGAGAAAGAAAGTTTTCTCCATAAACTAGATCCGCGCGTAAAAGTTCTCGTGACGGTTATCTTTATCGTTTCTAATGCTTTGCTTCCTGATGGTGCATGGCTTGCTTTTATTTTGGCTTGGTTGTTTGTGGTTGTTGCCAATGTAATTTCAAAATTAGGAATCGGTTTTACGCTCAAGCGCTCTATCATTGCTTTACCATTTGCATTAATTGCAATTACAGTTTTATTTTCAATCCCCGGTGAACCGCTTTATACTTTCAACTTTCTATCATCACAACTTACTATTACCGATAACGGATTATTACGTTTTGTTAGTATTCTCATCCGCTCATGGCTTTCAGTTCAAATGGCGATTTTGTTAGTAGCAGTCACACGCTTCCCTGATTTGATTCATGCTTTAGAACATTTAAGAGTCCCAGCAATTCTTACAACTATTATTGCATTTTTATATCGTTATTTATTTGTGATGACCGACGAGGTCTTTCGTCTGATTAGGGCGAGAGAATCACGTTCAGGTGGAGTAGCAGGTAGAAGGTCAGGTGGAGGCGTGTTATGGCGTGCAAAAATCGCGGGCAATATGGTCGGTCAACTTTTCTTGCGAAGTTTTGAACGCAGTGACCGAATCTATAATGCGATGGTGGCACGCGGATATGCAGGTCATTTATATACGTTGAATGCGCATGAAATGAAATCGTATGATTATTTTGCAACTGCGTTTGCAATTGGATTAATTTTTATTTTGCAAGTGATTGGAAGGTTGTAATGCCTGTTACACATATTCAAAATACTTTTACTCAACCCGAAACCAGTAATGATGTTTTATCTGTAAATGATTTGCATTTTTCATATCCTGATGGTCATGCTGCGTTGCATGGTGTTTCATTGAAATTGTGCAGTGGTGATAAAGTTGCATTGGTGGGTCCGAATGGAGCAGGCAAATCTACATTGATGTTGCACCTCAATGGAATTTTGAATGGCAAAGGTGAAGTTGAGATTTCAGGTAAACGCCTCACGCGTGACAATTTGCCTGCGATTCGCGCGATGGTGGGTCTTGTCTTTCAAAACCCTGATGACCAATTATTTTCGCCAACTGTTTTTGAAGATGTAGCATTTGGTCCGTTACACATGGGTTTGACAGAAGACGAAGTTCGCGCACGAGTTGATAATGCATTGGAAGCCGTAAAAATGACTGCTTATAAAGATAGATTGTCACACCACCTAAGCGTGGGAGAAAAGAAAAGAATTGCTATTGCAACTGTATTATCAATGAATCCGAGTTTGTTAGTTTTGGATGAACCCTCAGCAGGTTTAGACCCACGCGCCAGAAGAACATTAATTAATTTATTGCGCGAATTACCGATAACGATGTTAGTCTCAACGCATGATATGGCGTTGGTCAAAGAGTTATTTCCGCGCACAATTGTGATGGATGAGGGGAAAGTGGTGGCTGATGGCTTGACTCAAGATATACTTGCAGATGAAGCGTTTTTGAATCAACATGGATTGGAGAAGCCGTAGAGAAAAATTAATGTTTTATTTGACTAATTGATTTACATCGTATATAGTTAATTTGACTTATCAACTATTAACAAGCGAGGGCATGATGAGAAAAATAAATTCACCAAAAATTCAGTTTATATCAATAACAATATTTATTACGCTTGTGTTTTCGGTCTTTGATTCAGCAAAAGCCTTGCCTTCATTAACAACTTCTTCAAGGCTAACTTGGAATACGTTTTTAGGTGGACCAGGTTTTGATTTCGGTTCTGAGATAACTGTAGATGCAGACGGTTATATTTATATTGTAGGAACTACTAGCGGATATTGTATTGGGGATTGCAGCACGTTTACTGACCCAACATGGGGTTCTCCGCTAAACCCTTATGCTGGTGGTGACGGAGATGGCTTTATTACTAAATTGAGTCCTGATGGTTCTCTAATTTGGAATACATTTTTAGGCAGTAGTGATAGAGACACAATAAACAATATAGTTTTAGATGAAGATGGAAATATATATGTTACCGGAAATAGCAGAGCGAGTTGGGGAAACCCTCTTCAACCTTTTAATAGTTATCAAGATGGCTTTGTAGCCAAATTAAATCCATCAGGTACTTTGCTTTGGCATACATTTTTGGATGTGAGCGTAGATGGAACTTTAATGGGCCATTTGACAGGTATTGATTTCGATGAAGATGGAAATATTTTTGTAACTGGAAATAGTGAAGGTGATTGGGATATCGTAGATACTCCATTAAATCCTCATAGTGGAGACAATGATATCTTTGTTGCCAAATTAACCCCTTCAGGAGATTTTAGTTGGTACACATTTTTGGGAGGAACTGCGAGAGATGTCGCAAGTGAGATTATTATTGGTAATGATGGAAACATTAATATCATAGGCACTAGTTATGCCACTTGGGGAAGCCCGATACGAGCATATATTGGGGATTGGAGTGCTTTTGTAGCAGAATTGAATTCATCTGGTGTTTTATTATGGAATACTTTTTTAGGGGGAGGTAGAACATCAGGAGATGATATTACTGTTGATGATTTTGGAAATGTTTATGTAGTTGGTACAAGTTGGAATTCATGGGGTACACCAATTCGAGCGTTTGAGAGTCCTATGTTTCAACCATTGAATGGTTATGTAGCGAAATTAAATACAAACGGTTCATTAATTTGGAACACATTTTTAGGCAATGGTTCTAATGAAAGTTATGCAGTTGATATCGATGATGATGGATATCTTTATACTGTCGGTTTAGGTTGTGGCTCTTGGGGCGAACCATTTAGTTCTTCTGGTTGCATTGGAGAACTGATTAAATTAGAAAATACGGGAGAACTGATAATCAATGGATATCTTGGTAGTGAAGACTTAGATTATTCTGTGAGTTTATTTGTGAAAGATAGCCAAAATGTTTTTGTAATGGGTTTCAGTGAATCAACTTGGGGGAATCCAATTCGTCCAACCCATTATGAGAGTGCTCCTTTTGAATCCTCACCTACTAATGTCTCTGTAGCAAAAATAAATCTTGACACAAATGCTCCAACAGTAAATACTATTGAATGTATTATAGATCTTTGCATCAGTAACATGCACAATGTATCTTATTTTGTGACATTTTCGGAAAATGTGACAGGCGTAGATGTAAACGATTTTGCATTAAATACATCTGGTGTAGTCGGAGCATTTGTCAGCAACGTCAGTGGAGGTGGCAACACGCGCGTAGTCAGTGTGAGTACAGGTCAAGGAAGCGGAACGATACAATTAAACTTTGTGGATAACGACAGCGTAACCGACCTCGCGACCAATCCAACATCATCAGGTTTGAGTGGGGAGACATACACTATCAACAAACCGCAATTGAAAGCGCCTGTATTACGTTCTCCGCGTTCAGGTGGCACAATGAATAACACCACGCCGAATTTTATTTGGCAAAGAGTGGCAGGCGCACAAAGTTATGAAATTCAAATTGATAATAATAATGATTTCAGTTCGCCTGAAGATAGCGCCAGCGCCGTTACTGGCACAAACTATACTTCGATTGTATTGCCCGAAGGTACATACTATTGGCGAGTGAGAGCCAATGATGTAAGCGCAAATCCAGGATATTGGAGTGCAGTCCGTTCTATTAGAATAGATACAACGGGTCCAGCCGCGCCGATATTACTTTCACCCTCAGGCTTGTTATCAACTCGCACAAATACTTTCCGCTGGCAATCATCTAATGGAGCAGTGCAATATCAATTTGTTTATGATAATGATGCAAACTGCCTTAGCCCAATTAGCACCGTTACATTGCGTGGAACAAGCCGCAGAGCAACATTACCAAGCGGTACTTATTACTGGTGTGTAAGAGCGAAAGACTCTCTTGGAAATTGGGGAGATTGGTCTACACCCTATCAAATCAATATTCCATAAATCAATTTCATGAATCAAAAAGCATTTCTGGTTTCAGAAGTGCTTTTTACTTAATGATTTACAAAACTGTAAAGCCTTACTCCCCCAAAAGTAATTTATTAATATCTATGCTTGCAATACAATGCGGGTATGAGAAAAACACTTTTATTATTCATTACTTTATTTGCACTTATTGCAACACCTTTTTCAAAACCTGCTTATGCCAGTGAACAGCAAAAAAATTTAGCAAACCCGCCCATACTTGGTGGTTGTGAAATCTTCCCGCAAAATAATTACTGGAACACCCCAATTGATGAATTACCCGTTCATGCTTCCTCTTCCGCATGGATTAATTCAATCGGTGCCACACGAGGCTTTCACATGGATTTTGGTTCTGGCACTTGGGATGGTGGACCAATAGGCATTCCCTATAACATTGTTTCAGGTTCTACCGTTACAAAGTATTCAGTTAACTTCTATTACCCCGATGAATCAGATATAGGTCCATACCCGATTCCAGCGAACCCGAAAATAGAATGGGGTTCAGACCATCATATCTTAACGATAGATACAGATGATTGCACACTTTACGAAATTTATGACGCTTGGAAACAAGGCAATCAGTGGTTCGGCGGTTCAGGCGCAATTTGGGATTTAAATTCAAATGCCTTACGTCCTAATACATGGACATCTGCCGATGCCGCAGGCTTACCCATTTTGCCAGGGCTTGCTCGTTACGAAGAAATTCTGGCAGGTGAAATTAATCACGCCTTACGTTTTACAACCAACTGCACAGCCAATTATTACATCTGGCCCGCACGCCATGTTGCCCAAAGTGGGAGTTGCTCAAATCCAGTTCCATTTGGCGCGCGCTTCCGACTAAAAGCAAATTATGATATTTCAGGTTACTCACCTCAAATGCAAATTCTTTTACAAGCCATGAAAAAATATGGCATCGTATTAGCAGATAATGGTTCGCCATGGTATGTTAGCGGCGCTCCACATACAGGTTGGAACAACGACATGCTTCATGAATTGGATGACTTAACTGGCAATGACTTTGAAGCAGTAGATACATCATCTTTAATGATAGACCCTAATTCTGCCGAAACACCTTACATGAACTGGCCCCTTGTTACTCAAATTACTCGTGCAAACTCAAACCCTACGAATGCTAACTCAGTTAATTTTATAGTCACCTTTTCAAAAGATGTGACAGGTGTGGATTTAACAGATTTTGTAATAACAACCAATATCGCCTCAGGCGTGACCTTGAGCGGGGTCACTGGCTCAGGAAACACCTACACCCTGACAGTTAATACTGGGAATGGCGACGGCACCATCCGTCTTGACTTAATAGATGATGATTCAATCATTGATTCATCTTCTAATCCATTAGGTGATGAAGGTCTTGGGAATGGCAACTTTACAACAGGCGAAGTTTATACAATTGATAAAACACCCCCAAACATTATTTCAATTAATCGTGTTGGGGCAAACCCAAGCAAAATGTTGAGTGTTTCTTATCTTGTCACCTTTTCAGAAAGCGTAATCGGAATAGATAATGCGGATTTTGCATTGAATACAAACGGAGTGGTGGGAACTTTTATAAGCACCATAAGTGGAAACGGCCCAACGCGAGTAGTGAGCGTAAACACTGGTCAAGGAGATGGTGAAATTCAATTGAACTTTATCAATAACGGCAGTGTAACAGACATAGCAGGAAATCTCATTACTTCTGGATTAAGCGGTGAAACATATAGTATTGATAAACCTCAACTGCCTGCCCCCATATTGCGTTCGCCACGTTCCACTGCAAAACTCAATGACACCACACCAAACTTAATGTGGCAAAGAGTAGCCAAAGCCCAAAGTTACCAAGTACAAATTGCAGATAGTAATGATTTCTCAAATATTATAGAAACAAATACAACTACATCAACAACTTACACGCCAAGCATTTTGGCTGATAATACCTATTACTGGCGAGTACGAGCCATAGATATGAGCGGGGGAATGGGTGAATGGAGTCAACCCCGCATCTTCACCATAGATACAGTTGGTCCAGCCGCACCGACATTAATTTCACCAGTGAATGGATATAACTCACCGAATCGAACAGTCACCTTCCGTTGGCAAGCGGTCATTGAGGCTGTGCAATATCGTATTCAAATTGATAACAATAACGACTTTTCTTCTCCCGAATACACCTTTACTTTACGAGGTATTACCAGAAGAATGAATGTACTACCCACTGGAATATATCACTGGCGCGTGCAAGCCAAAGACGCACTTGGCAATTGGGGTAGTTGGTCTGCGCCATTTCAAGTAGAGATTCCATAACAAAACCGTAATCTAAATCGCTTGACGAAACCTTCTATCCGCAAGTATCCTCTAAAGATAGAAGGTTTCTTTTTTAATTACTTGGAGTTCAAATGGAAAGAAAAATAAATAAAAGTATAAAGATTTTCCTATTATTTTGTTTGTCATTATCATTATTTTCAACCTTGTTTCTGACAAAACCGAATACAAATGTCGCCGCGCAAGAACCAACACCAACCCCCGAGATTGAACCGCGTGTAGTTGGTGGGAATCCCGCAACGCCGGGTCAATACCCTTGGCAAGTAGCCATCATTGGCAGCGATTCAGATGATGAATTTTATTATGATGATGGTTATCAATTTTGTGGTGGCTCGCTGATTCACCCTTATTGGATATTAACTGCAGCACATTGTGTTACTGAAAATAATGGTTCACAATCTCCTGCATCAAGCATTGATATTGTGGCTGGGCTTTATGATTTGAATGACCCTGTGCTGGGCTTTCAACGCAAAGATGTTGCACAAATCATTCGCCACCCCAATTACAACGATAATAATTTAACAAATGACATTGCTCTTATCAGGTTAACTTCACCTGTCACTATTCAAAATAGTGGAGAAACGTCCACTGCCATTATTAACTTAGCCTCTGCGTCCATTGGCGCATTAGTTGATTTTGAACCTGCTTGGGTGAGTGGTTGGGGAAAAATTTCTGTAGACCCGCTTGAATACCCATTTGAATTACATCATGTTGATTTAAAGATTATCTCAAATTCCGCTTGCGCCTCGTTTTGGGGAACAATTTTAGATAGTGAACTTTGTGCAGGTGAAAGTGACGGCAGAGATTCTTGTAGCGGCGACTCAGGCGGTCCATTAGCAATTCAACAAGGCGGCAAATGGATATTGGTTGGTATTGTATCGGCTGGTGTAGCAGATTGTGGCACGGCTCCCGGTATTTACACACGTGTATCGTATTACCATAGTTGGATTCATACATACGTTCCGCGGGCAGAAGTTCAAAGTATTACTCGTGTAAATTCAAATCCAACCAATGCTTCAACAATTTCATTTAATGTCACTTTTTATGATAATGTCACTGGTGTAGATGAAGCCGATTTTACATTAGCAACAACAGGAAGCATCTCAGGCGCAAATATCATTAATGATATAAATGGTTCAGGCTCTACATATACAGTCAATGTGAATACTGGAAGTGGTAGTGGAACGATTCGCTTAGACTTAATTGATAACGATACTATATTAGACTCATTTTCAATTCCACTTGGCGGAACAGGCACAGGCAACGGCAACTTTACCTCTGGTGAAGAATATACAATAGATAAAATTGCCCCAACAGTAAATACTATTGAATGTGTTAACTCATGCACCAGCAACATGCTCAATGTTTCATACATAGTTACCTTTTCTGAAAGTGTAACAGGTGTAGATATAAACGATTTTGCATTAGATACATCTGGCGTTGTTGGAGCTTTTGTCAACAATGTCAGCGGAAGTGGAAACACGCGAGTCGTCAGCGTTAGCACAGGTCAAGGAACTGGAACGCTTGAACTTACCTTTGTTAGCAACGGCACGGTCACAGATATAGCCACTAACCCAACAACTTCAAATTACATAGATGGTCAAATATACACTATCAACAAACCGCAATTGAAAGCGCCTGTATTACGTTCTCCGCGTTCAGGTGGCACAATGAATAACACCACACCGAATTTTGTTTGGCAAAGAGTGGCAGGTGCACAAAGTTACAACATCCAAATTGCAAACGATAACAACTTTGTTTCGATTGAACATAGTAGTAACAATATTACAGGAACAAACTATAACTTAGCCACTTTATCAGAAGGCACATATTACTGGCGAATTCAAGCAAACGACATTAGTGGGAATCCAGGAAAATGGAGTGCAGTTCGCACACTCATTATAGATACAACGCCTCCAACCGCGCCTGTACTTGTTTCACCAGCGGATGCATTTAACTCCCCCAATCGGGTTGTCACTTTCCGTTGGCAAAGTGTGAGCGATGCAATTGAATATCGAATTAAGATAGATAACAATATTGACCTGCTATCTCCTGAATACACTTTTACTTTACGAGGTGTAACAAGAAGAATGAACTTACCTAGCGGAACATATTATTGGTGTGTGCAAGCCAAAGATGCACAAGGGAATTGGGGAGCTTGTTCGGCGGCGCGTCAAATCATCATCCCATAGCAAAATCTTAAATAACAAAGCCTCTGAAAAATCAGAGGCTTTGTTGTTATAAGTTACACTATCAATATAAGTTTTCGGTTGTGTATCAAAAAATTATTTATAAGCCGTGATTTTCGCGCTATACACTGTTTTATAAATTTCTTCTTTTGAAAATGACTGAACGTCCAATTTCATATCTGCCAATGCTGAATCGACCGTCTCTTTATCAAAGAAAACAGGTTTGATAAATATATCTCTAAACCCAACTGCTTCCATCATAGCAATATAATCTTTGGTATCTACTGCACCTGCCACACAGCCCGCCCATGCGCTTAAACTTTGCTTAACATTATCTGGCAACTCGCCATCGGTGACAATATCCGAAACCGACAACTTCCCGCCATCTTTCAAAACGCGATAGGCTTCTTTGAAGACTTTCTCTTTATCAGGCGAAAGGTTGATAACGCAGTTTGAGATAATCACATCAACAATATTATCGGCAACGGGTAAATGCTCTAAATACCCTTGCCGAAATTCAACATTAGTCAACCCAACTTTTTTCGCATTGACTTGCGCGCGTTCAATCATTTCAGGAGTCATATCTACACCGATGACTTTGCCTGTTTCACCAACTTTTTGCGCCGCGAGAATACAATCTAAGCCTGCACCAGAGCCGAGGTCTAACACGGTTTGTCCCGCCTGCAACGAAGCCAATGTAATTGGGTCGCCGCATCCGTAACTAGTGTTGGAAACATCCGCTGGCACACTGGTCAACAATGTTTCGGGGTAAAGATTGTTTGAGGGCAAGCAACAATCATCCCCGCAGGAAGAAGCGTCTTTCTTTATCCTTTCAGCATAGTGTTCGCGCACCGTCTCGTGAATAGATTCGTTTGTCGTCATGTTAATCTCCTTTTATATAGATTTTTGTCTATATATCAAAATAAAAAATTTTTATGATGCCTCTCTGTTCACCGCGCGATGAACAGAGTCTTACATAACTAGCAACAATCTGCATTACCACATTCGCAACCACCGCTTTCGCATTCTTCACAATCGCAGTTGCTGTTCATAACTTCCAATTCGTTCATTGCATTCACCTCCTTTCTTTATATAGATACATATCGATATGTTTGCATAAAAAAGTAGGACATAGCATATTTTGACGATAAATCGTCTTGCTATGTCCTTACGATGAAATAGTTTTCAACACAATTTGAGTTGCTTTTTCTTCTGGCGCAAACTTGACCATCAACTGCCCGCAACAATATGCTACATGGTCTTGATTCAAAGAATAAAAAGTTTGCTTGCCTTCTTCACGAATGTTGACCAAACCTGCATCGCGCAAAATCGCAAGGTGATGAGACACAGTAGGTTGGGATACATCCATCTTTTCAACAATCTCAGTCACTGAGCACCATTCACAACAGCAACACGACATAATCTTCTGACGTGTTTCATCGGATATAGCTTTTGCAAAAAGGACGGGGTCAAATTTTGTTTTCATTTCTGAATTTATTATATAGATAAACGTCTATTTGTCAAGAGGTGACATTATCCCAAGGAGCGATCGCTTTTCTACTTCCGCCTCTTAATGACCTTTGAATTGGTTCTGCTAACTCAGGCAGAATCTCACTTGTAGCGGATAACAAACCAAAACAACCTGCAATCATCATGTCACCGAAGGGGACAGCGAAATATGGTCGCAATTTTTGGAGTGCAGGAGCTTGCTCCTGCATTTTCGCCAGCAAGCTGGCTGACTCCATATTAAACATTGACCTTCTCGGTCCTGTCACTACCACATCAAAATCATCTTTTCCAAACTCAAACTTTTTATTTGAATACATCAATGCGCCGTGACCCATATCATCAAACACGTCTTCATGTTTCAATGAACCATCTGCTAATTTATAAATTAATGACTCAAGTTTTGGCAAATCAATTTCGCCAGTGTGATGTTCAAAGACGCCTTCAATCCCTTTTTCACCCAAACGAAAGGCGAGGGTGTGAAAATTCCCAACATTACAGACAATCATTTCTCTGCGTGTAGGCAAACCAGAGTTATTAATTAATTTACGATCAAACAATGCACCCAACACCGCCGCTGGAGCAGTATCCATCACAACTAATGGACATGGCAAATCGTTGGCTGAATCCGCAACTGATTGCAAGCGCGTCATAATTTTTGGAATATCATTGGATAAATACGCAAAAGCGGATAATGAATTTTTAGCTTTAATTCTTTCATCCAAATAATCAAATCTGAATTGTCTATCTGAAACGCCAGCGGGAGCATTGCCATGGTCAAAGACTGCGACGGCGATGGCAGATAAATCATTTAATGAAACGCCGTAATCAGAAAATGTTTTTGAGATTAAATTGAAATCAAAATCTTTTAATTCAATTTCTTCAACATCTTTCATCTTTCTTCTTTCATCGTCATTAATTATTTTTATACCAAGTGCTTCAACTTTATCTAATTCATCATTTAATGTTGTTGCGGCAGATGGTGTCATGTAAACTGGAAAACCTGCTTTGGCGAGTTCTTCAATTGCCCAAGCGGATGGTCCGCCGCCCATTTGGTGTCCGCTAAACAAAAGTTGAGGTTTAGAACCAGTTATCCCCGAAGCCTGAAGCGTTTGTTTGAGACGGCGATGAATCATCATGGTGGGTGAAGGTAGAACGAGTTTGAATCCGTTTTCAATATCGAGATTCGAATCGTGTAAAAAAATATCTTGTGTGCCTGTGCCGATGTCAACCGTCAGAATTTTCATTGCTTATACTTTTTGCAAAACAAAAAACCAATATTTGCGATTGTCTAAATGCGGCGTGCCATCTTTTGGAGATGCAACCGAGAGCCCAAGAAATTCGTAAAACAAGCGATGCAAAATTTTAGGCACATATTGTTTGACCAAGCGAACGCG
>JAEURG010000129.1 GCA_016789345.1 Anaerolineales bacterium | reverse complement strand
ATTAAGTGGCACACCACCATTCACCGCCTCCTCAGCCGATGAACTTGCCCGTTTGCACATTTCAGGTCGCCCCGTACCCATCAGCGAATACGTGCCAGATATCCCCTCCGCGCTTGAAGAAATCATAATGAAAGTCCTCTCTAAAGAACCAACTGCCCGCTACCGCACCGCCGACCAACTTGGTAGAGTGTTGCAAAAGTTTGGCACCATGCCAGACCCAACTCCTATTCAACAACCTGTATCGCCCCAAGTCATCACCATTCAACCTGACATTGCCGAAAGACTCTATCCACCGATTACTCCACCTGAAGAGCAGACGTATCAACCCCAATATATCCCGCCTCAACCCTTGCCCCAGCCTGTTCCTGTTTCAGATACCGAATCCAACTCCGAAAATGTAGATTGGGTCTCCGTTGGCTTAGGCTTACTCGCGGTGATTGCAGTGGGTGGGTTAATCCCATTTTACTTATTGGTTTATCTCACCTTCTTCCCCCCGAGTTAACAATCATGTCATTCTGAGCCACGCCCTTGTTCTTGTGGCGAAGAATCTCTACAATAATGGTAGAGACCCTTCGCTATTGCTCAGGGTGACATGAAAATCTTATGAAACCATACATTCTCGCCCCATCTATCATTGCCTCTGATTTTGTAAACATAGCCAAAGAACTCGCCATTTGCGAAACTGCTGGCGCAGATTGGATTCATGTAGATGTAATGGATGGTCACTTTGTGCCGACCATTACGATAGGTCCATTATTTGTAGAAGCGTTAAAGCGCAACACTAAACTTCCATTAGATGTGCATTTGATGATTGAGAATCCAGAGGCTCACGTTAAGTCATTTGCTGAGGCTGGAGCAACCAACATCACGGTGCATGTCGAAGCGTGTCGGGATGTAAGAAAAGTTATCAGGCAAATCAAATCTTTGGGGTGTGGTGCAGGCATCACGTTAAAACCATCTACATCTATAAAAGAAATTGAACCGTTTTTATCAATGGTTGATTTAGTTTTGGTGATGAGTGTGCCACCTGGTTTTTCTGGTCAGAAATTTATGCCGAAGATGGTTGAGCGTGTAAAATACCTTCGTAAAAAATTGGATGCAATTCATTCAAAAGCACATCTTGAAGTGGATGGTGGCATTAATTTGAAAACTCTGCCTTTGATGAAATCTGCTGGGGCGAATGCGTTTGTGACTGGCAATGCGGCATTTAAACATACGAAAGGTGCAAATTTTGGAATAAGAGAATTTAAGAATTTATTGGTAAAAACAAAAATCACGGCTTAGCCGTGATTTTTATATTGAATGGGAAAACAAACTTACGCCGCAGATTTGCCGAGCGTTTTGATGCACTTGGCACACAGCGTTTTCTTGACCAAGCGACCTTTTTCCATCACCGAAACTTTTTGGAGATTCGGTTTAAACGTGCGGTTGGTTGCACGTTGGGAGAAAGAGCGGTTATGACCAAAGGTGGTTGCCTTGCCGCAGTGATTACATTTTGCCATGATTGAAATCCTTTCCTTACCTTTTTACAAAAGAAAAGCAGACCAAAGTCTGCAATTTCGGTTTTTTGAAAGCAGGGCATTTTACCACACAAAATGCACTCTGTGGCGAAGTTTTTTGGGTTAAAATAAGTAATACAGAAAAGATATACAAGGGTTTAAACCTTGTGGAAAAGGAATCGAAAATATGGGCGAAGAAACGACTTCTCTGGGCGGCATTCACATCTCCCCGAATGCTGTGGCGACGATTGCTTATCACGCCACGTTGGAATCGTATGGGGTGGTGGGGCTTGCGCCAAAAAACTTAGCCGATGGCATTGTTGCCAACATCACCCGCGAACCTTCACGCGGGGTTTCTGTCCATTATCGTGGCGAAGATATTGACATTGATATTCACGTCATTGTGGAATATGGCACGCGCATTGCGACTGTGGCTGAAAGCGTAGCAAGCACTGTGCGTTTTCATGTAGAAAAAGCATTAGGTTTGAAGGTGAACACTGTCAATGTGCATGTGGCAGGGTTAAGAATCAGCAATACGGATTAAGATATAACATCCCGCAGGTTTGTCCTGAGCGAAGCGAAGGAACTAGCCTGCGGGATATTTTTCATAAAAATATTAACAATGTATGAACAGAGTTTGATAAACCTATCTAAAACGAGGAAAGTATGGCGATAAATTCCGTGCGTGTTGAAAAACTCCGCAAGAAAAAGATAGATGGCTTGGCTCTTAAGAGATTAATAGATGCTGGTTTAACTTGGTTACGAACAAATAAAGAAAATGTCAATGCGTTAAATGTGTTCCCCGTGCCAGATGGGGACACAGGCACAAACATGACGTTAACGCTTCAAGCGGCATGGAATGAAATTAAAGATTTAGGCACACGCAACATCGGTGAGATGGCGGCGGCTGTTTCCAAAGGTGCATTAATGGGCGCACGCGGAAATTCAGGTGTGATTACGAGTCAAATATTGCGTGGCATTTCGCGTGGCTTGCATGATAAACAAATTTTAGATGTCGACTCAATGATTTCTGCATTTGGTGAAGCGAGAGATACGGCTTATAAAGGCGTGGTCAAGCCAGTGGAAGGCACGATATTAACTGTCATTAAAGAAATTGCCGTTGCAACAGAAGCAGTTCGAGGGTCCGCGAAAGATGCGATTGAAGTTTTAGAAGTCGCTGTCAAAGCCGCAGATGAAGCCGTCAAGAAAACTCCCGATTTACTTCCCGTCTTAAAACAAGCAGGTGTTGTTGATTCTGGTGGTAAAGGTTTATTTTTTATTTTGGAAGGCATGTTGCGACATGTCTATGGCGAATCATTAGATGCGCCGACGATTCAAATTCAACCGATGTCTGCGATGAATTTGGAAGGTGCATTGGAAGAAGTGGAAGAGGGGCAAGATTATGAAGTGGTGGTTGATTTTGTTCCGAATGGCGAATTAGATTTGCAATCTTTTTATGGCAAGCTTGAAGAAATGGGAACTTCGATTCAAGTGGGTGAGGGCGAAGGCATGTATCGGATGCACATTCATGTGCCACTTGAAAATCGTTATGTGCCGATTGATTACATTATGGGCATTGGCACAATTACAAAAGTTGCTATGGAAAATTTGCTGGCGCAAATGGATGATATTCAAAAATCTGCGCAAATTAAATTTAATCCTGTTGAGCCCGGAAATATTGCTGTTGTAGTTGTATCGCCTGGGCAAGGCTTGAGCAAAATTTTTGCAAGCCTCGGCGTTGCCAATGTTGTTTCTGGTGGGCAAAGTATGAATCCATCCACCCAAGATATTTTGGCATCGTTTGAAAATTTACCAACTGATAAAGTTATCATCTTGCCGAATAATAAAAATATTATTCTCGCGGCGAATCAAGCCAAAGAAGTGACCGTGAAAAATGTGCATGTGATTCCGACTCGTACTGTTCCACAAGGATTAGCCGCGATGCTTGCGCTTCAACCTGACGGGGAACTTGATTCTGTCGCGGAGAAAATGACCAAAGCCTTTAGCAGTGTGAAAACAGGCGAAATTACGATTGCAACCCGCACTGTTGAAATTGATGGTGTCAGCGTGAAAGATGGCCAGGTGATTGCATTGCTTGATGGCAAATTGACTCTCGCCGCCGAGTCAGTTGAACAAGGTGTGATGGATTTGCTTGAAAAAGCAAATGCGAGCGAAGCAGAAATTGTCAGCATGTTTTATGGCGAAGAGATGACCCACGCCGAAGCCAATCGCATTGCGGATGTGATTCGAGAAAAATATCCTTCTTTAGAAGTTGAATTGCAAGAAGGCGGTCAACCACATTATCAGTTTATTATTTCGATAGAGTAATTTTTGTCATTCTGAGCCGCGCTTTTGTTCTTGCGGCGAAGAATCTCTACGATAACCTCAGAGACCCTTCGCTATCGCTCAGGGTGACACAGTTAAATAAAGAGACAGTCACCTTGAAGGTGACTGTCTCTTTATTTCTTTTATTTTTACTTTCTATTCAAACTTCTAACCAACCCAATCACTGCTTTTATCAATTCAACACTTACAATAACCACTACCACAATGATTCCAATGGTTATTGAAACATTTGCAACAGTGACAAATCTTTCCGCTTGCTCAGGTGTGAAAGGTGAATTAGCAAATGACTCAGCCGTGAAGCCGATAATATCTGTTGTGCGAACAAAGACAATTGCCAAAACCAAACTCGCACCTTCGATGATGATTTTTGCCACGCGGGTTGCAGTTGTCCAAACGGCGTTTCGTAAGAGATAAATATCTACAGCAATTTCAGCCAAAAAGATTAAGTTAATCCATGGGATGAATTTAAGAAACACATCCGAGAAAATTGGAATAAAGAATGATTCTTCACCTGAGAAGAAATACATGCCAAGAATTTGTGGGTAGAAATTCAAAATGGCAAGCCCAACAAAGGTAAACACAATTTCGGCAATCAATTCGCTACGGCTGATTGAATCTGCATCTGGTTCTTTTGCCAAGGCGGCAGGGTCCCATTCTTTTTCCTCTTCAAAATCAATTTTGAAGTCTGGCACGAAGCGTTCAATCAAAACAAACGCTACTACCACATATCCAAATGCCGCAATAGCAGTAGAAATGATATTGCCCACGCCTTGAAGAATTGTTTTCATAAAATCTGGGCTCATAAACGCAACACCAGTGGATAACTGCGAAAGCAATTGGATAATTGTCACCACAGATAAACCGATGGCAATCCCAAAGAAAACAATTTTCAAAATCATCAAAAAGAATGGAAACACACGCGGACCAATTAAGTATGGATGCGGGTTGTAGGTCATCGCCACTTTTTGAGGCGAGCCATATTCTTTCAACAACTCAATTTCCATGGCTTCATCAGCAGGCTTGCCTGCTTTTTCGGCGCGTTCTTCCAGCATATCTTCCAATGTCGAACGCAATTCTTTTTCAATATCTTCGCGCCCTTGAATCAAAGGAAGATGTTTACCAACTTCACTTACATAACGATTTATTAATTTCATTTTTTCTCCTTAATAACAATTCAAAAACTTTTCAAGAAAGCACACGCATCTTAATCTTCACAAATCAAACCTTTGTGCATCTTCGTGTACTTTGTGTTTAAGAAATCTTTACGCCAACATTTTCTTCATGACTGAAACAATGTCAGCCCATTCTTTTTTTAGTTTCGGAAGGATTTTTTTTCCTTCCGCACTGATGACATAATAACGACGCGGGCGAGCCTCTTCCAACTTCCACACAGACTCTAACAACCCTTGCGCCTCCAACCGACGCAGAAGCGGATACAACGTCCCTTGGTCTACCTCCAACCCTTGTTCAGAGAGTTGCTTGAGCAGGGAATAGCCGTATTGCTCCGTGCTTAATTGACTGAGCGCCGCGAGCACAATCACGCCACGCCTCAATTCGAGAACAACATTTTCTAACGATTCAGTGTTTGCCATATCTTGACCTTTCTCACATTATACTGTGTGAAATACAGTATGTCAAGGGGAAAGTATCCCCCAATTCCCGTCATTGCGAGCCTGTTGGTCGAGTAGCCCTGAGCGGTTTTTGCGAAGGGCGTATCGAGACCATAAAGGCGAAGCAATCTCCAACTTAATCATAAGATTGCTTCGGGTGAAGTGCATCGCCCTCGCAATGACGGTAAATATTTATGTTAAACTTCCAATTATGAAAATTGGCATCGTCACAGACTCCACCTCAGATTTACCCACAGACTTAATCCAAAAATATCAAATCCAAGTTGTGCCGTCTATTTTGATTTTAGAGGGAAAAGAATATGCCGATGGAATCGGAATCAGCCGCGAAGATTTTTATACGCGCTTACCAACGCTTCAATCTAAGGTGACAACTGCCGCTCCATCTATTGGCGATTTTTTAACCCCATACCAGACTCTCTTCTCACAAGGCTGTGACCATATCATTTCTATTCACGCCGCCAGCCAATTGACCACGATTCTTAATTCAGCACGCCAAGCCGCACAAGAGTTTGGCGATAAAGTCACCATCATTGACAGTGGTTCACTTTCGATGGGACTCGGTTTTCAAGTGTTGTCTGCTGTTGATGAAACAGTAACAACTATAAAGTCAGCGATTGAGGCGATTGAGTCAACGAAGAAAAAGTTAAAAGTCATCGCCGCGTTGGATACGATGAAATATCTCAAACGCAGTGGGCGAGTGCCAGGCTTGGTTGCAAATTTGGGTGGGATGCTTTCGATCAAGCCGATGGTTGAAATCAAAAATGGTGAAGTGAAACCGATAGGTGCAGTTCGCACCACGAAACAAATGGATGAGCAGGTTTTAAATTTCTTATTGGAATTTGGCGAAATGGAACGACTCGCCATTTTGCACACGAATGCTGAAGCACGTGCAAAAAATTTGTTGAATGAGTTAACGAAAAAAATATCTCTCCCATCTGATGTTTTATTTGTGAATGTCACCGCTGTGATTGGAACTCATTTGGGTCCAAATGCTTTAGGTTTTGCGGCTGTTAAAAAATAGCCACAGATTTCACGAATTCACACGGATTTAAAAATGTATCCGTGAAAATCTGTGTAATCCGTGGCAAAGATATCTATTGAGAAATATCTTCTTGCTTTTTCTCTTTCCAAAATAAAATAACAGCAATTCCAATCACCAAAACAATCGTAACTGCCAATCCGCCTTCTGGACCAAATGCTCCGCCTGTTAACCAATCTTCACCAGTTTCCATCAAGTTAATTAATGTGCCGCCTTCGGCTTGTGTGCCACTCACTTCAAAGCCGAAGAAATTTCCTTGCACCCAATTCCACACACTATGCAACGCGCTGATGCCCCACATCGAACCTTCACGCATGGCATACAAACCAGCAAACAAACCAAACAATGCCAAGTTGAGTAATGCAATCACGCTCAAGTTTGGATTCAACCCATGCAAGATTGCAAATATCAAAGATGAAACTAGCAGACCAATCCACGGTTTGTAACGCGCGCCAATCACAGGCAATACCCATCCTCGAATCAAAACTTCTTCCGCGCCGCCTTGAATTATCCAACCGATTAAAACCAAGCTGACTCCACCAATTGCCGCAACTCCTTGCTGACTTGGATTTCCCGACTCAAATGCGACGCTTCCAAACGCGCCTAAAATTGCTACTGAACCGACGAACATCATCATCCCGAACAAAAATCCGCGCGCATATTGCTTGACTGCATTTTTGAGTTCAAAGCCTAAAGTCCAAAATGGACGTTTTTCAAAAAATGCGAGCCATGCCCATAAAATGGCATAAACCAAAACGAAAGCCGAAATTAATTGCATTGCCATCCAAAATCCAGAAACGAGGGCGGGGAGTTCGGGCATATCAATACCTGTTTCTGTAAAACCGTATAAGATTCCTAGCACAATAACTACTGGAATAACTCCCATTTGCGAAATGAAAATAAAAAGAAACGAAAGTGGAATAACTAATGCAATGTGAGGTAATCTCTGACCTTGTTTTGCCAAATCAAATAATTTGCTATTGTTGAACCAGTCCATAGTGTGTCTCCTTTTTATGCTAAATAAAACTATGGTAATTGTGTTAAAGTTAGAATTACAGGATCAATCTTTCTTAATATATTTGTTGTCGTATCTAGAATAAATTCACCTATTCCTAAACGATCAGCAATTAAGACCTCATTATTTGAAAGCCAATTTAATGCAGTGAAGAAAATTTCTGTTTCATGAACCACGAACTTCAAGGAATTCGTATCTAAGTCAATTATGTACAAAGCGAAGCCAGATTGATCTTCAAACCAATTTTCATCAGCGGCAGAAAATACAATCTTTTTTCCGTCAGGGGACCAATTGAAAATACCAGCCTTTTCGTATTTTTCGTTAATAACAAAATATATTTGTTTTTTGGTTTCCAAGTTTTCGATATAAACCTTTTGTGAGTTATCTTTATAAAAAACTAATTCTGTACCAAGAGGAGATAACGAAAATGCTGAAGCATCTTGGTCAATTTTTATTAAGTCTCCTGTATTAAGTTCTAATCTAAATAATCCATACCCATCAACAAATATCATGCCTGGACCATCTACACAACAATATTGTGGTTCAATAAAAACGTACCTCCCATCTTTTGACCATTCTGTAATAGTCATTTGACCTTGTTTAATTCCTTCTGGATGGTATTGGCCTTTTTGATTTACTCCCCAGATTTTATAAAATGGTAATTCCCATGAGGTGGAATTTGCAGTATTAATTATTATTGTATAGTCTAAATTAGAGTCGGGATATTTACAATAAGCTATATACCAAATCTTGTTAGGGGAATATATTCTAGCGAAATACAAGTTAGAAGGATATCCTTTACAGTCTTCTAAAGTATCTTGAGCATTAGCTGTAGATGTTGCATACCATGCTATCGAGGTTTCTAATTTAGGTTCAAATGTAGGTGTAAAGGTATTATATACTTCAGTAGGTGATTCTGGTGTTTTAGTTGGCTCTGGTTGTAGAGGTGCTTCAACCTTTGAGATGCAGGCTACTGTTAGCATAATAGCAAAGCCTAAAAGAAGCATATGAGTTTTTTTAAACATTGTATTACCTCGTTCTTGATTTCTTAATTTATAGTTATACAGTTACAAGTTGTTTGCCAAATCAAATAATTTGCTGTTGTTGAACCAGTCCATGTTAAGAATCCTTTCAGGGTTTACATATTAAATCATAAAACCGAAACAAATGATTTATTAATTTGATTTCATAAACACCATCATATTTCAAATATAATGAGAGAGTTGATTTGCTGATACTTTGTAGAAAATAAGGCATGAAAGGAGATGATAAATGAAAACCAAGTGGATGCTCACAATTTTTGGTATTTGGTATGTGGTTGAAGGGATTTCAGTGTTTTTCACATCAGGTGGTTTTTACTTCATGTCTTACGGCTTCGGAATTTTTTGCATCGTCTTGGGCTTGATTTGCTTGATGATTCGCAATGAACACCCATCCCGATTGCGTAATTCTATTTTGTTTATTTTCTTCTTATCTGCCTTAGGAATTAGTTTGATTGCTTATTACGCTCAGTGGAGCGGATTGTCTATGGATTCGCCTGTGGGTTATGTTATCCCAACGATTTGGTTAATTGTTGCGATTGGATTCCTTTTAGCCAGCAGACGTTCCAGCACTTTGCCGAGGGTAAGAAATTTGCAATAACCCAGACTTCGGAAGTCCGTCCAGACTTCCGAAGTCTTTTTTTACCATGATAAAATTGAGCATTATGCAACCGTCTTTAGAAAAACTTCGTAAATTTTTTCGTTTAGAACATGAGAATAAATATCAAAATACCGCTGTGATAGGCGGGCTGGCTAGTATGCTAGATTATTGGGAAGGGGAAGCACGCGCAGATTCAATCAGTGAAGAAGTCATTCAAGCCGTGGTGGCGCGTTTGCGTTCGTATGAAAAGTTAAGCCCGGAAGGGCGTGCTGAATCATTAAAGGGTTTGTGGAAGCGAATTGGCGAAACATATCCCGAAGCAACTCAAAAGCCGAAGGAACAGAACCAAGTTCCACGTCAAGAGAGAAGCGAGCAAGTTGTTAAGCAAGAGTCAAAACCGCAGAATCAAAATCCAGTTAAACAAAATCAGAATCAAGCATATCAAAAACAAAGACCAAACCCTGCGCCACGTTCTGAATCTGTTGCGGGTGCCAAGCATAGCCAAACGCCTGCCGCATTTGATTCAAAGTTGACGGTGTTGCAAGGCGTGGGACCAAAAAATGCTGAGTCGTTGGCGAAGTTGGGAATGCAAACGCTGGGCGATATGTTATACAACTATCCGCGTCGCTATGAAGATTATTCGTTGTTGAAGCCAATTCAAGCATTGATGTTTAATGATGTGGTGACGGTGTTGGGTTCAGTGCAAAGTGTAACGAACAGACCGATTCGTGGTGGTAAACAAAATATTATTGAATTAATTATCAGCGATGGTACGGGGTCATTGCGAATTTCTTTTTTCAATCAACCGTGGTTATTAAACCGTTTCAAAAAAGATGACATGATTTCTGTCTCTGGAAAAATTGACCAATATCTTGGGCGACTCGTAATGAACAGCCCTGACTGGGAATTTGTGGAGATGGAAAATTTGCATACCAATCGCATTGTGCCGATTTATGCGCTCACTGAACGCATCACGCAAAAATGGTTACGCAATCAAATGAAGCAAGTGGTTTCGTATTGGTCGCCTGCGGTGGTTGACCCACTGCCTGATACGTTGAAGCGTGAGGCGCGTTTGGTTTCGTTAAGTGAAGCATTAACGCAAGTTCATTTTCCTGATTCGCAAGATAGACTCAAACTTGCGCGTGAACGTTTGGCTTTTGATGAAATTTTTTATTTGCAAATGGGTGTGTTGCAACAAAGAAAAGATTGGCAATCTGTAGAAGGAAGACGCTTCACTGTGACCGACAACTGGGTTGCTGACCGTTTAGCGAATCTTCCTGTTAGTTTAACATCTGCTCAACAAACCGCGTTAGATGATATTCGCAAAGATTTAGATTCTGGCAAACCAATGAATCGACTTATTCAAGGTGATGTCGGTTCAGGCAAAACTGTCGTTGCGGCATTGGGTGCGAGCATGGTTGTCAGCAATGAATCACAAGCCGCGATTATGGCACCAACATCCATTTTGGCAGAACAGCATTATAGAAACTTTGTCAATTTGTTGACAGGCGAAAACGGATTTTTGAATCAAGCTGAGATTCGTTTGCTAGTTGGTAGCACAACTGGAAATGAGAAAGAAGCGATTAAATCTGGTTTAGCAGATGGTTCTATCAAAATTGTGATTGGCACTCATGCAGTCATTGAGCCTGATGTCAATTTCAAAGATTTACAATTTGTTGTCATTGATGAACAACATCGCTTTGGTGTGGAGCAACGAAAAGAATTAAGAAGCAAAGGTACAAATCCGCATTTGTTGGTAATGACTGCGACTCCAATTCCACGTTCGTTGGCATTGACGATGTTTGGCGATTTAGATATTTCTGTGATGAACGTGATGCCTGTTGGTAGGCAACCGATTGCGACGTATGTGCTTCGTCCACAAGAACGTGAGCGGGCGTATGCCATGATTCGGTCACAAGTGCAAAATGGAAATCAGGCGTTTATTGTATATCCGCTGATTGATGAAAGCGAAAAAATGGATGCGCGCGCGGCAGTGGATGATTTTGAGGCATTATCAACGCATGTATTCCCTGATTTGAAACTCGGTTTATTACATGGGCGTATGCGACCGAGCGAAAAAGACGAAGTGATGTTGAAATTTAGAGATAAAGAATTTGATATTCTCGTTTCAACCACTGTGATTGAAGTTGGTGTGGATGTTCCCAATTCAACGTTGATGTTAATCGAAGGCGCAGATAGATTCGGTTTAGCACAACTTCATCAATTACGCGGGCGAGTCGGGCGTGGCTCTGTCGCTTCGACATGTTTATTAATCCCCACGCGTGAAGATGCCACCGAAAATGAACGTCTGCAAGCGATGGCGGTCACAAATGATGGTTTTGAATTAGCAGATTTAGATTTGAAATTACGAGGTCCCGGCGAATTTTTAGGTACGCGCCAAGCAGGTTTTGCTTCATCCTTGAAAATGGCAAGCATTACTGATGTTAAGTTAATTGAAAAAGCGCGTGAACAAGCCAAAAATTTATTTGAGAAAGACCCAGACTTAAATCAACCTGAACATACTTTGCTCGCCGAAGCGTTTCAAAGATTTTGGAATGGTACACAAAGTGATATTAGTTAAGTAGTTGGCTAGTTATCTAGTTTATTAGCTCACTAGTTAACCTAGCCAACCAGCAAACTACGAAACGAGAAAACTAAATTATGGTTAGAGCCTTATTCCCCGGAACATTTGACCCCATTCACTACGGTCACATAGATATAGCCAATCGCGCTTCAAAGCTTTTTGATGAAATTGTGATGGCTGTGTATGATAAGCCGTTAAAGACATTATTATTCTCACCTGAAGAGCGAATCTCTTTAGTCACTGAATCTTTTAGAGACAATCCAAAAATCAAAGTGACCGGCTACAGTGGTTTAACGATTGACTTTGCGCAGAAAATTAATGCTCAAGTCATTGTGCGCGGACTTCGTGTCTTTTCAGATTTTGAATTTGAATTTCGTATGGCATTGGCAAATCAACGCTTAGCAAAAGATGCAGTTGAAACCGTGGCGTTAATCACGGCTGAACAACATACATTTCTATCGTCTACTACAGTGCGTGAAATTGCTACATTAAATGGCAACGTCTCTAGCATGGTGCCGTCGCATGTTGAAAAAGCCCTCAAAGAAAAAGTAGCCCAAATGGGGGAAGACTCTCCGCCTAATTCCCTGCGTGATTAATTTGTGCTAGAATTGTTAATAATTGATTTTCAGAGTAAAATTGCACAAATAACTTATGGACATCCTGCAACTGATTGACCGACTCGAAGAACTCTTCAATGACGCGAAAGCAGTGCCTTTCACGCATAACGTTATTGTGGATGAAGACCGCATGTTAGAACTGATTGACCAAATGCGCATCGCCATCCCAGACGAAGTGAAAAAAGCGCAACAAGTTGTCGCTCAACGAGACCGCGTCATGGCACAAGCGCAAGAAGAATCAAATCGTACATTGCAACTTGCACGTGATAAAGCCGCTGAAATGGCTCAAAAAGATATCATCACACAAGAAGCGCAACGTCGTGCTGAACAAATTCTTAGTCAGGCACGCGCCGAAGCCGAAGCCATCCGCGCCGATGCAGATAACTACGTCCTCGAAACCCTCATGCAATTGCAAGACCAAATCGCAAAGTTAAGCAATCAAGTCAACAACGGTATTCACATGGTGCAAGAAGACCAAATGCGCAAAGCCGCCATGTCGCCTTCAACTATTCCAGCCAACGCCACAGAAAAAGTTGAAAAATAAAAACTCCGCCGAAAGGCGGATTTTCTTTTATAAATTGAAATCTCTTTTCAGCAAATCATCTAGCGTTTCTCTTTTTTGAATCAATTTTGCATTGCCATTTTCTAACATTAACACTGCAGGTTTGCGTGCGCCATTGTAATTGGATGACATACTCAAATGATACGCACCACTCATCGGCACGGCAATCAAATCACCTACTTTGAGTTTTGACATTTGCAAATCTTCAAAGATGACATCTCCTGATTCGCAATACGGACCTGCAACTGAAATAATTTCGCTTCGTTTCGACAGGCTCAACGCGTCGCTTTCTTGACCTACACCTGTTACTGCTAGACAACTATATCTCGCCCCATACATCGCATAACGTGGGTTATCTGCCATTCCACCGTCTACTAAAACCCAAGTTTTGTTTTCACGTTTTTTAATTGCACCAACTCGATAAATTGCCACTCCTGCTCTGGCAACCAAACTTCTGCCAGGTTCCAAATGTAAATGTGGCAGCGATAAATTTCTTTGCTTGCAACCTTCAATGACTGCTTCACAAATCCCTTTTACATAATGTTCAATTGATGGATGTGGTAATTCATCTTCATGGTATGCAACGCCCCAGCCGCCACCTGGACAAAAATGCCATTCGTTTTCAAAGCCAATTTCTTTAGCAATATCTAGTGCTAATTCAATGGCTGGGATTAATGGTTCGGGGTCTCGAAAGTTTGAACCTTGATGAAAATGTAAACCTTTCAAAGGTAATTTATTTTCTTTACAAAATGTTGCCGCTTCTAAAATTTCTTCACGCGTCATCCCAAACTTGCTTTCGTGGTGACCTGTTTGCGTATGGGCATGATGTGTTGAGACAGTAACACCGGGTAAAAGACGAAGCCAAAGATTTATGTCACTCTGAGCGAAGCGAAGAGTTTCTTTTATTCTTTCAAGTTCTGCTAAATTATCAACAACGATTGTTTCTGCATGTTGAATAGCAGATTTCAAATCAGCATCTGATTTGTTAACTCCATGCACGAGAATATTTTCACGTTTCACGTTTGCATTTAATGCAATATGAATTTCGCCTTCGCCTGTGCAATCGAGTGTTAAGCCATGCGATTGAGTCCATTGGGCAATGGCGAGGCAGAGGTAAGCTTTCCCGGCGTAGGTCACAGAAGCAGGCTGGGGGTAGTAAGAGGCGAGAGCGGATTTGTAATCAGTAATAGATGAATCAAGAGTCGCTTTGTCATAAACATAAAGTGGAGTCGAAAATTCATCTACGAGTTTATTTAAGTTACATCTAGCAATTGTTAATTCATTATTTTCAATTTTTGTAGTAATGGGGAAGAGGTCAAGTCTTTTCATTTGCCTGTGTCGCTTGCGAGTTTAATTTGGTTTTTGCCTAAATGTTTGGCGCGCATGGCGGCGTGGTCTGCGGCGATGAGCAATTCATTATGATTGGTGGCATCTTGCGGGAAGGTTGCCACACCCATGCTGAGCGTATAACCTGGTGAGTTTTCATCGGTTGTATTGGGTGCGCCAATTTTTGCGGCTTCGTGCAGGCGTTTTGCAAAGGCGAGTGCGTTTTGTTCATTTGAATTGGAAAGGATAATGGCAAATTCATCACCGCCATAACGCGCGGCAATATCATATTTACGTAAATTGCTTTTGATAATTTCTGCCATGCCTTTTAAGCGTGCATCACCAGCGGGGTGACCATAGGTATCATTAAATTCTTTGAATCCATCAATATCAAAAATAATAAGTGAGACATTCATGCCGAGTCTTTGTGCGCGTTCTACTTCGGCGGCAAGGGTTTGTTCAAATACATGGCGGTTAGATAAACCCGTAACGGCATCTGTTGTTGCCATTTTTTTGATTTGTTCATGTAAACGGGCATTGTCAATGGCAATAGCAAGCGGGCTGGCAATTGCTGTGAGTAATTGAACATCAGTTAAAGTTAATTTGCGTGTAGGGCTGGATTCAATATTTAATATACCTAGCACTGTATCTTCTTTGAGAAGAGGTACACAAATTTCACTTGTGATGGCATGGTCTGCTCTTAAGAACATATTTTCCTGAGCAGTATCTTCAATAAATTGGACAGTCTTTGTGCGAATGGCTCTTCCGCTTACGCCTTGGCTGATGTGAATTTTTTCAATCACCATTTCTTTTGGGTAACCCGTCTCTGCCGCAAGGTGTAGATAATCTTCTTCTAAAAAATAAATGCTGATGTGAGTGTATCCAAATGCTTCGCTTAAAACAATGACGACTTGATTCGCAATTTTTTCTTTTTCTAACGAACTAGCAATCGTTCTGGAAATATTTTGGATGATGGATAAAACGCGCAAGTTTTCTTGTGTTTCGGCATATAAAGAAGCGCGATGTAAAGAAGCAGAAATATGCGTGGCAAGCGTTTCCATGGCTTTTACATCAAGTTCATCAAAATCATTTGGGTTTTGACTTTCTACATACAACACGCCGAAAAGTTTTTCACCTTTGAACAATGGCGTGCAAATGGCTGAACCAAAATGTTCATCGCTAGAAAAGTAATACGGGTCTTTTGAAACATTATGGGTGAGGTATGTTTTTTGTATCTCAGCGGTGTGACCAATGATTCCAACTCCCATTTTTTGTTGATAGCCGGGGTTGTAGCCAAAATCTTCGGTGCCGGCAATAACAACGACTTCGAGCATGTCGCCTTCTACTAATTTTGAAATGGCAGATATAGCATAACCAAAACGTGTGGTGATGGCATTAATGGCGCGCTGGAGAATTTCTTTTTCGTCAAAACTATCAGCGATGATTCGGCCGGCTTCTTCGAGCAAGCCGAGTTGTTGTGAGCGGCGTTGCTCCGCTTTGAGTAAGGCTTGTTCTTGAGCATTTTTCCAACGTAAAAATGCCAATGCTACCGTAACAATCAGCAACACGGCTAATGAAACAAACGAAACTAAATATGCAGAAATACTACTTTCCATTGTGATGAATTTTATTCATCGAAGAATAATGTCCACCAGATTTCCCAGTTTTGCATTGGAGTTGGAATGGGTTCAGGGGTAGGCTCAATGACCGGGTCACTGCCGGGTACACCTAGCGGAATCACGGGTTGGTCACCTTCTTGAATGTAGTGCCCTTCAGTGCGCGCCCATTCTTCCACTGCTTCATCTGAGCCAGCATAAGCAACTTGGGTTTGCAAGGCAATCTGAGTTTGCATCACTTGGGTTGCTATGGCTTGTACTTGTTCGCGTTGTTCGTTTAAGCGGTTCAGTTCTTCTAGACGTGAATTAAATTCAATCACGAATAAAATCAAAACGAAAATACCCGCAAAGATAAGCACACGTCGAAAACTGATGGGAAACTTGAACATAGCATTATCTTATCTTATTTTTTTGAGTTGGCAACCCTACTTGTGGTATACTCTGCCCCCGCAGAGTGTTGTACCCTTCACTCCCGAGGTCATCACAACGTGAGACCGAGGTGCCGCTGATTGCGGCATACCAAATCTTGCCAGAAAGGGCTTAAACAAAATGAAAGTATTATTAATTAAAGATGTATACAAATTGGGGCGCGCCGGGGATATTAAAAAAGTAGCCGATGGCTATGGGCGAAACTTCCTCTTGCCGCAAGGTTTTGCAGTGCTTGCCACTGAAGGTGCCATGAAGCAAGTTGAAAAAATCAAATCACAAGCCGAAATTCGTCGCAACACACAAAACGAAGAACTCAAAGGCATTGCCGACCAAATTAAAGAACTCACTTTAATTTTCCCTGCCAAAGCAGGCGAAACAGGCAAGTTATACGGCTCTATCACCACACAAGATATTGCTACCGCCATCACAGAAAAGATTCGTTTTGAAGTAAAACGTCAATTAGTAGATACGCAACCGATTCGCACATTGGGCGAATTCACAGCCCGCGTCCGCCTGACGATGGACTTGGTACCAGAAGTCAAAATCATTGTCCACCGTGAAGGTGAAAGCATCGAAACCGCTGTTGCACCAGTTGAAGAAGAAACGGCTGAAAAACCAAAGAAAAGCAAAAAAGCAGAATCAGCCGAAGAGCCAGTTGCTGAAACAGCCGAATAAAAATGTAAGCACATCACCGGCGCAAGTCGGTGATGTTTGTAATACAATAATTCCATGCCCCAAACCATCGGTCAGATGCTAAAAAAAGAACGCGAGTCGCTTTTTATTTCGCTTGAAAAAGCGTCTGATGAAACGCGCATTCGCAAAATATTTTTGCAGGCATTAGAGTCGGATGATTATTCGGTCATGCCATCCGCCGCGCAGGGGCGTGGCTTTTT
>JAEURG010000116.1 GCA_016789345.1 Anaerolineales bacterium | reverse complement strand
ATTAAGTTTTTTGATTTTTGCGAAGAACATTTTGCAAAATTATTAAAGAAGAGATGACATGGTAAGTAGTAGAAAGTTGCAATACGCAGACCGCGTAGCCATACAACAAGCAGACCAAGCGATTCGCAAAGATGTGATGCGGGCGTTGGTTGAAATTATTACGAACGCGAATGATAGTTATTCGCGCTTGGAAGATTCTGGTGTTTCATCCAGTGGCGAAATGGTGATTGATGTTTTGCGAAAGCATAGCAATTCAAAAATTGTTGTGCGTGATTTTGCTGAAGGCATGACTGATTCGCGCATGGATAAAGTTGTGGGAACATACGGCGAAGCCACCAGCGGAATTAAAGAAGATAAACATGTGCGCGGGATGTGGGGACGCGGCTTGAAAGATTCTATTTTTGGTTTGGGGTATGGATATGTACGTTCGTTCAAAGGCGCGAATTTTTATTCATGTTCGTTGTTGTTGAAAAAAGGAATTCCAACTTTTGATTTGGATGACCCGATTCGTGCCACTGTTGATTTACGTCAAAAGTATGAAGTGTTACAAGGCAATGGAACGATTATTGAAATTATCGTCTCACGCACTGATGTGAAGATGCCGCAATTTAATAACTTGCGAAATTATTTGCAACGTCATTTTGAATTGCGCCCAATTATGAGCAACCCAAAACGTAAAATTGTTTTACGTGAACTTGCGAATGATGGCAGTGTTAAACAAGCGCATACATTAAGTTATGTTGCACCAAAGGGTGAAGAAGTTTTGAATGAAAAACTAAAAGTGCCTGGTTATCCTGCCACAGTGAAGTTAAATGTATTTCGTTCAGGCATTCAATTATCAACACGTGGCGAAGAAGGCGATTATGCCGATGGCGGTTTGTTGGTGATTAGTCACGCTACTGTGATTTCGTTGACGATGCTCAAATTTGAAAATGACCCGTATGCTGGTTATTTTTATGGGACAATGCAATGTGATTATTTACATGATTTGTTGAAGAATGATGAGCCTGTGTTAACTGCCACACGTGACGGCATTAATTGGACGCATCCATTTGCAAAGGCATTAAAAAATGTTGTTGAAACTGAACTTGAACCATTAATCAACACCGAACGTGAACATGCCATGCACGATGAGCAAACGAAGTTAGATAAAAAGTTACGTCAAAAAATAGACCGTGCTTTGCATGAATTAAATACAATTGCAGTCAGTGAATTGCGTGACCCGAAAGATAGCACAAAAAAACAAATTGAATTACCAGAATCAGGTATGGGATTTTTTCCTGAAAAGTTATATGTGCAAACAGGTCAAATTGCAATGCTAACTTTACGCGTGGCATTGAAAGAAAATGAAAAATCAAATGCCACTGCAACAGTTATCTCGAATAATTCTGAAGTGATTGTTATCACGCCACAAGTCCCATTGAAGCCACATAAAACACAAACTTCTATTTTAGAAGCGCGTGTACAAGTAGAAGGTCGTCAAGTAGGTGGTGAAGCAACTATCACGGCGTATCTTGGAAAAAATCGCGCGCAGGCTGTGGTACAAGTTCACTCGAAAAAAGAATCGATTCCATCACCGCCCACGCGTGGTAGTAATTCATTGTTCACGGATATTCGTTTTGATGATCGCACAGATCCACGTCAGCGCGTTTATTTTGACCGTGTCAATTCCAGCATTGTGATTGCAACTGCCGCGCCGTCTGTAAAAATTTATTTGGATGAAAACAACCGCCTCGACACGACTGTACAGGGTCAAGTACTTTTGGCTGAGTTAATCACTGAGGCTGTGTGCCGCGAAATTGCACGTGAAGGTGTTGAAAAAGGACGCTTCCTTGTGTTGGAAGGTTCAGAAGCAGATGCGATTCAAAATCACTTTATCCGTTTGCAAAATCGTCATGCGCATTTGATTCATAATTATATTGTGACGAAAGAATAAAATTTATTTTACTGTTAGCCAAACACCGAGCATCACAATGGCAAGTCCAAAAGCACGGGTGAAATCAAAAGGTCTGTGCATCGCGCCGAGCAAGCCGAAATGATCAAGAAGCGAACCAATCAACAATTGACCTGCTAATAACGTAATCAATGCACCAGCCACTCCGATTCTTGGAATCATAAAACTCATGGCATAAATGACGACGAGACCAAATAAACCTGCGAACAATGTATAGGATGGAACGCTTCGCCACTCGGTCAACCTGTTTCCAAATATCAACATGGGAATTAACGCCCCAACCGCCCCAACCGCATGGATGATGAATACACTTTCCAATACACCCAAGCGTTGACTAATCATGCTAGCCATCGGGCTTTGAAATCCAATGGCAATGCCGCCAATCAAACCAATTAAAATAATGAAATAAATAGGTTGCATTTGTTTTCCTTTAGTTTATGATTTGTAATCTATCTTATCTTAATTTCAATGCTATACTAAAAATATGGCAACTAAACAAACTCGCTTATATTGGAATCCGCAAGATAAAAGAACACTAGAAGATAGCAGTGGAAATCAACTCAGAAATGTCAGTGCTTCGGATTTATTGCCAATGTCGCTGATGGGATGTTCGGTGCATGATGTTGTTGAAATCTTAATCAAGCAGAGACAAGATTTAAGGGAAATAAAAATTACATCCGAACATACACAAGATGAAAACCCACCATGGAAATTTCGCAAGATTCATTTGCATTATCAAATTTATGGCAAAGGAATCGATATTGAAAAAGCGAAGAAAGCCGTGAAATTAAGTGAAGAAAAATATTGCGCGGTTTATGCAACTTTGAAAGATGTGATTGAAATTACTGATGAGGTTGAGGTGATTGAGGTTGAATAAGATTCCTTTTGACAAACACGAGCAATTTGTCATCAGACATCAAAACCCATTTAATGGTGGTGCGCCATTAAATCTTTTAACACAAAATCATATTACACCAACGAATTTATTTTTTGTCCGTAATCATGGCGATGTGCCACAGGTGGATGTCAATTCATTTCGTTTGAATATTCAATATAAAAATAAAACAATTTCTTTCACCTTAGATGAAATAAAAAACAATTTTGAACGTGTAGAAATTTCTGCGACATTACAATGTGCAGGAAATCGCCGTCAGGAGTTGATGGCGATAAAAGAAATTCCACATGAATTGCCATGGAATGTTGAGGCGATTAGTCACGCATTGTGGGCGGGGATAAAACTAAAAGATGTGCTGGCAACTATCGGCGTGGAAAATGAAGCGAAAAATTTGCATGTGCAATTTCAAGGGTTGGATGAAACAGAACGTCTCGGAAAAAGATTTAATTTCGGCGGTTCCATCCCGTTTGAAAAAGCAATTCATGATGAAGTCATCCTCGCGTATGAAATGAATGGGAAGCCTTTATCGCCTGTGCATGGATTCCCGTTGCGGGTTGTGGTGCCGGGTTTTATCGGTGCGCGCAGTGTCAAGTGGCTGAATCAAATACTTATTTCGGATGAGCCTTCGCAAAATTATTTTCAACGCATTGCGTATCGTTTGTTTGCCTCGAACATCCATGCGGATAATGTGAAATGGGATGATGGCTTGATGTTGGGTGAGATGAATGTGACTTCGGTGATTTGCTCGCCTGAAAATAATCAACGCCTCACATCTGGACTTATAACTGTTTCTGGCTATGCGGCTACTGGTGGTAACAGACACATCGCCCGCGTTGAAATTTCTGGTGATGATGGAAAGACATGGACACAAGCAGAATTAGACAAAACAAATTGTTTTGCATGGACTTTATGGAAAGTCAATTTGAATTTATCAAAAGGCAAACATGAATTGATTGTACGGGCTATAGATTCATCTGCTAATACACAACCAAAAGATATTGAACAAGTTTGGAATTTCAAAGGCTATATGAACAATGCTTGGCATAAAGTTGGTTTTGTAGTTGACTAATTTGCTAGTTTATATTGATTGGGTTTTCATCGTCTTCATCCCACAACATGGGATTTGCTTCTATATAATCCGTTTTGTTTTTTAAATCTTTTTCATCCCGAATGATATGTTCGTAATAATTGCGTTGCCAAATTCCCGTTTCGTTTAATTCTTTGCCAATTCTTTTTGTTACCGCAGATTTGAATGAACCAACAATTGCCCCTAAAGAACCTGATGAAACACCTTTTGGTGGTAGGGGCGAGGCATGCCTCGCCCCTACGGAATGCGACAAATTTGTCGCATTCCGATTTTCATGAATAAAAATAATTCCATGCACATGATTGGGCATGATAACAAATGTGCCTAATTCAACATTACCATAATGATTGGGGATTTCATGCCAACAGTCATTAACAATCTTTCCACGTTCATTTAAATTCATTTCCCCATTCACAATTGACCCAAACAAAAATTCCCTTTGCCATGTGACCATGGTGACAAAATATGCACCTGCTTGTGAATAATCATATCCTTTCAAACGGATTGAACGACGATGATGAATCTTTGGGTCGAATTTGGACATTATGAAATTATAAATTAATCTTGTAGGGGCGACGCATGCGTCGCCCCTACGGCTTGCGACAAAATTGTCGCAAGCCAATCACATAACAAAACCCCTCTCCTACAGGAGAGGGTTGGGAGAGGTCAAATGATGATGGTTTTGCAAATCGATTTTATCCAAGTAAAAATTTTCTTGTCAGTTGATCATCAGGAATTTTTCCTTCTCGTGGCAAATAAATTGCAACAGGTATATTTAACTTAGACAAATATTTGCCCATCAAAGGACCAACATCACTCCATTTAAGTTGTCCTAATCCACAGCCAAGGGCTGGTGTAGCTAATGATTCTATACCGACTCTTTTATAGTTCTTTACAAGTTCTTTCAAGCCATCTTCGATACCACCAATATCGCTACGTTGTCGCCAATGATTCTTAGTTGGGAAAAGTAAAAATTGAGTTTCTTCAACACTTCTGAGACTTTCAGGAGACTCTGCTAATTCCTCATCAAGAGAATATTCTTTCTTCAGAACATATGGCTTCCCTAAAGCAAGTTTCTTTTCTTTACACAAATCTTGATACTTAACATACATACCTGGAAATTGATATTTCGCTCTAGAAGCAAGACCTTTTCCCATAACACCAACACAATTAACACTAATAGTTAAAGTTTGCATTTGGGAGAAGAACATGTCGCCATCAACAAGACTCAAATTGCTTGAAAGTGCGGTACGCCAAGCAGGTTGGAAAAACATATGGGGTTCAGGAATAATTTCAACATTTACTGTAGGGTAGTTTTTCTTAATGTATAGTGCTACATTATGATTTAACACATAAATTCCCTGAATATATTCAGGAGGTATTCTGTCAGGGATCAGACATTCTGCCATTATTTTTGTTTTTGAACCATCTTCATTAGACCACCACTCTAGTTGGAAGTTTTTTTGTATTTCTTTCATCCTTTTCAACCCTTCATCGCGGGAAAGAATCTCCGACTGCCATGACCTCGCATTACCCGTAGTAATATAGATTTTTTTATTATTCAAGATAACAGGGTTGAAAGCAATTACGATGATTTCTGATGTCTTTACAGGCTTTTCTCTTAGTACTCTATAAAGCATCGGATTTCTTGGATTGAAATAAAGATTGGCAAAATCCCAAAGAGATTTTCCATCTGGAGTATGTATTTCTCTACGTGCCTCTACAATTTGATTGTCATAAATTCGAGTTGTATCTACTTTGTTTTTATCAATCTGCGTATGTGACAATACACCTAACTTCATTATTGAAGCTAAGTTACTTATGTGAGTTATATAGTAAAGACCATTTATTCCTAAATCCATATATAACTCCTCTTAAAAACCAAGTTCCTTCAAATTCTGCTCTTTACTCTTTTTGCCTTTACTCATTTCCTTCCAAAAGGCTTCGTCATATCTTCTGGATTTCACAGGCAAGGGCATGGGCACGCCCCAACCTAATAACAACACCTCTTCTTTGGGTTGCAAACGCGCTAACATGCCTCGTATCGCTTCACGACCTGATAAGCCCGATAACACGGCTTGAATATCCAAGTCATCACCTAGCCAGCCTGAGATTCTTGTACCGAGTTGTGACATAACCTCATCATAAATTTGTGATGGACGTTGATCCACGATTAACAAGGTCACATAATATTTTCTTAATTCGCGTGCGATGGTTGCAAATGTCGTTTGCGATGCCATTTCACGATTCAATAATTTATGTGCTTCTTCAACCACGATAATTAAAGGTCGCGGCTCTGCTTTGCCATGTGCACGAAATTCATTGGTTTTCTTTTCCCATGCTGTGCGAATCTTGCGAGTCAACAAATTGGAAACGAGCAAATAATCCAAGTCACCTTCATGTTCACCGAAAGACAAGACTACATGCTTGCCCGCTTCTAAAGATTGAATAATTTGTAGCACAGAGTCAGCCGCAGGTTTTTGAACAATATAAGGCTTGTTAAAGAGGCGTCGCAATTTATCTTGCAAACCAACCGCCGCCGCCACGTTGACACCATTTTGCATCGCCCACGCCGCCACACTATCAGGATGCGGAACTTTTTTCAAACGTCCTTTTTCATCTTCCACTTCAACTTCTTCTTGATTCATTTCTTTGAAATTTGCAAACCACTTATCACCAAACGATGTATACAAAGCATTCAATGTAGTTGGAGTTGTATCTCGTAAATTTAATTCGCGTGATAAGGTTTCAATATCAGTTGTGGATATATCATCCATTGCGATTTCTAAATTGAAATCAACTTGATTGCCCCTTATAGTGGATCCTGCTCCCAAACCAACGCATCGAACACTTGATTTGAACATGGTTTTTAAACCTTGAACATTTTTCTTGGTGTCAGAAGCGATGTCGTCAAAGCCGTATTCGTTGTGCATGTCTAAAACTAAAACAGAAGCCTTGTTGTGATTCATTAATCCAGCCAACACCAAACGCGTTAAAAATGATTTGCCCGTTCCTGTTGCTCCAAACACACCCGATGAACGTTGCACAAATTTATCCAAGTCAATACACACTGGATGATTTTGTTCGCGGGTATACCCAATGATGAAATTTTTCTCTTCTTCTGGTTTGCCGAAAATTTCTGCAATATCGCCTTCATTGGCAAGCGAAACAATCGAATGATGTGGTGGCACATTTTTGACAGGTAATATACGAGGTGCATCTGCTAAGCCTGCATCAATTTTTCCGCGCCAAGTTTTATATTCAGGTGTGGATTCATCGGGTCCCACTTCGAGCATTAAGTTAGGTAACACTTCAATATTTGCATACAAAGCCTGACTGTTTTGTAAAGCATTTGCGAATTCTGTTAGGCGTGAATCTAAGATTTCTGCCGCAAAGCGTTCATCGGTGGAACCGAGTCGAATATCAGTGACGATGCCGTAGTAATTCCAATTTCCGCTTTCAATGACGACAAATGCACCTTCTTGAATTTCTTGTGATGAAATCGTTAAGCGGACAAGAAAATTTTCTTTGAGTCCACCACCGATGAGATAACCAATTTGAGTTCGTTGTATTTTCATAGTTTCACCTTTTTAAACACGAAGGACACTAAGTACACAAAGAGGTTTTAAGGTTTTCCTTCGTGACCTTTGTGTACTTTGTGTTTCAATCTTTTTATTCAACAATATCTCTCAACGCACCAAGAATAGACATCAACGTTGGATAATCATCTCTTAACAATGTCATTAATTCTTGCACTGCATTTTTTGACCAATTGCTATTTTTATTGACAGATTTAACTTGTTTGAAATGAGTAGCGAACAATTCACCAATGGGTAATTCTTTTGCTCGCAAGATGTGACGGAAATATCCAAACCTGCCTGATGAGACAAATTGATTGATTTCGTTCTCATTGCATAAATAAATCACATCCAAACTTAATGGCGGGCGTGGTGGAAGTAGGTGATAAATCTTTTTATCTTGTTCATAGCCCACTGCTAGCACTGACATTTCAACTGGCACGATTCTATTTTCACGATTGTCTCTTAATACATCATCGCTGACATTGTTTGCAGTCACCAATTGACGTACCAAACCATCATCGTCAATATGAATGTCGTAAATCAGTCCATACACTTGATAGCCATCACTCAACGGCGCGCGGACTAATGCTCCAAACGATGGCACACTTAATTGATTGACTCGACAACCTGCAATAAAACCAGTTGTCCCTGCTCGTAGTAATCGCCCGATTTCAATTTGATTTGTCATAGATTTATCCTTACAATTTCATCAATATTGTTTTTCTTTTATTATCTTTCGGTACAAATATCAATCCTGTTATGCAAAAGAACAAAACTGTTCCAAAAATAACCCCGTAACCATAAAAATCACTTTTAGATTTTGAAGACAAGATAAGAGGATGGTTTGAAGTAGGAATAGCAATATCATAATTTCTTGTATCTGTATTAGGAAATATTGCTGGAGTATTTGATTGCTCTTGAATTTCAGTTGGTTTAAAAATCACATCGAAAAAAATAAAAGTAATTTGACCTCTCCAAAATTCAATGTACACAACTCGTTCAGGTTGTAAGTTGTATTTAGCAAAATTCGAATCTGTCCCGAGAGTTATTACATTTGAAATATCAAAAGGTGTTCCATCTGTTAATGGACTCCCTAATACTTTAACTCTTTTTGAATCAAAACTATCTGAAGATAGATAAATATTGTAATAAGTTTCACGTAATGAAATTCCTTTACCACCCGCAAGATTCAGTATTACGCTATTGCCTTTAATAATTTTTGCTTCTATTTTTTCTCGACAGTTTGTGACATTTGGACAATTTATTGCAAGCAAATAGTCATCTAATTTTTTTTGAGCATTTTTCATTTGCCAATAGTTAAAAACAATAATGGTAATACAAGTAATTATTAATAATATTATCCAGTTCTTGTTACCCATACTTTGTCCTCCCTTTCAAATTCTTCGCAGATTGTTTATTTGAACCCGCATCCATCTCTTCGTTATTATTTCTTAACTCTTGACTTAACATTTGTTCAATTTGAACTTTCTCTTCTTGCTTCACAACTGCTGTTTCATGGGCGCGATGCAATAAATATGGATACGGTTTACTTCCCATCATTTTGCATTGTTCTACCAAAACAGCATGAAGCAGATTTAATTTTGTTTTGTCATCTACTACCCATTTTGGAACTTCAACTCGCACAGGATAAGGTTTTTCGTCAGTGCCAACATTCAAATAAAAGAAATGCAATTCCAAAACACCTGTGTAATTTTTCTCTGAACTGGATTGGATTTTAAAAATCGCTGAACGCTGACCAGGTTTGAGCAATGGGTTTTCTTTTTCACCAAACAACCATCGGTCACTCACGTTTCTTAATGGATGGAAATCTCGCAATTTTTTAATTTGTTCATTGTCTGCCATCATAATTTCTAGCAAACGAACAACCAAGTCGGCAGAAGGTTTATCTACATAGCCTGCTGTGATAATTCCGCGAGTTTGCAAGCGAGATAAAACACCTAAATATTTTTGAATGTAATCATTGTAAGAAGTTGCATCTTCACCTTTGGCACTCCACAACTCAATAGGACCATCTGTAAATGTGACAACATCCCCTGTAATATTTTTTGATAATTCATCTAATGCAGAGCGTTCGGCAAAGTCACGTTTTAAGGCGACCAACCCTTCAGACATGGGAATGTTGTTTGGTAAAAGGTCATCACCAAATAATAATTCTGTGTCGGTGACGATTTGTGGCGTTTCACCTGAATTTAATTTCATGGTGATTGCCCCCACGTTAATCAAACCAAATTGAATGGAAGCATGTCTGTCGGGGTTAATCTGCGAGCCGTCAGCCGCAATTAAAGTCGCTTGGATAACAGAATCAGTTATCCCGTAGGAAGAGGCGAGGTTTTCATCAAGTGGAACGGCACAACGGATATTGGCATCCGCTTGTTTGGCAGACTCTACTTTCGAGCGAAGTGAATCCAATTCAGAAGAATAAGCCAAAAATAACTCGCGGGCTTGTTTACGCGCATCTTCTTTCTTCTTTCGTCTTTCTTCTGAGGTTGCGCCAATCTTTTTTATTTGTGTAAAGGCTTGCTGGTAATTAATAGGCATAGAACATTTGTGCAATTTTAGCCTCAAAGCCTGATAAATTCAAGCATTTTCACTGGAACTTTTTGGGGATGTGCGCGTCTTATCTGTGCATTACAATATCTAAAGGAGATAAAATGAATAAGAAATATTTAGTTTTTGCAATTGTGGCAGTATTTGCGTTGATGGTCAGTGCTTGTGGACCAAGTGCACCAAGCTCTGTAACGAACAACTATGCCGCGCCTGAAGCGCTTCGCACATTAAATGTAAGTGGTGTGGGTATTGTGTATTTGACCCCTGATATTGCTTACATCACCATTGGTGTAAACACCCAACGTGATAACGCGGCAGATGCAGTGGATGAAAATAAAACGCAAACCGCCGCTGTGATTCAAGCCATCAAAGATGCTGGCGTAGAAGATAAAGATATTCGCACCAATAACTTTAGCATTTGGTCGAACCCGCAATATGATGAGTTTGGTCAACTTAGTGGCAAGGTCAATTATGTTGTAGATAACACTGTGAACGTGACCGTGCGCGATATTGATAAACTTGGCGATTTGCTCGATGCCGCTATTTCAGCAGGCGCCAATAGCATCTATAGCATTCAATTTGATGTGGAAGATAAAACCGAAGCACAAAAAGAAGCCCGTGCGCAAGCAGTGGAAGATGCCAAAACCGAAGCCGCAGAACTTGCTGAAACCTCAGGGCTTACCCTCGGCGAGATTCAAAACGTCAGTTACTATGAAAGTGGAATTACCCCTTACTTTTATGGTGGCAAAGGTGGTGGCGGTGGTGCAATGGAATCTGCGGCAGTGCCGATTCAACCTGGTCAATTGGCTGTGAGTGTAACCGTCAACTTGACGTATGTGATTGAATAACCCGCTTCTGACGTGACCGATAACTGCTTCTCATTTCGAGGAGCAGTTTTTTTAATCCCATCTTTTGATTCGTAGGTCACGCTTGTAGCGTGACAAATTTTATTAATATCATACAACAAAGGACCCTGTAGGGGTCAAATGATTATAGAATTTATTTGTGAATATAAAAACCCCGAAGGGGTGTCATAATCTTTAAATCTATGTCATCCCTTCGGGATTTATTAATTGTCTTGAATTTTTTCTATAATCATTCCATCCCTTCGGGATTATGACTCTGTGTTCGTTGTTGCGAAATGAATATATAATCATCCTAAACAAAACACAAGGAGTCTCTTCATGTTAAGAGTTGGATACATCGGTCTCGGATTAATGGGCAAGTCTATTGCTAGAAACATTTTGAAAGCAGGGTTTCCTCTCATTGTGCATAATCGTTCACAAGCCGCAGTAGATGAATTGGTGGCAGAAGGGGCAAAGTCTGCAAGTTCAGCAAAAGAAGTTGCTGAACAAGTAGATATTATCTTTACCAACTTACCCGATTCACCTGATGTTGAAAAAGTTGCTTTAGGTGAAAACGGAATTATTCATGGCGCACATAACGGATTAATTTTTATTGATAATTCAACTATCAAACCTGCATCCGCAAGAATGATTGCGGAGAAATTGAAAGAGAAAAATATATTTGCTTTAGATGCTCCCGTTTCAGGTGGTGACATTGGTGCAAAAAATGGAACACTCACAATTATGGTCGGTGGTGAAGTCAGCGCAGTAGAAAAATCAATGCCTGTGTTTCAGGCGATGGGAAAAACTGTGACTCACGTTGGTGAATCGGGAGCAGGTCAGGTAGCCAAGGCGGCAAATCAAATTATGGTGGCGGCGCAAATGGTGGCAATGGCTGAGTTATTAGTCTTTTCCAAAAAAGCAGGCGTTGACCCAAAGAAAGTTGTGGATGCAATTAAAGGCGGCGCGGCTCAATGTTGGGCATTAGACATCAAACCCCCACGTTTATTTGAAGGCAATCGCAGTCCGGGCTTCAAGGCTTATATGCAATTGAAAGATATGAACATCGTTTTGGAAACCGCCAAAGAATACGATATTCCAATCTCAGCCACAGAAGAAAATACAAAATTCTTTCAGATGATGATTGATGAAGGTATGCGCGAGTTAGATAATTCTGCTGTGGTGGGGATTGTGGAAAAATTGGCAGGCGTAGAAATTGTTTGAAAGTTGGAAGGTTTGAATGTTTGAACGTTCAAACCTGTAAACCTTATGACTTTACAACTAAATTCTCCTGTTCCTGATTTTTCACTAAAAGATTTAGATGGAAATATCGTTAACATAAATGATTATCGCGACAAAATTGTGATTATCAATTTTTGGTCGTGTGAATGTCCGCATTCAGAGCGAACGGATAAAGCAATATTGTCTATATGTGCAAAATGGCAAGATGAAGTTGAATTAATAACGATTGCTTCCAATCGCAACGAATCGCTATCAGGCATAAAAAAGGTTGCTGAAACGCGAACCATACCCCAAGTCTGGCTTGATGCGGATTGTGAAATTGCAAATCTGTTTGAAGCGGTGACCACGCCTCATGTATTTGTCATAGATAGAGATGGAATCTTGCGCTATCAAGGTGCAGTGGATGATGTAAAATTTCGTCAAAAAGTTGCGACTCAATTTTATTTAGATGAAGCCGTTAAATCTTTGCTGGCTGGGGATGTGCCAGAAGTTCAGGAAACATCCGCTTATGGTTGCGCCATTGTGCGCGAAATTTGATAGAATAAAAACGTGGCGATTGACATTCAACAACGTGTTGTATTTTTGAATCGAATTCACATCTTCAGTGGGATTCGTGAAGATGAGTTGGCAGGCATTGCCGTCAATTTGGAAGAAGTGATTTTGCCTGCTAGCGCGAAAATTTTTAACCGCGGCGAAAAGCCCGATGGTTTTTATTTAATTTATAAAGGCAAAACAAGAGTCTCACGCCCAAATGCGCAAGGCGAAGAAGAAACGTTGGCGATTTTATCGGCAGGTGATTATTTCGGCGAAGAGGCTTTGTTTGAAAAGCGTGACCGTTCTGCCACGCTTACCGTTGTAGAAGATTGTTTGTTGTTTTTTCTCTCACGCGCTTTGTTTGAAGAGTTAATTGAAAAGTATGAAAAGTTAAGACCCAATTTTATCGTTGCAATTTCTAGTCATAAATTAGCGCGTGCGAATCGCTTTAAGTGGCTGGGCGAAAACGAAGTGATTTATTTTATGGCACGCCGCCATATCTTTCGCTTATATCAAAAATTGATATTTCCAATTTTATTATTCTTAGTTCCACTTGCTTTGTTTGGTTTCGGTTTTATTACCGATGCCGTTACACCAGCCGCAATTGCAGTGATGGTTGTCATCGTGCTGACAGTTTGGGTGATTTGGCTCATCCTCGATTGGGGAAATGATTATTACATCGTCACCAATCAGCGCGTGATTTTGCTGGAAAAAGTTATCGGCATTTATGATAGCCGTCAAGAAGCGCCACTTCAAACCATTTTATCGGTCGGCATGGAAACGGATTTTTTTGGGCGACAATTTAATTTCGGCACGGTCAATGTGCGTACATTTGTCGGCAACATCCGCTTTGAATACGTCAATTATCCCGAACAAGCCGCCGATATGGTGCGTGAATATTGGGAGCGCACAAAATCCAAAAGCACCCAAGCCCAAAAAGAAGCAATGAAAAATGCCATCCGCGCAAAAATTGGTATGCCCGTTATCAAAGAACGCGAAGAACCACTCGCCCCCATTTTTGAAACAGGCAACAAAGAACCTCAAGGCAGTGTATTTTGGACAGCATTTTCAAACATGTTCAAACTTCGTCAAGAAGATGGCGCAACAATTATCTACCACAAACATTGGATTGTATTAATTCAACAAGCCTTGCGTCCATTAGCATTATTTCTTTTTTTACTGGTATTGCTTGTCATTCAAATCGTTCGCCTCGCACAAGACCCGAACAACGCCATTTTTGAAAGCGTTGGCGAAAGCATTTTTAGTTTTCGTACTGATACTGCTATCGTCGTCATTTTATTTTGTATGTTTTTAGATTTTCTATGGCTCGGCTATGAATATTGGGACTGGAGCAACGACATCTTCATGGTCACAGCCGATGAAATTATGGACCTCGACAGAAAACCACTGGGCACCGAAGAACGCCGCACCGCTCAAATTGAAAGCATCCTCAGCACCGAATACAAACGCGTTGGCTTAATGGGCAATATATTTAATTTCGGCACAGTCTTCATCACGGTAGGCGGAACAAAACTTTCATTTCAAGATGTGCTAGACCCTGCGGGAGTCATGTCTGATATTAATAGAAGGCGCATGGTTCGCTTAGCAAAAAAAAGTGAAGAAGCCGCCAATATAGATAGAGAACGCATGGCGACATGGGTCGCCGCCTATCATTTGAATCGCGATGAATTTAATACCGCCTCAACCCCGCCCACAGCGGGTGGCTCTACTGGTAGCTTTCGCTTGGCTGATAATGAGATTGATGGTCAAATAGAAGACATGCTCGACGATTTACCCGACGACGAAGTCAGCAGTGATAACTACGGTGGCGAAGGATAATAAAGACCGCTGACGATGGACGACAGACCGAGAACTTTTTCTTTTACCGTCAACGGTCGGCGGTCTTCGGTCAAAAAATAAATTTATAACTTTTAAGGAAAACCCACAGCATGACATTACGAGAAATTGTATATTTACCAAATCCGATTCTAAGAAAAAAAGCGAAACCAGTTACTAAGTTTGATAAAGATTTACAAACCTTAATAGACGATATGTTTGAAACCATGCGTGAAGCCCCAGGCGTTGGTCTCGCCGCACCGCAGATTAATCTTCCGATGCAACTGGCAGTGATTGAATATGCCGAAGGTGAAGATGATGAAGATAGACCAGAAGACGCTCCCCCGCCAGAGAAAAAATTATTCGTCATCATCAACCCTGAAATCACAAAAGTATCGGATGAAAAAGTATTAGGCATTGAAGGCTGTTTATCCATTCCAAATTTAGTTGGCGAAGTAGAAAGACATCAAGCCATTGAAGTGAAAGCATTAAATCGACATGGCAATCCAGTCAAAATCAAAGCCGAAGGTTGGCTAGCAAGAATCTTTCAACATGAAATTGACCATTTGAATGGCGTGCTATACACAGACAAAGCCACACAAGTCTGGAAGCCGCGTGAAGAAGATGAGCAAGTTCCGTTGGAGTAAAAAGTTTAAAAGTTTGAACGTTTACAAGTTTTAAAGTCAAAACCTTCAAACCTTCCAACTTTCTAACCTGTAAACCGATGTATCTTAAACATTTATCCTTAACCAACTTTCGTTCGCTCACCCGCTTGGATGTTGAACTTCCAAAGCGGGCTGTTTTACTTGTGGGCAGTAATGCGCAAGGAAAAACATCTGTCCTTGAGGCGATTTATTTTCTAGCAGCGTTCACATCCTTTCAAACGCATGCAGATAGACAAATTGTCAATTTCCATGAAGCGAAAAATTCGTTAGCCGTTACACGCCTCGTAGCAGATTATCAACGTGGGAAAACAAAACATCGTTTAGAAGCGCGTTTAATTCTTGAACCCACTGGCGTGAATGGGCAAAGACTTCGCAAAGAAATTTTATTAGATGGAGTCAAACGTCAAGTTAATGATGTGATTGGTCATTTCAACGCTGTGATTTTTGTTCCACAAATGTCACAAATTATTGAAGGCGGACCTGAAGAACGTCGTCGCTATTTGAATCTTGCACTCGCTCAAACTGTCCCTGCTTATGCGCGCGTGTTGCATGAATATAACCAAGCCGTGTCTCAACGCAATGCACTCCTCAAAACGTTAAGTGAAGGCTCAGGCAACAAAGACCAACTCGAAGTGTGGGATGAAGCGTTGGTCAAGTTTGGCTCACAAATTATTTTGTGGAGAATCCAAGCCATTCAAGAAATTGAAAGATTTGCATCAAGAGTCCATAGTGATTTGACTCGTGGAGATGAAATTTTACGGCTGGCGTATGAACCTGCCTATGACCCGCTTCCAAAACCTAACGGACAGTTGGGTTTGAAAATTGATACTGCCATTGATCGTTCAGCGATTGAATTGGATGAAATTCAAAATGGATTTTTATCTCGACTCAAACAAATTCGTTCAGAAGAAATTGCGCGCGGCGTAACAACGATTGGACCACACCGTGATGATTTGCGATTCATCATCAACAAAGCCGATGTGAGTGATTATGGTTCGCGCGGACAAGTTCGCACAACATTGTTGGCGTTGAAACTTGCCGAAGTGGATTGGATGAAAGCGCGCACGAATGAAACCCCTGTGATTTTGTTGGATGAAGTGATGGCTGAATTAGATTTG
>JAEURG010000103.1 GCA_016789345.1 Anaerolineales bacterium | reverse complement strand
TTCGTATGGCTTTAGGTTAACCGATAAAGAGTATGATGAAATTATCAAACATTCTGAAAAAGGCGAAATGAAAATAGACCGCCTCTTACAACAAGAAACCAAACCCGTGAGTGCCAGTGCCAAAAAATCTTTAGAAATTGCACGCGAAATTCTACGTGCCTTTCGACGCGAATTTTTATACATCAAAGAACAAAATAAAAAAGAAGACCTCTCTCTACTCGAACAAGAAGAAATCACGCGCCTTGATAAAGCCATTCAAGATATTGAACCGTTTATTTTCAGAAAAGTAAAATGATAAAACATCCCCACATTCAACTCGCTACCGAAGTCGCCCGCGCTATCAACATTGGTTTGCCAATTGTCGCGCTTGAATCCACTGTCATTACACATGGTTTACCCAAACCACAAAATATAGATTTAGCACGCGATATGGAAAAAACGATTCGCGATTTTGGAGCAACGCCCGCAACCATTGCTTTATTAGATGGAAAAATCCGCATCGGCTTGACAGACGAAGAGTTGGTTCGCCTTGCTGATAGCGACTCTTCACTGAAAGTGAGTCACCGTGATTTTGCAACCGCTATTACAAAAAAACAAAATGGCGGAACAACCGTAGCAGGCACCATGCTCGCCGCCAACATGGCAGGGATTAAAGTTTTTGCCACTGGTGGAATCGGCGGCGTACATAAAGAATCATCTTTTGATGTTTCAACCGATTTACATTCATTAGCAGAGATTCCTACGATTGTTGTTTGCGCTGGAGCAAAATCTATTTTAGATTTACCCGCCACGTTAGAAACACTGGAAACATTAGGCGTGCCAGTGGTTGGCTATCAGACCGATGAATTCCCAGCCTTTTATTCACGTGAAAGCGGATTAAATGTAAGCGCAAGACTCGACTCGCCGAAAGAAATTGCTGAGTTTGCCAAAGCCCATTGGAGTTTAGGATTAAGAAGCGGAATCCTCGTCACGAATCCGATACCTGAAACAGAATCAATTCCAAAGTCTAAAATGGAACCGATGATTGAGAAAGCATCCAAAGAAGCCATTGAGCAAGGCATTCATGGGCAAGCGTTGACTCCATTTTTATTAAATCGCATCAATGAATTATCAAAAGGAAAATCATTGAAGGCGAATTTGGCTTTATTGTTGAACAACGCCCGCCTCGCGGCTGAAATTGCAAAAGAGATGAATGTGAAAAGAAAAGATTGGGCGATTTAGCTCTTCAACAACTCTTCCACCAAACTCTCTGGCACTTGCACAGCGACAACTTCACCTTTAACCGTAATCACACCATTTGCCATTAACCATTCTTCAATGACAACTTTTCTGCCTTTGTGTTCTTTAACCTTCGCCCGTATTTCCAATTGCACATTTAACGGCGTGGGTTTGAGATAATCCACATGCAACGAAGCGGTTAAGAAGCGAGTATTGGGTTCGGCATTTAGGTCACTTTCTTTGGCGGCTTTATATGCAACCGCGGCGGCAGTGCCTGTTCCGTGACAATCAATTAATGAAGCGAGTAACCCGCCATACACATATCCAGGAATCGCAGTGTGATATGGCTTGGGCATAAAATAACAAACCGATTCGTCGCCATCCCAATAACTTTTGATTTGATGCCCGTGTTCGTTTAATTTGCCACATCCGTAACAATGGGCAAAATAATCGGGGTAGTAATCTTGAAATGCTTTTTCGGTCATAAGGTTCTCCTAAAGAAAATCTTAACCACTAAGTTTCACGAAGGGCCACAAAGTATTAATTTTTTTTCCTTTGTGTACCTTTGTCTCCCTTGTGGTGAATTAATTATGGTGTCACTGTAAATGTTGGCGTTCCAGTTACAAGGCTATCTAAAACTACAAATCGCCCAACAGTTTTCCAGTCATAGCCCATGAAAATTACCACTTCATATTGTCCGGGCAACCAGCCACCGATTGGGTCTGAACATTCGGTATAACCGCCAATGCCGCCAGTTCCCCATTCAGTTCTCCATGGTTCTGTTTCATAGCAAATCAATTCACGATTTCGATACCACAATGCAGACCATTGCACGCCGGGCAATGTGTTGTTGTAATCAAATCCGCCGTACATCGTATCAATCGGAAGTTCAAAAGAAGTTCTTGGATTAACTGGGTTTACGCCATCAAACTCAGTTGAAAATTGAATAGCCGTAAAAACCGCATTGGGGTTCGGAGTCACAGGTCCAGCAAATAGGGCTTCAATTGCTAATGGTAAAAATGGCGTAGGCGTTAATGTCGGTGTATCTGAAACCGCAGGTGTGATAGTCAATGTAGGTGTTTCAGTAATCGTTGGCGACATGGTAATGGTGGGCGTTAAAGTAATCGTAGGAGTCAATGATGGTGTTGGTGATGGTGGAAATACTTGATATACCAATGGCTCTCCGCGCGTCGGCAACCAATAAGCGAAGTAAAATAAAAATAATGCAAATAAAAATAAGTAAATCGAATTTCGGTTATATCTTTTTCGTAAACTATAAAAAGATATTTTTCTCGCCGCTTGATAATTTAATATCCCAGCCCGAATGGCAAGAAATGCACCAATCACAGCAAACAAAGCGATAACAATAATACCTGCTCGAATATCCATGTTTGAAATTATAAAACAGATTGTCACCCTGAACGAAGTGAAGGGTCTCTAGGAAAATTGTAGAGATTCTTCGCTTCGCTCAGAATGACACGCTTTTTAGAATTCTGTGTTAAAACATTCGCTATGACAAACGAAATCATCCTTCTCAAACTGGGCGGGTCTTTGATTACAGATAAAGACATCGCCTACACGCCTAGATTAGATAAATTAAAAGAATTAGCCAACGAGATAAAAACGGTTCTTGACCGCGCCCCAAACTGGTCGCTGATTCTGGGGCATGGTTCTGGCTCGTTTGGTCATGTTGCCGCCAAAAAGCATGGCACACGCAATGGAGTCCAAACCGCTGAACAATGGTATGGATTTGCAGAAGTTCGTTATCAAGCCGCAGAGTTAAATCGGTTTGTAGTGCAGTCATTATTAGAAGCAGGTGTATCAGCCATTCCATTTCCACCATCGGCTTCTATGATTTCGGATAATAGAAAAGTGATTCAGCATAATGTATCCACAATTCAAAAAGCATTAGACAATCATTTGTTGCCCGTTGTGCAAGGTGATGTTGCTTTTGATGTATCATTAGGTGGCACAATATTGTCTACTGAAGATGTGTTTACTTTCTTAATTGAAAAATTTAATTGCTCACGAATATTATTAGCAGGCATTGAGGCTGGGGTGTGGGAGGATTTCCCAGCCAGAACAAAGCTGGTGAAACAGATTCAAGCATCCGACTATGAAAAGATGCGGGCAGGTATCAAGGGTTCGGTCAGCACTGATGTCACTGGTGGGATGAAAGCCAAAGTCGAAGAGATGTTTTCCTTAATCCAAAAAAATGAAAACCTGACTGTGCAAATTTTTTCTGCCGAAGAAAAAGGATTTCTGACTCGTGCTTTACAAGGCGAAAATGTTGGAACATTGATGACAATCTGATACAATTAAATTATATATAATTTTCAAGGAGAACGAATGGCTACTAAAACCAAGAAGTCTGCGAAGAAAGTCGTAAAAAAATCAGTAAAAAAGATTGTAGCAAAAGCAAAAAAAGCAACGCCAGTCAAAGCAAGTTTTTCTTTCAAACCGACAAAATTAAAATTGCTTCGTCCAGTGCCATCCGATATTGACATTGCACAAGCCGCAAAATTAAAACCGATTACACAAATTGCGGATGAATATGGCGTTCGCGAAAATGAATTGGAATTATACGGACCTTATAAAGCCAAAGTAAAGTTAGATATTTTAGAAAGATTGAAAAACAAACCTAACGGAAAATATATTGATGTAACAGCCATTACACCGACGCCATTGGGTGAAGGCAAAACGACAACAACAATTGGTTTGTCACAAGCTTTGGGGGCGCATCTTGGAAAAAAAGTTATCACTTGCATTCGCCAACCATCTATGGGACCAACATTCGGAATTAAAGGTGGCGCGGCAGGCGGTGGATATTCGCAAGTGATTCCAATGGAAGATTTCAATTTACATCTCACGGGTGATATTCATGCCATTACGGCTTCACATAATTTAGTCGCCGCCGCATTGGACGCGCGTGTGATGCACGAAAAACAACAAGACGATGAAAAACTTTTCAACGCGCTATGCCCGCCAGATAAAAAAGGAAATCGAAAATTTTCAGGCACGATGCTTCGCCGTTTGAAAAAATTGGGGATCAATAAAACAAATCCAAGTGATTTAACTGCTGAAGAAAAAAGTAGATTTGCTCGTTTAGATATTGATGAATCAACCATTACATGGAGACGTGTAGTAGATATCAATGACCGCTTCTTGCGTGAAGTGCAAGTTGGTATGGGCAAAGACGAAGCAGGCTTCGAACATCGCTCTGGATATGATATTACAGTTGCTTCTGAAATTATGGCAGTGCTTGCATTGACTACCTCACTAGAAGATATGCGCGAACAATTTGGAAAAATGGTCGTTGCCACCAGCAAACAAGGTGAAGCCGTGACTGTGGAAGATTTAGGCGTGGCAGGCGCAGTAACTGTGTTAATGAAAGATGCCATCAAACCAAACTTGATGCAAACATTGGAAGGCACAGCCGCTATGGTACATGCAGGTCCGTTTGCAAATATTGCGCATGGGCAATCTTCTATCATTGCCGATATGGTGGCATTGAAACTGGTCGGCAAAGATGGATTCGTTGTAACCGAATCTGGTTTCGGTGCCGATATTGGTATGGAAAAATTCTTCAATATCAAATGCCGTTATTCTGGATTAATTCCGCATGTCGTAGTCATGGTAGCAACTGTCCGCGCGTTGAAGATGCATGGTGGCGGTCCAAAAGTTGTCGCTGGCAAACCACTTGCTCCAGAATATACAGATGAAAATTTAGATTTACTTCGCAAAGGTCTTGCGAATCTCGAACGTCACATCCAAAATGCAAATAAATTCGGAGTCAAAGTAATTGTAGCAATCAATTCTTTTGCAACCGATACACCCGCCGAAGTGGAATTGATTCGCAAAGCATCTATTGAATTTGGCGCAATGGATGCCATTCAATGCACACATTGGGCAGATGGTGGCGCAGGCACAAAGAAACTTGCCGAAGCCGTGGTCAAAGCCGCGAATCAAGAAAGTAATTTTCAATTCTTGTATCCGCTTGAAGATTCAATCAAAACAAAAATTGAGAAAATTGCTAAAGAAATTTATCGTGCTGATGGTGTGGATTACACACCCGAAGCCGAAGAGCAAATCGCACGTTACACAAAACTTGGCTTTGATAAACTGCCAATTTGTATGGCGAAAACACATTTGTCATTCAGCACTGATGCGACTCAAAAAGGTGCGCCAACGGGTTTCCGTGTGAAAGTTCGTGAAATTCGTGCTTCGGTTGGTGCGGGCTTCCTTTATCCAATTCTCGGCGATATGCGTACCATGCCAGGTCTCGGCACGCGCCCATCGTTTTATGACATTGATTTGGATTTGAAGAGCGGTAAAATTTTAGGCTTGTTCTAACAAATCTGTAGGGGCACGATATATCGTGCCCTTACCTTTATTCAGTACATTTAGGCTATGCGGGAAAACTTTCATTGTCATATAATTTTGGCTTATGAAACAAGACGAAACTCCATCTTTGATTATTCAACGAGATTTGATGAAAAGCCAAGAAGTTCACGCTTCTGACTTAGCCTCAGCCTGTTACAAGACCATCGAGCGACTCAACCCGATTCTTAATGCTTTTATCACCGTCATCCCGCCTGAAAAAAACGACATTCCCAGCAATGGCAGTATGCCGTTATACGGAATCCCCGTTGCAGTCAAAGATTTATATGATGTAAAAGGAATCCGCACTACGGGCGGCTCTAAGTTTTTTGAAAATAACATCGCCAAAGAAGATGCTTTTGTGATTCAAAAAATCAAAAAAGCAGGTGGGATAATCATCGGTAAGACCAACACACATGAAATTGCATTGGGTGTCACCAATAACAATCCACATTTTGGGGCGTGCAAAAATCCTTGGGATATTACCCGAACGCCAGGCGGTTCATCAGGTGGAAGTGCGGTTGCCGTAGCAACAGGTATGAGTCTCGCCGCAATTGGTACTGACACTGGCGGCTCGATTCGAATCCCTGCTTCATTATGTGGTGTGGTTGGTCTCAAACCCACTTATGGAAGAGTCAGTTTAAGAGGTATTCTTCCGCTTTCATGGAATCTTGACCATGCAGGTCCAATTACCAGAAAAGTGGAAGATGCGGCTTTGATGCTACAAGTGATGGGTGGATATGATGAGAAAGACCCGACTTCTGTAAAAACTTTGCCAGGTGATTATTCTAGTCATCTGAGAGATAAGATGAAAGAAAGAAAAATTGCTTTAGCAATTGGAAATTTTATTGAAGAAAAAACAGATCCCGAAGTATTAGATGCGGTTCGCAAAGCCGCAAAAATTTTGGAAGAGCAAGGTGCCATTATTGAAGAAGTGAATCTGGATTTTCTACATGAAGCCGCGATGGCTAATGCTTTAATGCTCACTGCCGATGGTGCGGCATTTCATCGCGAAAGGATGAAAGAGCATATTGATTGGTTTGGAGATGATGTTCGTCAGCGTTTAGAAATGGGCGCAAAATATACTTCTAGCGAGTACACGCTAGCGCGGCGCACACAAGTTGAAGTCAAACGAAGATGCGAATTGTTATTTGATGAGTATGATGTTTTGTTACTCCCTACAACCCCCATCACAGCGCCTGTCTTAGAAGGCGAAGATGCTTTAGAACGTGCGCGTATGTTGACGCGTTTCACTTCCCCGTTTAATTTAACAGGTTTACCTGCATTATCTGTGCCATGTGGGTTTTCAAAAGAGAATTTGCCGATTGGCTTACAAATTGTCTCGCGGGCGTGGAATGAATCAGGCGTGTTGCGGGCAGGGTTTAATTATCAACAAGCGACGGAATGGCACACAATAAAAGCAAAAATTTAAGAACCGTATTTTTGTAAAACGAGCGCGAAAATGTCTTTATCTTCTGGGAGGATTTCGATAATTTGAAAGCCGACATGAAATAAATTTGGTAGGATGACATCCATTTTGCACCATTTGCTACGGGCGGCAAAAACGATATAAGGAATGCTACCAATATCTGACGTAAGTTCGAGGCGCAGGTAGTAATCTTTATCAATTGGAAGTTCGTGGGTGGTTTCTAAGCGTAAACCATCCATGCTCACTTCTACCATGTGACCTAAGATGTCTTGTGTGTCGTCATTTAAGACGCGCATATACACAGGGATTTTTTTTCGGGGAGTAGTTCTCTGTTCAGGCACCATACCTCGGCTTTCATTCAAAAACTTCGGTAAATTATTGTTTCAATTATACATTGAACGATGATTTTGTTACTCATACTTAAGTGCTAGCACAGGTATCATCGTAGCCGCGCGTAGGGCAGGGTATAAACCTGATAACATACCAATAAATGTAGAAAAGGCGAGCACAAATATTGGAAGCCAAATCGGCGTATAAACCGCTACACTGGGTGGAATACCACCTTGCTGTGCGGCTTGTTGAGCAAGATACACAATGGCAACTACATTTAACATTTGCCCCAATAACCAACCCACTAACACGCCACCCAACCCACCAATAAACCCAATGCCCGCGGCTTCACCTAAAAATAGACTTAATACATCGCGATTGGTAGCGCCAACGGCTTTCATTAATCCAATTTCTCGTGTGCGTTCTAAGATAGACATTGCCATTGTGTTGGCAATGCCAATAGCCGCAACCAACAACGCAATTGCGCCAACACCACCTAACACCACTTGCAAAATTTGATAAAAATTATTAATGCCTTGCACAAAATCTAACATGGTGTTGGCTTGAAAGCCCATTGCAATAATTTGGTCGCGCACTTCTAAGGTTTTATCTGGGTTTTCTACTTTGACGATAACTTCGTTATAACCAGTTTTGTTGTAATTGATGCGGGTGTTATTTGCCCATTCGTTCATTACTTTGACTTGCTCCAAAGGCAGATAAATGGAGTAATCGGCTTCACTGCCTGCTTCGCTCAAAACCCCTGCAACCCGAAAACTGTAATTTTTACGAATCTCGTTACCTTGGTCATCATATTTGAAAATAGTAAGTTGAATCTGCTGGTCGTATAAATCGGGCGGTGGTGGCGGTTCTTGACCTGGTCTCAAATTAAAGTCCATAAAATTTTGGGCAACGCGTGAACCGATGACAATAGTAGAACGTGAAAGTTGCGTTGTACCTTGTTCGGCTTTTAAGCCAAAATCGGCAAGGTCGTTTGTACCAACGCCAAACATGCCAGTATAAGTTTGTAATTTTTTATAAGAAATCACGGAATTGGCTTGTAAAAACTCACGCGGAATGACCGCCACAACGCTTGGGAGCGCGCGTAATTCTTGCAAAGCGTTATTGGTGAGTAGTTTCATATCCTCTGTTCCGCCAATGCCGCCACCTCCCCCACCACGCGGAGAGATAAACGCTTCACCGCCACCATAAGCAGGGTACACATAAATTTGACTTAAATCACCAATGCCGTATAACTGTTCATTTGCGTTCATTTGCAAACCGATAGCAAGCGAAACTAGAATGACAACAGCGCCCGTGCCAATCACAACGCCAATTGCCGTTAAACCCACGCGGGCTTTACGGCGATTAAGATTCGTTATAACAAGACGAAGCAAGTCAAAAAATTTCATACAGCGTTAACCTCCGCCGCCTGGGATAGGCATAGGTTCAACGTCCGAAGGTGGAGTTTGAAATTCAGAGTTTTGAGTCGTGGCGGCGCTATCCAGCCCGAACAGTCCAAGAATGAAGCGCCAAAGTTTTTGAAAGAAGTTTTCTTCTTCTACTGGAGGAAAGACCTCGCCGCCCGGCATATTCGGGTCTGGCGTTGGTTCAACAAAGCCTTCTTCCACAACAACTTCTATCGTTTTTTCAATCGAGCGCGGCTGATTAAAGTCATCTGTATAATCAATAACAATATTTAATGTTGTCGGTCCCGATTCATTTGGAAACAACATTGCATCTAAGGTGAAGTATCCGCCTGCATCCAACGCGCCGATTAAAGACGTTCCATTTTCAACCATTCCATTTTGCGTGGTGACTTTGATGTTGCCCAGTACTGCCAAGCGTTTACCGAGGTTGACAACTTGAATCGGCAAAGCGCCAGGCTGACCTGCAAAAAACAAATCAGGCGGGCGATAAAAGCTCACATCCAAATTCGGCAAACTATATACCAACAACGTAATCACTTGCTCATCATTAACAACTTCGCCTTTTCCATTGACATAAGAAAAAGTCATCTTCATTGGGTATGCGCCTGGGTTGGTTGAAACATTCACAATTAATTCTTGTGTGGCTTGCACACTTCCACCCGCTGGCACATCACCAAGCGATTGCACATTCGATGCGCCAATTGGAGCAAAGTTAGTAAACTCGCCACTTCCGCCAGAAACACCACCAGGTCCGGGTGTCCCACTCGAACCACCAGCCCCACCGCCACCCACAATCATCGTCACGCGTTGCGCTTTTTCATTTCCCACATTTTGGACGGTTAATATCAAATCGAATTGAGAGCCAGGCTGAAGTGGGTCAGTGCTCGTTTTATATGATGTGATGATTAATTGCCCGCTTCGGACTCCTGTGGGAGTTGGTGTGTAATAGACGCCTCCTCCTCCCCCGCCACCACCTGTAACAGATGCCGTGAACGTAAATTTATCTGAATAAGCGGTACCTTTGTCATCATAATACGTCAACGTCACGTCAATACTGATGACAGTTTTACCAGCCAACGAACCATTCGATACGAAACGTTGTTCTACACCTGTGTTGCCGCCCGCAGAGACATTACCCAACACTGCCACACCACCTGTTTCTAGTGGCAACAAATCTGGCGATGTAAATGTAGCCTGCGTATTGTAAGCCGTCATATTGCCAGCATTCTTGAAATTGACGCTGAACTTAAATGATTTATTGGATGTAATTCCATCTTTACCGCCAACGCCAGAAGAGGTCACTTGCATTTGAGGTCTAGCAAAAGGCAAAGTAGCAGTCGGCGGAGGTGTTGCAGTCGGCACAGGAGTAGAAACGTTCAAAACTGCTGAGCCACCTGTGTTATTGACAGTGATAATGTGTGCACCAACCGAAACCCCAGCAGGGACAGTCACTTGTAAAGAAGTATCGCTAATGTAAACCGTACCGGGCAATTCAACACCATCTAACAAAATCCTAGAGGTAGCGTCAAAGCCTGTGCCTTCTACTGTAATAATTGTGGCTACATCGTTGAAGATTGAGTTTGGCGAAACAGATGTTACATCTGCCACGGCTTTTGAAAATGGCAAAAGAGCCGTGAACAATGACAGTATTAAACCAAAGGCTATAATATTTTTTCTTGCAAACATGAATCCTCCGATACTAAGGTTGAAGAGGCTGTAACGCCGCAGATTGATATTCAGATTCAGAGACGACACGCCCATCTAACAAAAAGATTTTGTGCGTGGCAAAACGCGTCATACGCGCATCGTGGGTTACCACTAAGACTGTGCGTCCGGCTTTATGCAAATCAGCGAGCATTTGCATTACGGTCGTGCCGCTTTGTGAATCAAGGTTGCCTGTCGGCTCATCGGCAAGGATAAGCAATGGGTCGTTGATTAAAGCCCGCGCCACCGCCACACGCTGTTGCTGACCACCCGAAAGTTCAGAAGGCTTATGGTCGCTTCGGTCGGCTAGCCCTACTTGTGTTAATAAAACTTTCGATTTTTCATTTCGTTGTGAAGCAGTAATGCCGGCAAATTGCATTGGGAAGGCAACATTTTCTAAAGCAGACATGCTAGAGACTAGGTTAAACGATTGAAAAATAAACCCCATTGTTTTGCGGCGAAAGAGGGCTAAAGCGTTTTCATCCATCAAATCCAAGCGCTGACTATTAACAATAATTTCGCCAGCAGTGGGTCGGTCTAATCCGCCAAGCAGATATAGCAAACTGCTTTTTCCTGAGCCAGAAGGTCCCATCACCACAGTAAACGTATGCTCAGGGATTTCAATATCTACACCATCTAACGCGCGGACAGTGGTACCACCCATTTGAAAGTGTTTTTTTAATCCTGAAGTCTTAATAAGCGAAGGCATAGGCTAAAAGAAAGGTCGCTGAACAGCAAGCCCGCTGAGGCTAGCAAGAGCCGCGCCAACGCCTGCTTGAACAAGCAAAAGAAAGAAAGAAACGATGACGACGTTGGCAATCGCCTTAAGTTGGGGCAGGTTATCAAAAATACGAAATCCAATAATGAGCAGTGCAATGCTCCAAATCAAAAATAAATCAAAATGGGAAAGTAGTTGAGCAAAAAATGCAGAGCTTTGAACGAAGCCTGAAAGCCCTGGGCTTTGAATGGCATGACCTGCCAACAACATAAACAGGATACGCAACGCATCGCGGACTAAAAAGGGGAGGCTTGCCCATGCTGTGACTGTGAGGGCTTGTTGCATAGAGCCACGCCCGCCTAATAATGTTGAGCCAAGATGTAACAAGCCTGCCAAAATTAACCAACCTAACCAAAGCCCTAGCAACGCGCCAACTAGTGGAATAATATAAGCGAAAACGGGTCCTTGCATAGACTGTTGCGCTTGCATGTAATTATTTTGCATTTCAGGCGTCCACCATTGCCAATCGCGCGGGAGCGGAATTTCACCCATCATCGCCGCGCGAGATTTTAAGTATCCGCTGACTATCACAGCCAAAAAAGCGGAAACGCTTAAACTCAACATTGGTGTTTGCCAGCCTGCATTATTTTCTGTTGCCATGCTTTCAAAGGCTTGGCGCGGTTTGAGTAGGACTTCGAGAATGCGCGAAAATTGAAACTTACTAGATGGTTTTACTTGAATAGTTTCTGTCATAGCAATCCTCAGAATAACCAAAAAATTCTAACACGCCTGTACTTTTTATGCTCAACTCTTATTAACGAAAAAACGGCTGGTTTTGTTCCCAGCCGTTTTTTTATATCCTTTCAAACAAATCTTTCTTGCGTTTGAAGTTACCATCCACTGGCGGGTAGGCTTGCATAAAGTCTTCATGTTCGCCAAATAATTTCATTACCAATCCCTGTATGCCACGCCGCATTTGTTTGCCACCTTGTGAAGCATGTTGTTCGCTGGCATGACGTTTGATTTGTGTAACTGAATTAATATTTAATCTTGCATGAATCGGGAAATCTACTTCGACAAGTTCTTTTAAATTAATATCTTCATTGCGCCCAAATTTGGTGGGGTCTTTTCCAAAAAGCGGCAGTAAACGCACAGCGACTTTTAATATCGTCTTTGGGAAGACTTGATAATACAAAGCCTTTGGTTTGAATGGCTCGCCCGCTTCGGGGTAAAAGGTTGGGTTATCAGCATTGGCAAATGCAAACGTAGTCGCTTTGTGGATATGAATATGGTCAGGATGTTTGTATCCACCGATAGGGTCAAAGGTGATGACAACATCAGGTTTAATTTGACGAATGTATTTGACAACTTTCCCCGCCACTTCTTCTATCGGATGATTGACTTGTGCATTCGGGTGCTGGTTTGGCTCGGTGTTTGGCATACCCGAATCGCGATAACCTAAAAAGTGAACTTCTTTCAAACCTAAAATTTTCGCGGCACGCATGAGTTCATCGGTACGCATTTCGGCTGTATCTTTGAAGCCTTGCATATATTCTTCATCCGCCGCACCGACTTCGCCGCGTGTGGCACAAACGTAATAAGTCTCATATCCTTTTTGATTGTAGTAAGCGATTGTGCCTCCCAAACCAAATGTTTCGTCATCTGGATGAGCGAGAACTGCAAGAATTTTTTTGGTCATAGATTTTTTCCTCTGGAGGTATAGATGTGAGATTGAGGGAAAAGTTTACCTTAAGATATATCTATCCTTTAATTAGCGGGTAAAATTCAAACAAACTTATGCTCATTTACGACCTTAATTTTCCTTCATTAGAAAACAAATTAAAAGAATGGAACGAACCTGCATACCGAGCCAATCAAATTTGGCAAGGACTGTATCAACATTTGTATTCATCGCCAGAACAGTTTACAAATTTATCAAAATCATTACGTGAAAAATTAGCAGAGCATTTTTCGTTTTCAAATTTCAAAATCAGAACGTATTTGGATTCGTCAGATAAATCCACCAGAAAAACTTTATTTGAATTACCTGATGGAAATTTGATTGAAGCCGTGTTGATGAGATATGGTGACCCTGCAGATTTCCCCTCTCCCGATTCTGGGAGAGGGGTTAGGGGTGAGGGTAGAAGAACTTTATGTATTTCTACCCAAGCAGGTTGCGCGATGGGATGCGTGTTTTGTGCCACAGGTCAAATGGGTTTCAAAAGAAATTTATCAAGTGGTGAAATTGTGGCGCAGGTCATGTATTACGCACAAATGCTCAAAGAGCAAAACGAATCAGTCACTAACATTGTATTCATGGGTATGGGCGAACCGTTTCATAATTATGATAACTCAATGGCGGCAATTGATAGATTAAACGATTCAAACGGATTCAATTTTGGTGCGCGTCGTTTCACAGTTTCAACTGTTGGGCTTGTGCCACAAATCCAAAGATTTGCTGATGAGCAACGTCAAGTCAATTTGGCGATTTCACTTCACGCGGCTGATGATGATGAACGCCTCGAGATTATGCCCGTCAACAAAAAATATAAAATTGATGATGTCATTCAAGCCTGCAAATATTACATTGAGAAAACAAATCGGCGTGTGACATTTGAATGGGCTTTGATTCACGGAGTTAATGACACGCCAGAAGTTGCGACCAAACTCGCTTCACGGCTTAAGGGATTGCTGTGTCATGTCAACGCGATTCCGCTTAACCCGACGCAAGGTTATGAAGGCGAAGCCACCAGCCGAGAGAGAGCAAATCAATTTAAGGAAACGCTCGAAAGAGCAGGCATCCCCTGCACAATAAGAATGAGGCGCGGCATTGACATCAATGCAGGGTGTGGGCAGTTGGCGGGTGCAGAATTATCGTAAGGGCGAGGCATGCCTCGCCCTTACCTACCTGATATAATCGCTCTCACGTTTCATTAAACTATTTTCACTATCATTAATAAAAATTTGCTAAAGGTGCCTTTACATGGAACAAAAAACCAAATGGCTTGAACGTCCAATACATTCTTCATTCCCTGCTATTACCAATGAAATATTTATATTTGCACTCATTATGGTCTTGGCGGTGGTCACTCGTTTTTACGACCTCGGCTCACGCGTTATGAGTCACGACGAAAGTTTGCACACGTATTTCTCATGGTTGTTATATCGTGGTCAGGGATATGAACACTCCCCCATGATGCATGGACCTTTGCAATTTCATTTGATTGCATTTTCTTATTTCATGTTCGGTGCTAGCGATTTCACAGCCCGCATTCCTGCGGTTTTGTTTAATTTGATGACAATTTTTATGGTGTGGTATTGGCGCAGATATTTAGGTAGAGCCGGTGCATTAATTGCTGGCGGGCTCATGCTCATTTCACCATTCTTGTTGTATTACGGGCGTTACGTGCGCGAAGACCCCTATGCAGTTTTCTCTGGCGTGTTAATGTTATATGCCATGTTAAGATATTTTGAAGTGGGCAAACAAAAATATTTAATCATGGTCGCCGCCGCGCTTGCCATTCATTTCCTTACGAAAGAAACCTCTTTCATTTACACTGCGCAGGCGTTAATTTATTTAGCGGTGTACTTTATTATCAAAGTCACGCGTAAGCCATGGCAAAATGCCGAACAAGATTATAAGATGTTCATCATTGCTTTATGTGTGATGATTTTGTTAGCAAGCGTCGCTGCTGGAATTTATTTAGTACAACGAGACACCACCACACTTACTGGAGCAGAAACCGCGATGCCAACCAATCCAGAAGAACCTGCGCCTCATGCTACGGGGGAGCATGGTACTTCACCTTTGGTCATTGGCTTCGGGGTGGGCGCAGGCATAGCATTCATTGCTACTGCTTTCTTCTTGATTCGCGGTTACACATGGCAAAGAGTCCGCACTGAGCGTTCATTTGAATTGCTGTTTGTATTTGGCACCATTGTTTTGCCACAACTCTCTCCAATATTGATGAACTTAACCGATGTTACTATCCCCACTGATGTAGGTGATATTCAATCACTCGCAAACGACACTCGTGGATTGTTGATTATCGGCGGCTTATTGTTATTGACATTTATTCTTGCAATTGTGGCTGGTTTATTATGGAATCCGCAAAACTTTTGGAAAACCGCGCTTGTCTTTTGGGTTCCATTTACGCTTTTATATACCACCATCTTCACCAACTCCAGCGGGTTTTTCACTGGCACCATCGGCTCGCTTGGTTATTGGATTGTGCAACACGAAGTAGAACGCGGAAGTCAGCCATGGTACTACTACTTGCTAATTCAACTTCCAATCTATGAATTTTTAACAGTACTAGGATTCTTATTGGCTTTGTACCTCGGTTTTCGCCGAAAGTTTACTCAAAAATCCACCACCTCTAAAAGCGAAGAGATCGCACCACAAACAGAAGAACTTGATTCAACAACTAATTTTGATGATACCAAAACCGAAGAAGCAAACTTTACAAATACCTTTAGTCTATTAGTGTATTGGACGATTATCACTATTGCCGCGTTTACATTTGCTGGCGAAAGAATGCCATGGCTCACCATTCACATGGCTTGGCCCCTAGCATTAATCAGCGGTTGGGCGTTAGGGCGAATTATTGAAACAACCAATTGGCAAGCCGTTAAAGAAAACAATGCGGCACTAACATTTTTTAGTATTGCTGTGTTCATTGCCAGTGCTGGGCGTGTATTTTATGTTTGGAACAGCCCCACCCGCCCATTTCAAGGTCAGGCATTAGAACAATTACAAGCTACCAATCAATTTTTGTTTCCGCTAGTAGCGGCTATCATAAGCGCAATTGCATTGTTCTATTTCTTAAGAAAATGGTCATTCTCTGATTTTCGCCGTGTTTTCGTTTTAGTATTCTTTGGCTTTCTGGCTATCTTAACCATTCGAGCATCATTCCGCGCTACATACATCACCTACGACCAAGCCACAGAATTTTTAGTCTATGCCCATGGCGCCACTGGAATTAAAGAAGTCATTGCCCAAGCGGAAGAAATTTCAAAACGCACCACAGGTGGCATGAGTTTGGCATTAGCATATGATGCCTCCGCGCCAGATACAGGCGTTTCATGGCCCTTTGTATGGTATTTGCGCGATTTTACGAATCAACGCCCATTTGACCAACCCACTCGTTCATTACGTGATTCAGTTTTCATAATTGTAGATGAAAAGAATTTTGACAAAATTGACCCTGCGATTGGACCTGGCTACTACCGCTTCGATTACATCCGCATGTGGTGGCCCATGCAGGATTATTTCAGTTTGGTTTATGACCGCGACCCCAACATGGCTTTCCCTGAAGATTATGCTTGCAAAGGCGTATGGAGTATTTTGAAATTAAGAACAACCAAAGATTACTCACAATTTTGTCAATGGTTTACAGACCCTGCCGTTCGTGCTGGCATTATTCAAATCTGGTTAAATCGTGATTATTCACAATATGCCTTAGCCAAAGGTCGGTCTGATTTGGATATTGCAAACTGGCAACCTTCTGACAGAATGCGCCTCTATATCCGACAGGATATTGCTTCACAGATTTGGAATTATGGCTTAGCCCCAACCACCCCTGCCGAAGTTTTACAAGACCCCACCGAAGGCAAATATGTTTTGCTCTCGGCAGATGTGGTTTTTGATGCGGCACAAGTTAATCCATTAATTCTCAATGCACCACGTTCGCTTGCCTTCGCAAAAGATGGAACGATGTATGTGGCTGATTCACGCAATCATCGCGTGTTGCATTTGGATGCAAGCGGAAACATTTTACATGAATGGGGAACGTATGCAGATGGAGTCAGTGTACCAATTGGCGATGGGACATTTAACGAACCCTGGGGCATTGCCATTGGTCCAGATGGGTCTGTTTATGTAACCGATACTTGGAATCACCGTGTACAAAAATTTACTCGTGATGGCAGATTTGTAAAAGCATGGGGTTCATTTGGTCAAGGTGAAACACCAGAATCATTCTACGGTCCGCGAGGGTTAGCAGTAGATGCTGAAGGTAGAGTCTATGTCGCAGATACAGGTAACAAGCGTATCGTCGTGTTTGATGCGAACGGGAATTTCATCACCCAATTTGGTGGCGCAGGTTTCGACCCAGGTCTTTTCGATGAACCAGTCGGCATCGCTATTGATAGAAATGGCACTGTGTATGTCAACGATACATGGAATCAGCGCATTCAAACCTTTGTACAAGTTGCGTCACCTTCTGGCAATACATTACTCTTTTTGCCAGAAAGGCAATGGGATGTGTTTGGTTGGTTTGGTCAATCATTAGATAATAAGCCTTTCATCGCTGTAAATAATGATTTGCATGTATTTATTACAGACCCAGAAGGTTACCGCGTGATAGAGTTTGACCAAAACGGTGAAGTGGTACGTGTATGGGGTGACTTTGGTGATAGCAATGCAAGTTTTGGGTTAGCCTCTGGCATTACAATAGATAATGAAGGTAAAGTTTGGGTAACCGATAGTGCTTTCAATAGAATTTTGAGGTTTACACTTCCGTAATTTTAAGTAGCGCAAGAGGACTCTTGCGCTACTTTATTGGTATAATGCCCGTGCTTTTAAGCAAAAATAAAATTCCCCAAAGGGAGAATCGATGAAACTGCACGAGTATCAATCTAAAAATATTTTTTCAAAGTATGGCATTCCGATTCCAAAAGGAAGGGTCGCGGCTACCGCTCAAGAAGCAAAGCAAGTTGCAGAAGAGTTAGGTGGTCGCGTTGTAGTTAAATCACAAGTTTTGGTTGGCGGACGTGGCAAAGCAGGTGGTGTAAAACTTGCGAAAAATGCCGCCGAAGCCGAACAACTTGCTGAACAAATTTTGGCATTGGAAATTAAAGGGCTTCCCGTTCGCAAAGTGTTAATTGACGAAGCCTCTGCGATTGACCAAGAAATTTATTTCGCCATCACCAATGACCGCGCCGCAAAAAAACCAGTGATGATTGCCTCTGCCGCTGGTGGCGTGGATATTGAAGAAGTTGCCGCGAAAAACCCCGATAAAATCATCAAAGTTCATATTGACCCATTGCTTGGCTTGAGAGAATATCAAGCGCGCGATGTCGCCGTCGGCATTGATTTGCCACGCGATTATTGGAAAGACTTTACAAAGATCGCAATGGCATTATGGAATGTTTATAAAGAAACAGATGCCACACTAGCAGAAATTAATCCGTTGGTGATTACGAAAGAAAAGAAACTCATTGCATTAGACGGAAAAATGATGATTGACGATAACGCATTATTCCGCCAACCTGAATTGGCTGAAATGCGTGATACCGATGAAGATGCCCCAGCAGAAATTGAAGCCCGCAAGTATGGACTTTCATACATCAAGTTAGATGGCAACATTGGATGTATGGTCAATGGTGCTGGGTTGGCAATGACTAGTATGGATGTAATCAAACTGTTTGGGGGTGAGCCAGCAAACTTCCTCGACGTAGGAGGCGGTGCAGACTCAAAGAAAGTCGCCGCGGCAATGCGCATCATCTTAACTGACTCAAATGTCAAAGCCGTTTTATTTAACATCTTCGGCGGTATTACAAGATGCGATGAAGTGGCACGCGGTATTTTGGTTGCCATGGATGAAGTTAAACCAAAAGTGCCGATGGTGGTTCGTTTGGTTGGGACGAATGCCGAAGAAGGCAGAAAACTTTTGGAAAACGCAAATATGATTACAGCTGAAACATTGGCTGATGCCGCAAAGAAATCTGTGGAAGCCGCGAAAAAGGAAAGCAAATAACCAATGAGCATTTTAGTTGATAAAAATACACGCTTATTAGTGCAAGGCGTTACAGGTAACGAAGGTTTATTTCACACTACCCAAATGGTTGCGTATGGAACGCAAGTGGTTGGCGGGATTACGCCCGGCAAAGGTGGTGAATGGGTTTTAGAAAAAATTCCAGTCTTTGATTCGGTTAAAGCCGCCAAAGAAAATACAGATGCCAATGCTACGATTATTTTTGTGCCTGCCCGCTTCGCGCCTGATGCGATGTTTGAAGCCGCAGACGCAGGCATTCCTTTAATCATTTGTATTACTGAAGGCGTTGCCATTTCAGATATGATGCGCGTGCGAAATTATTTAGACCAGAAAAATGTCCGCTTGATTGGACCCAATTGCCCAGGTCTCTTAACCCCGGGTGAAGCCAAAGTTGGCATCATCCCCGGCAACATTGCTATCCCCGGTAATGTCGGTGTGGTTTCTCGTTCTGGCACATTGACTTATGAAGTTTTATACGCCATGAAAAATCTCGGTATGGGCGCATCTACTTGTGTCGGCATCGGTGGTGACCCTGTCAACGGTACAAACTTTGTGGATGTGTTA
>JAEURG010000092.1 GCA_016789345.1 Anaerolineales bacterium | reverse complement strand
CAAATAAAAAAACTCTCATCCACAACGGGACGAGAGTTTGTACTCACGTGGTTCCACCCGATTTATATTAGTTTGCTAGTTGACTGGTTTTCTAGTTCACTAGTTAGGCTAACATATCTCTTCGACTGATAACGAAGTCATCCGTTCATCCTAATTGCTAAAAGCCAAATGCTAATCGCTTTCAGATTCATGCTCGCAAGTGGTTTTCTGTAAAACTTTCTGGAAGAAACTCTCAACAAATATTTCTTCTCTCTGTCAGAATACTTTTTACATACTCTTCTTGGTCAACGCATTCATTATTTTGCTAATAGCCAATCACTAAAAACTAATGGCTATTTGTGGACGAGATAGGGCTCGAACCTACGACCTTCGCGATGTCAACGCGATGCTCTAACCAACTGAGCTACCCGTCCAAAGAGTGGACATTATAACCACTGCCCCAAAAAATGACAATGCCTTGCTTAGTTTCTTCCGCTCACCTCACCTGTTTCCCTGACTACCTGTATACTTAACCCATGCCCTCCACCCTCCCCATTCTGCGCGCCAGACGTGAACGCAGATTAAATCAGCAAAATAAAAACTCAAATCGCCAACGCGGATTTGTCCTCAGCATTGGAATTATCATTTCGCTTTTGCTTGGGCTTGTGATAATTCTCGGCGCATTTGCCTATGCTGATGTTACACAAGATTTACCATCCACAGAAATTTTGCCGCGTTTGTTTAATCCGCCCGATGGATTGTTATTGCAACCGACTCGCATTTATGACCGAACTGGTTTGCAATTGCTGGCAACTTTTTCACCAAACAATTCTCCGCGCCGTTACATTCCAGTCAATGAACAAAATCCGCAACATATTCCACAAACTTTAATCAATGCTGTCATTGCTGTATCAGACCCACAATTCAATCGTCATTCAGGTTATTCAATTGAAGGTTTTGATAATCCTGAACTTCATCCAACGATTGCACAAAAACTTGTTTATGATTTTTTGTTGTACAACGAACCGCCTTCAACAAAACGTGCCATTCGTGAAATAATTCTTGCATCACAAATCACGGCGCAATTTGGTCGCACACAAATCATCGAGTGGTATCTCAACTTTGCAAACTTCGGCAATCATATTTACGGAGTCGAAGCCGCCGCACAAATTTATTTTGGCAAACCTGTCGAGCAACTCACATTGGCTGAGTCCGCAATTCTTGCGGCAGTGATTGAAACACCTGCATTGAATCCGTTAGATGCAGAAAGTGTGGCATTGCAACGCGGGCGTGAAGTTTTATATGTGATGAATGAATTAAGACTCGCCAGCAATGAAGCGACCGCCATAGCATTAGCAGAGATTCCTGTGATTCAATCCGCGCCTCTGGACTTGCCCATAGTTGCTCCTGCTTTTGTGAATTTAGTCTTAACCCAATTAGAGTCACAAATTCCGCGTGAGCGTTTAGAACGTGGTGGCATAACCATAATCACAACATTAGATTATGAATTACAAAAGCAAGCCACTTGTACAACCGAAATTTATGCAACTCGTTTAGCAGGTTTAGAAGAATCAAATAGCGATTGTGATTCTGCAAGATTATTACCATCATTGCCACCTGCTACTACATTTATAGATTCATCAGCCAGTGCCATCATTATTGACCCGAATACAGGTCAGGTGTTGGCATTGGTTGGGGAAACAAATCAGGGGATAGAAACTCCGCTGACGACGAGTCACCAAGCAGGGTCGAGTCTAGATGCGTTTGTTTATTTAACAGGATTCACTCGCGGGTTAAGTCCAGCTTCATTAACATGGGATATTCCAAGTGATGAAATTAAAATCCAAAATTTTGATAATGAATTTCATGGAGCCATGCGATTAAGAACATCTTTGTTAAATGATTATCAAGTACCTGTTGAAATTTTGAAAAATCAAATGGGCATTGAAAATGTAATTGACATTGCAAATTCTTTTGGTATTGATTTGAATGAAGATGTTTCATTGTTGAAACTTGCAGGCGCGTATGGCGTGTTTGGCACGCAAGGTGTTTATTTTGGACAAAATGTAAATAATGAATTTATGCCTGTGAGTGTGTTGCGTGTTGAAAGCGTAGATAAGTCTGTGATGTTGGATTGGACGATTTCAAAATCGCAAACGGTGATTACACCCGCGATGTCTTATGTGATGACGCATGTGTTGAGTGATGATGTGGAACGCGCATCTGCATTTGATGTGAATAGACCTGCAGGAATTAAAGTTGGGCAAACGTTTGATGGTAAAGATGCTTGGGCGGTTGGTTACACACCATATTATGTTGTTGCAACATGGAGTGCTGTAAGAAATGAAGGTGATTTAATCACGCCGCGTTTTCCTGCTGTATTATGGAATGCATTGATGCAAACTGCTTCGCAAAATAAATCTGCTGATGGTTGGTCTGCGCCATTAGGGGTTTCAACAATCACAGTCTGTGACCCTTCGGGTTTGTTGCCCACGCGAGAATGTCCCAATTTAGTCAGTGAAATATTTTTGAATGGTAGTGAACCGACTCAAGTTGATAATTTATATCGTGAGTTTGCTATCAATCGAGAAACGGGTTTGCTAGCAACTGTGTTTACGCCACCAGAATTAATTGATAACAGAATTTATTTGGTTTATCCTGATAATGCGCGTGAATGGGCGCAAAGCGCAGGCATTGATATTCCACCTACATCGTATGATGCGATTCAAGCCCCACCTGTGAATCCAAATGTCAATATTACCTTTCCTGCTTTATTTGCAGATGTAAGCGGCGTTGTGCAAATTATCGGCACGGCTTCTGGAGAAAATTTTATTTCGTATCGTGTGCAAGTGGGCAAGGGATTAAATCCGCAAGCGTGGATTCAACTCGGTGGAGATGTCACAACTCCAGTAGAAGGAAATATTTTGGCTGAATGGGATACAACAGGATTAAGCGGTTTATATGCTGTACAGTTGATTGTAGTACGCGCTGACCAAATTGTAGAAAGTGCAGTGATTCAAGTGACGATTGGTGAATAGTTGTTAGCGGTTAGCTTTTAGCTATTAGCCAAGAAATTCATGCCAAAGCCCTTAAAGTAGTAATGTATAATTTTGTTTATTCAAGGAGATTGAAGATGGCAGATAAACTCAAAATCACAAAAACTAATGGAGACGTTCCCGTTTTGCATGTTGCAGGTCATTTAGATGGAGAAACCGAAAATCTGTTGGTGACAGAAGCAACGTCAATTTTTAATGCAGGTAAAAAGAATCTTATCCTTGAATTAAGCCAAGTAGATATGATTAGTAGCGCTGGCTTGCGAGCCATCCATGTGATTTATAAAATGTTCACACAACATCCCGATGTGGAAAAATGGCAAAGCGAACATGCGGGGGAAACGTTCAAATCCCCATTTTTGAAACTCGCTCAACCTTCATCACAAGTGCATTATGTATTAAGTATGGCGGGCTTTTTGCAGAATATTTATATTTTTCCCACTTTGCAAGAGGCTGTTGATTCTTTTGCAAGCAATTAGCCTTTAGCATTTGGCTGTTAGCAGAACATATAGCGAGGGTAATATGAAAGATTTTCGTTCTTTGAAAGTTTGGGAAAAATCTCATGGATTAAATCTGAAAATTTACAAAGTGACAGAGTCATTTTCAAAACATGAAATGTATGGTGTCACGAGTCAAATTAGACGCGCGGCAGTTTCAATCCCTACAAATATTGCAGAAGGTTGTGGAAAAGACTCCGATGCTGAACTTAAACGCTATTGCTTAATTGCTATGGGGTCATCTAGTGAATTGGGGTATCTTTTACTTCTGGTAAATGATTTAGGTTATGTACAAGAAGATAATTATCAAGAACTTCAAAACTTATTAATCGAAATGCGTAAAATGCTAAACGCCTTTATTCAGAAATTAAAAACAGATAGTCATTAAATAACCAGACTATCTGCTAACTGCTAAAAGCCAATTGCTAATCGCTAAATGCTAATAGCTACCTCGCCAACACTTTCGCCATGTGATAATACTCCAAATTGATGCGATGTTTATTCGTAATCACATCTTCTAATTGAGTAAAATCTACGCCTTTGCCTCGTAAACCAGTCATCACGCCATGCGTGCCTTCGACTAATGCTTCTACTGCTTTGACTCCGAATCGTGAAGCGAGTAAACGGTCATACGCAGTCGGCGAACCGCCTCTTTGAATGTGACCAAGAATTGTCATACGCGTTGTAAAGCCTACATCCATTTCATCAATTTTTACGGCTAAATCTGTCGTGCGGATTCCTGACCCTTCGGCATTGACAATTATCGCGTGAGTCTTGCCACGCTTGTAAGCATCTTCCACTGCCGCGGCAATTTCATCTATCGTAATTGGCGCTTCAGGAATCAAAACCACTTCTGCGCCACAAGCAATGCCTGTCATCACAGCAAGATAACCACTATTACGTCCCATCGTTTCAATTAAGAAAGCACGCGAATGTGACGATGCGGTATCACGAAGTTTATCCACTGCATCCATAATCGTATTCATGGCAGTATCCGCGCCAATGGCGATGTGTGTGCCATAGATATCATTATCAATACTAGCAGGGATTCCGATAACCTTCACGCCTTTTTTTGATAAAGCATGTGCGCCATTCATTGACCCTTCACCACCGATGACGATTAACGCATCCATGCCCGCTTCATTCATCTTGCGGATAGCGTCTCGCTGACCCGCTGACTCCATAAAGCGTTTGCTTCGGCTTGTTAACAAAATTGTGCCACCACGTTGCAAAATGCCACCTACATCACGCGCGCCCATTTCATGAAACTCACCATTGATTAAACCTTCAAACCCATGTGTGACTCCAATCACATTCATGTTATTGGCTAAGGCAGTTCTTACTACTGCCCGAATCGCGGCATTCATGCCCGGTGCATCACCACCTGATGTTAATACTCCAACTGAAAATTTATCTGCCATTTTATTTCACCATTTTGCCACAGAGAACACAGAGGTCACTGAGATTCTTTTTAAGGTCTTCTCAAAAAACTCTGCGACCTCTGTGGCTAATTAATTATTTTCTCTCTTAACTACAAACGTATCAAAATCTCTTGCAACTACTGTATTCTCAAAAACAGATTGCGCTTCTGCCAACACATCTTTACCACGATAACGACGCGAGATATGCGTCAGAATTAGTTTTTTAACCCCTGCTTTTATAGCAAGTTCCGCCGCCATTTTTGCAGTGAGATGCGAAAACTGTTTCGCCATATCTGCTTCTTCATCTAAATAAGTTGATTCAATAACAACAGCATCCGCATCTTTACACACATCTATTAAATTATCAATCTTACCCGTATCACCGACGAGGACAAGTTTACTGCCGGGTTCTAAGTCACCAAGCACCAAGTCAGGTGTGATGCGCTTGCCATCAGGTAAAGTAATCGCTTTTCCATCCACCAAATCACGGCGTTCAGGTCCAAACGGCACGCCAAGTGCATCTGCTTTTTCTGCTAAAAACGGACGACGTGATTTTTCTTCAAACACATATCCTAAACTATCAATCCCGCGATGAAAAACTGAAAAGGCAGTGACTGTAAAATCTTCCGCTTCAAATATGACCCCAGGCTGTATCTCGACCAGACGCAGAGGCATTGGCGGATTCTTTCCTCTTAAGACCACATCATACAAAAGTGTTTGCACTCTTTCAAGCGTGCCTTTTGTGCCATAGATTTCAAATTCATCAATCGCTTCCCAACGTAAAAAAGTTGAAAGCAAGCCACCTAAGCCAAGAATATGATCGAGATGACCATGCGTTAATAACACACGCGTTAATCGTTTGAAACCTTTGCCCGACTGCAAGATTTGACGTTGTGTACCTTCGCCACAATCTACTAAGAATCGAAATTCATTATGTGAAACGATGTGAGCAGACAGCCCGCGATGTGCCGAAGGCGCTGATGCTGATGTGCCAAGAAAAAGAATTTCAAACAAAGTGATGTCCTTACAAAGTTTGCCACAGAGACCACAGAGAGATTGAGAAGACTCTGTGGTCTCTGTGGCTAATACTTTTTATAATGCAATTGTACCTTAAGAAAAACAGACCATTTGTGCTATAATCTTTTTAACAATTGTAAATTATTAAT
>JAEURG010000090.1 GCA_016789345.1 Anaerolineales bacterium | reverse complement strand
TAGGTGTTGGCGAGTTTGCGTCTATCCAAGATAAAGTAGTTAACAAATTATCAAATTGTTTTTCTACACTTCCCGCCATTGGATAAAAAGTCATTTTTACTTTTGTCAAATCTGGTGTTTTAGGCATAATAAACCCTTTTTGTACTCGATTAGTTTCCTAAACCATAATCTTATTTGAATGAATTTTACCTTTTTATAGCACTTTAAAGAAATCTATTTATTCCAATCCCCATTCCCCGCAAACCGTTCTGGGACAATGTGAGTGATAAAACCTGTTTGATTTCTGACAGACTCAGGCGGGAATTCCACATCTGCACCAAGATAGACATGTGCCAAGCGTTGTAACAAATCCGCCGCACCACCTTCGGTCAAATAAGCATTTCCATACACTACTAAATATTCTTGCAAACCAAATGCATTTTTTCCATGCCCAAGCATTGATAACACCACACGATTATCTTTGCGAATGTTTTTCACTTTTTGATACGCGCTCATATGTCCGCATACAAATTCATCATTTTCAATCCCAACCCAAACCACAGTCACTTGTGGACTACCGTCTGGATTTAACGTAGTCAAATGGGCAAGTGGGGCAGATGCGATTAATACTTTTACTGAATCAGGGATTTTCATGTTTTTCTTTTCTCCAAAACTCTATTCTATAACTTCAAAATTACTGACTGTGATTGTATATTCTTCATCCATTACCTGCGGATGATTAAAAGAGATGAATATAGGAAAATGATATTGCTCGTCAAAAGAAACCGAAAGACATTCATACCAAGCAATACCTGTTATATTGCCGTAATTGCTCTCAAAATCTTGCTCAGAGGTTTGTAATAATTTGAACAAACCTTCTAGCGTATATTCATTGACATCTAACCTTGAAATTTTGTTTTTACAATTAATAGCTTCATAATCCATTGGCGCATGCCCGCAAGTTGATTGAACACTTTCAACCACACTATCTTTTACGACAATATCTAATTCGATTTGATACCAAATACTACTATCTACCACCTTGATTCGATAATTTGAAATCCCCAATTCTGTCCATGCTTTTTCTTCATTTTCAATTTGTTTTCTAAGCGCTTGGTTTTGCAAGCCGCAAGAAATAAAGAAAACACTTAATGCGAGTATAAAAATATATAGCAAAATTTTATTCTTCATGTCTTTATACCTCAAATGAATGTCGCCTTTTTTATCTTTTACGGCTCAACGCCAAAGTAATCTTCTGGGCAGGAAACAGGAGGAATAAGGCTAAGACCACAACCCACATTTGTTTTTAATTCATTGTTTGCAACCCAAAAAGGTCCAATACCTGTTGCGCGACAAGAAAAGCTATTGTAGCCATCATTAAAAGTTATGTAAGACCGAAATACAAGTGGCAAGGTAGATACATGTTTCCAAACCGCATAGCCTTTTGTATTCATTGCCAAGTTTCGGCAAGCCGCGTAAGCAGAAAATTGTTTTGTTTGTAAAAAACTTAAAATGAAAGTTAATAAGACTATGCTTATTAAGCAAACAAAAAGCACATGTTTCTTGTTCATACAGCCTCCTTGTAATAACCTCAATCTTTTATGGTTTAACGCCAAAATAATCTTCAGGGCAAGGGTCAGATGCAGTGCCAAGGCTTTGATTGCATCCCACGAGCGTTCTTGAATAAGAAGTCGCTATCCAAAAAGGACCGATGCCTGTGGCAGAGCAAGTCATAATATTATAGCCATCTGAAAAAGAAACATGAGATTGAAATCCATCCTGCGTTGTAGATTCGTGTCTCCAAACCCCATACCCTTTAGTTTGCATGGCTAATTTTCTGCACGCGCTATAAGCAGAAAAGCCTGTGGTCTTCCAAAAACCTAAGATGAATATAGTTAAAACAAGAATTGACAAAATAATGAATATGTTTTTTATCTTCTTCATTATGTCTCCTGTTCTAAACTTTTCCGTATCTTTTTTAACCTATTATCATCTAACCATTTGAAAACATGTAGCACAGACGGGAAATCTCCCAACCAACCTAAGAAATTCCCCCAAAGTTTTGTCAAACCTGTTGGTTCATCAGGCAACGACACTGCGGATGAAAAATCTACAACACGTTCATCTAATTGATACATATAACGACTCAATTGTTTTACTTTCGGTTCAGCCAATAAAAACTTTCTCACTTGCTCGCGTTCATCAGGTGTCATCCATTGTGGCAAATCGGATGTGGCTTTGAAGTCACAAATCAATGCTAAATCTTGCAATTGAATTTTATGTTCTTCCTCCAATGTATTTTCTTTGGATACAAAATATTCCACATCGGGGTCAATGTGAACTAAATCTTTTAACCACAAACGATTCACAACCGTTCGAACTGCATTTTTTGTGCCAGGCGTAGAAGGGTTGTATAACAAAACTTCGTTGCGATAATTTTCCCATTCATGCGAAACATCAGGACCAATCCGAATAGCATCACATACGCCAATGGCGGGCAATATTGGCGTGCCACAAGTTAAGAAGAAAGCATTTTCTCCCATCGCTTCATACATATATTTCAAACATTCACGATACGCAACCTCGCGCGGCACATCGTGATAGCGTTTCCCTTTCAACGCGCCTGCATATAAAAAGTCTAACTTGAAATAATCAAAGCCCCATGCGCGCACTTGCTTCATTAGTGCAACCAGCCAGCCCCGTACGTCAGGATGCGTTGTATCCAATGCAAATAAATATTCGCCCCAATTAAATCCTGCTGAAACGAATCGTCCGCGTTCATCTTTCAAAAACCAATCTTTATGTTCATGAAAAAGTTTTGATGATTTACTTGCAATCAACGGCGCAAGCCATAATCCTGCACGTCTGTTTGTAGATTTTATTTTATCTGCCAACGCTTTCATACCTGATGGAAATTTTCCATTTGTGTACCAGTCACCAATATTTTTTTGCCAGCCATCATCCACTTGCAACACTTCAAATGGCAAATCGCCCAACGCATCAAACGTCTTGAATAAAATTTCTTCATCAATCATCGTGTATAGGCTATACCATGAACACCACACACGCGGCACATGATTTTTTTCTACATGACCAAAACGACTCTTTAACTGATTTGTGTACTCGCTAAAAACTTGATTCTCATCCCCAAGCATGATGAACCATTCGACTTCTTCCGCTTCACTTCTACCTTCAAGTTGGTTCTGCACCTGAAACACATGCGTATCTAGCGACAATGCGCCGAGTAAAAGAATTTTTCCATCCGCAAATTCCACTGCGCCCAACCACGAGCCATGCGGATTTGATTCATAGGCATATTCCACATCAATTTGCAACGGGTGAAAAATAGCAGGCTTTTGAATCGGCAATGGCTTTACATCCGTCCACGCCGCCAGCGACCAAGACTGCCATCCATGACGATAATATTTAATCGGCTGTGATGGCAATTCAATTTGTATGTTTTTTGCTTTGATGATTTTATAATTGGTTTGTATTTCTGAAAATGAAATTGAAATCATGTTTCTCTTTCCAAAAGTGGAATTATTAATTGCGAACCAACAAAAGCAAAACCATTTGCCACTAATACTGAAATTAACAAAGTGAAATGAGTGCCAACGGCAATGGCTAATGCAGTTTCATATGGATAATTAAAAGCAGTCAGAACAGTTGCCCATCCAATTTCATGTGTGCCGAGGTTGGCAAATCCCTGCACAGGAATTAATGTGAGTGCAATCATGACAACAGAAATTAAGGCAATATGATAAAACGAAATTGCTAACCCTATGCTTTGTGTAGCGAAATAATGATTCAAATATAAACACAACCAAATCCCTGCTGTTAAAAACAATGTTTTGGCATGAACTTTATTGGTTTGTATCTCTTGTAGCCCTGTAATAAATTTCATCCATGCAATACGGATGCGCGTGAAAATATTTTGTTGCTGAAATTCTTCAATATGAGCCATAGGTTTTGAAAAACGCAAGAGAATGAAAATAGCAATGCCTGCTAATAATGTAATTAAACAAAATAAAACCGCTGAATAAAATACCCAAGAGGGCATATCATTTTTTGAAAATGGTAATAAAACCGCTAAGATGAATGCCACAACGACCATGTCATAAAAACGGGCGGCGAGCAGTGTGGCAGTCCCTTCTGTGATCGATAAATTCAGACTTTTTTTGGCAATGAATATATAAGTCACGTCACCTGTTTGGGCGGGCAAGAGATATAGCAGAATATTGTGCAAAGCAGAAACAGGGATAAATTTGTACCATTGCACCTGACGGGAATACATCAAGGTAGTAAAACGCTGGGCGCGCAACAGAACACTTATCAGGTAAGAAAGAAGCGCAAGTGTAAACCATCCCCATTCAATATTTCTAAATGCTGTCCTTAGAATTTCCCAATCAAGATTTTGGAAAAGATAAATCAGCAAAATGATTGTTATTAGCCCGCTGACAATGTATAAAAGGATGTTTTGCTTGCTCATGGATTGTCATTGAATGAATTATTTGATTCGCTTCGGTCGAAACGTAATTGTGCAATTTGCTCAGAAACCAAGCCTACTAAAAATGTTAGCACAGAGGTTGAAATTAATAATGCTGAAGTTTGCCCGTAAGGTGCTTGGATGACGAAAATTCGGAACAATCCATACCCAACACCCAATAAAAAAATAATCAAACTGAGCGGAGCAAATATTTTTAACGGAGCATAAAAGACTGCGATTTTAAGAATAATCATTAAAAATCTCAAGCCATCTTGTAGTGGTTTAATTTTACTTTTTGAAGTTCCGCTTCGTTTTGAAAATTGAATGGATTCATAACCCAAACTATAGCCCGCTCGTACAACCGATAATGTAATAGTAGAAGGATATGAAAATTTGTTGGGAAGCAAATATACAAACTGCCTTGCTACATTTGCTTTAACCGCACGAAAGCCAGAAGTAAGGTCTTCAATTTTTCTTCCTGAAATATAGGTGGCAAGTGTGTTAAAAACTAAATTTGCAATGTCTCGATGCGCGGCAGTATCTGATTGGCGATTGCGTGAACCAACCACCATATCATACGCGCCAATTTTTTTAACAAGTTTTGTAATATCTTCTGGGTTATGTTGCCCATCTCCATCTATTGTCACAAGAATCGAACCGTGTGCGTTCCGAATGCCTGTTTTCACCGCCGCGCCGTTTCCAATGTTATATGGATGTTGAATTACAATCGCGCCTGCTTGTTTTGCGTGTTTTGCTGTATCGTCTGTTGAGCCATCATCAATCACAATGATTTCGTGATGTTTATCTAATTTTTTTACCACTGCCTTAATCTGCATTACAACCTTTGCGATTCCATCCGCTTCATTAAAGGATGGGATAATGACTGAAATTTTTGGCAGTTTTTTCTTTTCTTTTGGCATAAATACTCCACTTAAAATGGCGCGAAGATAATACTCGAAACAAGTATAATTGACTAGGTGTTTTTATTTTTAGGAATGATATGTTGAAAAATA
>JAEURG010000069.1 GCA_016789345.1 Anaerolineales bacterium | reverse complement strand
CGCTTGGCTATCATTCAAAATGGAAACGGGGAGTTTATATTTCTTTTCAAGCAAAGCACGCAAAGGTAAATCTTTCCATGCTAAGTTCACCGCGTTGACAATTACGCCTTCACGAGTATTTACTAAACCGGGTGTGCCAACACCAATGCCCACAATCGGTTTTATTTTTTTACGAATGAGTTGGTCTAAAATTTGGTAAACAAGTTCAAGCGCTTTCTCTCCATTATTGTCATTGACCTGAACTTCTACCATCTCTTTGATTTCCCCTCTCAAATTCACAATTGCGCCGATAAATTTGTCTTGAGCAAGATTCAATGCAAGCACATAACGCGAGTCTGGGACAATGCTCAATAAAATAGGAGTTTTTCCACCAATTGATTCCCCACGACCCACTTCGTCTACTAAACCTTCATTCAACAAGCCGCTGACTACATCCGAAACTGTTGTGCGTGTGAGGTTAGTAATGCGAGCAATTTCAGCACGACTGATTGCCTCATGCGAAAACAATGTCCGCAAGACCAAATCACGATTGTGTTGCTTCGTTTGCTGATGAGTAGCCTTCTTCACGATTGCATCCTTTTGCCTACACGAAGATATAAAACAGGGCTTACTACTTGCAACTACTTTGTAAATTCAATGGACTAACAAAGTGCATTGTACAGATTTCCCTACCAAGAGTCAAGTACCAATTCCTTGACAAATTTTAGGAGGAGGGTATAAAATAATTTAGGCAAGACTAAATTTTATAGAAAGACAAACTATTTATGCAATTAATCTCACTCCCCACTGCTGGAATTATCGCTTTCGTTGGCGCGTTTCTTTACGCCATTGGTGATGTGCTTTTATTAGCAAGTAAAGTTAACTTGGATGATTATCCAAAACTCAAACGATTTGCAAAATTATTATCAGATGCAGAAAAAATGGTTGTGCTCTCCCCCAGCCGAATGATTTGGGGTGCATTGCTTGGTGTGTTTGGGACGCCTTTGGTGTTGTTGGGATTTTGGCAAATTTATCAAGGCTTGGGCGGAGCAAATGTTTGGGCTGTGCTAACAACTATCGGCTTGTTTGGAAGCGCATCAATCATCGGGGCTTTTGTGCATGGCACGTTTTATTACATGGGTGAATATGTCCAAGCCTTGAATCAAGTGGAAGAAAAATCTCAAGATGTAATTGTCAAAATGATTGAACGCCACAAAAAAATTTTGATTATTACTTATGCACCAGTGATGATTTTTATTCTTATCGCTTCAATCTTGTTTTCAGTTTTGGTTTATTCAGGAGAAACTTTATTTCCAACTTGGATTGCGTTTATCAACCCAGTCACAATGACGATTGCATGGTTACTGATTAAAAAAATATTGCCGAGTTTTGTGCGTGATGCAACTGAAGGCGCGGGCTTCAATATTGCTTATATGGCTTTCTTTGCTTGCACAACTTTTGCGCTTTGGAACATCTAATGAAACCATCAACTTCTATTCAAGATTATCTAAAAAGAATTTATGAATTGACAGAAAATGGCTCACCCGCCAGCACGAATGATTTGGCGCGTGAATTAAACATTAAGCCAGCTTCTGTAACAGGCATGATTCAAAAACTTGCCAGTGAAAAACCTGCCTTGCTTGAATATCAAAAACATCAAGGTGTCACTTTAACTTCAGCAGGAAAAAAAGCCGCACTTGAAGTCATTCGTCATCATCGTTTGTTGGAAACGTGGCTTGTGCAAACGCTTGGATATTCTTGGGATGAAGTGCATGAGGAAGCCGAACGACTCGAACATGTAATTTCAGAAGATTTTGAAAGACGCATCGCCGCCGCATTAGGGCATCCGCTTCGTGACCCACACGGAGAGTTGATTCCCACCGCTGATCTTAAGATGCCACTGGATGATTCGACTCCGCTTTCTGCTTTGCGAAAAAATCAGTCAGGGAAAATTTTATCCATCAAAGGCGCCGATGCAGATTTGCTCCGTCATTTAGACGGACTTGGATTAACTCCAAACACAATGATTGAAGTAACCGATTATTCTCCGTTTGACCATAACCTGAGTATCAAGGTTAATAAAAAAAATATTGTGCTTGGATTAAGTATCACCAGCAAAATATTTATTGAAGAAAGTTAATATGCTTGAGCAATCTATCTTATTTCCATCTTTACCATCTGTCAGTTTGATAGAGGTTCTTATTGTATTTCTGATTGCATGTGGCGCATATTTCATTTTATTTAATAATTTTGAAAAACATGTATCCGCTCAAAGAAGAATCATTAAATTGTTCATTGTTATTGGTGTACTTTCAATCATTGGCATTTTATTTAGCAGATATGCTTTCTGGGGAATGATTGCTTTGATGACAGTTGGACAAGTTTATTTACATGGGGTGTATTTCCCCAAACATGGAATTAACGGCTTAACCGCCGAACCGTACGACAAATATTTAGAAACAATAGAAAGAATGAAAGGTAAAAAATCATGAACGAAAACATTTTCCGTATTTTAGCCGCAGTGATTCTAATTACTGCAATGGTTATCTCATCTTACTTCCGCATGAAAGCGGATAAACAAACTGGCGAAAAAATTTCTCGCAAAGTAGATGGCTCTGTGATGATGAACTTCATCAAAATTGGCGGGCTGATTCTTTGGCTGAGTCCATTTGTGTATTTGATTAATCCCACATGGATGGCTTGGTCAAAAATCGGGCTTCCAGAATGGATGCGTTGGCTCGGCGTTGCAGTTGGTATTGTTGGTGTATTTGGCATTTACTGGTTGTTTAGCAGTATTGGTAGTGGTATCTCCCCTACCAGTGGAACACGCAAAGAACACAAACTTGTAACCAATGGAATTTATAAATATATCCGTCACCCACTTTATACATTTGGCTCATCATTATTTATTTCCTTTGGCATGATGGCAGATAACTGGTTTATTGCCTTGCTTGGAATCATTGCCTTCATTGGCATGGCAATTCGTACACCAAAAGAAGAAGCAAACTTAATTGAAAAATTTGGCGATGAATATCGTGAATACATGAAACGCACGGGTAGATTTTTGCCAAAGTTATTCTAAAAAATTATTGGAGATTATTGATATGAGAAAATTTTTTATACTTACGGCTGTACTAGCATTGTTACTCAGTGCATGTGCAACAGAAGCAAATAGTAATACATCAGGCAAGTTGAATGTGGTCACCACCACTGGCATGATTGGGGATATTGTCAAAAACGTTGGTGGTGATTATGTGGAAGTCATCTCATTAATGGGTCCAGGCGTTGACCCGCATTTATACAAAGCCAGTGAAGGTGATGTAACTAGACTTCAGTCTGCAAATTTGATTTTTTACAATGGCTTACATCTTGAAGCGCAAATGGGTGAAGTGATTGAAAAAATGAATGAGTTCGGAGTCACAACTGTGGCTGTGACTGATTTGATTGACCGTTCTCTGCTGAATGCTTCACCAACGTATCCAGACCAATTTGACCCGCATGTTTGGTTCGATGTAAGCCTGTGGATGAAGGCAGTTGAACAAGTGAGAGAAACGCTCGTTGAAATAGACCCAGCTCACACGTCAGAATATGAAGCGAATGCGGAGGCGTATCTAAATCAGTTAAGTGAATTACATCAATATGTTTTAACTCAAGCCCAAACAATTCCTGCTGAAAAAAGAGTGTTAATCACAGCGCATGATGCGTTCAATTATTTTGGTGAGGCGTATGGTTTTGAAGTGCGCGGTTTGCAAGGCATTAGCACCGAAGCACAAGCAGGCACTGCTGATGTGCAAGCGTTAGTAAGTTTTATTGTCGAAAGACAAATTCCTGCTATCTTTGTTGAATCATCTGTGCCACAAAGAAATATCGAAGCCGTGCAAGCCGCAGTGCAAGACCAAGGTTTCAATGTAGTGATTGGTGGTTCGTTGTTTTCAGATGCAATGGGAACCGCAGGCACACCTGAAGGTACTTACATTGGCATGGTGACGCATAACATTGATACGATTGTCAATGCGTTGAACGAGGAATAACATGACAAACGCAATTGATATTACAGACTTAACGATTGCTTATAAAGATAAACCTGTTTTATGGGATGTTGATATGAGTGTACCTTCGGGCATTCTTATGGCAATTGTTGGTCCGAATGGTGCAGGCAAAACCACGATGATTAAATCTATTTTGGGTTTGATTAAACCTGCGGCGGGTCAAGTATTGGTGTATGGAAAATCGTATCCTGAACAAAGACATTTGGTTGGTTATGTTCCACAACGCGGAAGTGTTGATTGGGACTTCCCCACCAGTGTTTTGGATGTTGTGATGATGGGAAGATACAGCACATTGGGTTGGTTCAAACGACCAGGCAGTGCTGAAAAAAATGCCGCGATGGATGCGTTAGATAAAGTGGGCATGATTGATTATGCAGATAGACAAATTAGTCAGCTCTCTGGCGGACAACAACAACGCGTCTTTCTCGCCCGCGCTTTGGTTCAAGATGCCCAGCTTTATTTTATGGATGAGCCTTTTCAAGGCGTGGACGCGACAACTGAACGAGCCATTGTGACTTTGCTTCAAGATTTACGCTCCAAAGGAAAAACTGTGGTGTGTGTTCATCACGATTTGCAAACTGTCCCAGAATATTTTGATTGGGTCATGATGCTCAATGTCCGCCGCATTGCTTGTGGACCTGTAAATGAAGTTTTCAATGAACAAAATTTGAGAAAAGCCTACGGCGGTAAAGTTGCGTTTTTGAGTGCGGATGAAAATGGAAAGAATGGAAAGAATTAATTAAAACTCCGTTGGTTGAGTAGGGCGAGTGAACTTCTCGCCCGTATCGAAACCAACAATTAATAAATATATCTTTGTTATTGAAAGTAGTTTATTTAACTGGTGGTTTCGATACGCCTCTCACTATCGTTCGTGGCTACTCAACCACCGATGCAAATAAAAATTATGGACATCTCTCAACTCTTTTACGATTTATTTTTCAATTACACCCTTCGCACAGTGGCATTAGGCTCTGCTATTTTAGGAATGGTCAGCGGAGCATTGGGCTCATTTGCTGTGTTGCGAAAACAAAGTTTACTTGGCGATGCAATTTCACATGCGGCATTGCCTGGCATTGTGTTGGCATTCCTAATCACCCGGAGCCGTGAACCCATTGTATTAATCCTCGGTGCATTGATTGCAGGCTGGGTAGCGACATTATTTATGCTCAGCATTATCCGCACTACCAGAATCAAAGATGATAGTGCTTTGGGTTTAGTGCTTTCTGTTTTTTTCGGTTTCGGATTAATGCTATTGACCTTCACTCAAAAATTACCCGATGCCACACAAGCGGGCTTGGATAAATTTTTATTTGGTCAAGCCGCCACATTATTACAACGTGATGTAATCACAATGGGAATTATCGGAGCAATTGCACTATTGTTGTTATATGCTTTTTGGAAAGAATTCAAACTAATTACATTTGATGCTGAATTTGCTGGCAGTTTAGGTTTCCCCGTCCGCTTTTTGGATGTGCTGTTGACCACGTTATTAGTCATTGCCATTGTGCTTGGATTGCAAACTGTAGGTGTAGTGTTAATGTCTGCGATGATTGTGGCACCTGCCGCCGCCGCTCGTCAGTGGACGAATCATTTGCACAAAATGGTTTGGCTCGGTGGTTTATTTGGTGCCATCGCTGGCGTAAGCGGAACACTCATCAGTGGTTCAGCAGAAAAATTACCAACAGGTCCAGTGATTGTGTTGTGTATGAGCATCATCGTATTTTTCTCAATGTTGATTGCTCCAAATCGTGGGCTCATTTGGAATTGGTTTCGCACACAACGTAATCGCAAGTTGTTACGCATTCAAGCCGTGTTAGCAGATTTACATACATTGGCATTGCAACATCCTAATGAAGAACGCGGACATCCCATTGCAACATTACGGTCTATGAATGCACATCCCGAATTTGTTTCGCTGATATTAAATCAACTCAAAGAACAAGGCTTGGTTCAAGAGTTATCCAAAAATGCTTGGGCGTTGACTCAGGCTGGTTTAACAGAAGCAGAAAACACGTTTAAGAAAGAAGCGTAATTATGTCACTTGCACAACTTGAAATTCAAATCATCGCTTCATTGGTTGCTGTTGCTTGTTCGTTAGTGGGAGTCTTTTTAATTTTACGACGCATGGCAATGATGAGCGATGCAATTAGTCACACCGTTTTACTTGGTATCGTATTAGCATTTTTTGTAACAAAAAGTATCACATCACCATTGTTATTAATTGGCGCGGCATTGATGGGCGTGTTGACCGTCAGTTTGGTTGAGTTATTAAATCGCACACAATTGGTAAGAGAAGATACATCCATTGGATTGGTGTTCCCCGCGTTGTTTAGCATTGCAGTCATTTTGATTTCACGCTTCGCAGGCGATGTACACATTGATAATGATGCCGTATTGCTTGGTGAACTTGCATTCGCACCATTCAATCGCGTGAAATTATTTGGTTTAGATTTTGGTCCAGAAGCCTATTATTCTTCTGGTGGCATTTTGATTTTGAATCTATTATTCGTGATTCTTTTTTACAAAGAATTAAAACTTGCCACATTTGATTCCGCACTCGCCGCCACGTTAGGTTTTGCTCCCACATTGATTCATTACGCCTTGATGACGTTAGTTTCATTAACTGCGGTTGGTTCATTCAATGCAGTCGGTTCAATTTTAGTGGTCGCGTTTATGGTGGCTCCGCCTTCTGCGGCATATTTATTAACCGATAAACTTTCACGCATGATTTTATATTCAGCATTGATTGGAATTTTTTCTGCGATTAGTGGATACTGGCTGGCAAATATTTTGGATGCTTCGATTGCAGGCTCGATGGCAACGATGACAGGCGCTTCATTCTTGACCGTTTACTTGTTTGCCCCCGAACGCGGACTCTTCGCCCAAGCCAAACGCCGCCAAAATCAACGCATTGAATTTGCACTCACCATGCTCACCATGCACATTGCCAATCACACCGCCGCACAAGAAGCCGAATTAGAAAATGAAGTGATTCATTTGAATGAACATCTTAAATGGTCACCACAATTTGCGATGCAAATCGTTGGCATCGCCGAACGCATGGATTTGATTCAACAAAAAGATGGGCTGTTAACTTTGACAGAACATGGTTTGAAGAGAGCCAATCAAGAATTTAATGCGTAAGAAAAAATGTATGAGGGTATAATTCTGTACATAAGTAGTTATACGGAATTGTTCTGTATAACACCCCTATATGGAATGTTATACAGCCATTGGCTGTATAACTCCTAGTTGGGCGCTAAGTTATTGCCGAATAGTAATACCGAATATTTAAGAAGTCTGAGGGATTTCAAATGTATATAAAAAAACCTTTGAAAAGCGTTCTAGGTGGAATGTTATATGTGCTATTTTTTACCATCATTAGTTTATCGGCAGAAGAGGAGGATGGTGGAGGGGAAGCGTATCAGGAAGTCCCAGACTCGTTGATTGAATTGGACAATACTTGGATGAAAATAAGGAGTAAGTACAAGTACCCAATGTATTGTGTACTCTTAGCAGCAGATTCTGATAAAGAAGTTGGGACTATGATTTTAAATAACCGAAACGAAATAAGTGAGATTATGGGGAAAGAGTGTTTCTTCTTGTATTTTCGTAGTCTTGAGAGAGCAAAAGAGTTATTACCTTACGAACATGAAGAGAACAGTAAATGGGCGTATCCTATCGCTAAATTGCTTGGTATAAACCTCACAGAACTTCCTTGTTTGCTATTTTTTGATTTCTTTGTTTCAGGGCAATACACCACAATTAAATTGTCAGATATGTCACAAGAAAAAGTAATCTCATTCTTAAGAAAGGAATTTGACCTAATTCGACATCGACATCCTAACAATCCACTTGGTACTATCGAAAAATATTGGTTAGCACAACGTACAAGCGTAACAAAAAAAGCAATTGCAGAAAACATCAAGGACATTGGGTTGGATGTGCTGAAAGATTTAATAAAATCCCTGATAAAATTTTCTTAATCCCCAAAAGCGCCCAACAAAGCGTGCAGCAACTGTCTTGAATCTCGTTTGCCTACACGCAAATATCCTCATTCGTGAACGATACCTCAAACCATTTAAATAAACCTTGTTCTTGACAAGGTTTATTTTAGGAAGTAATATATGAATACTTGTTCATATATTCAAGGAAACCATGACTCTTAATGAACTCAAAGCCATTCAACTTGCTGAATTATTCAGCGCATTAAGTGATGTAAATCGTGTGCGGATTATTTCTACATTAATTGAAAAAGAAATGAACGTCAGCGATTTGGCAGAAAAAACACAAATGAGCGAATCAGCAGTTTCTCATCAACTGCGCGGACTGCGTCAAATGCGTCTCATTCGCGGCAGAAAATCTGGTAGGCAAGTCTTTTATTCACTGGATGATGACCACGTCAAAAAACTATATCTCATGGGCTTAGACCATGTCAAACATGGGTAGTCACAGGATTTAATTTTATGGAAAACACTATCAAACTTGATGTTCCGACTTTGTTCTCAGATGTTAATCATGAAAATGAGTATCATCTTACTCATTTAGAGAATTCATTTAAAGATAATATAGGCATCTCACGCGCGCATGTAGAACGCGACAAATCACCAATTAACTTGTGCTTGCATTACGACCCAAATGTGTTGTCACAAAACCAAGTTAGGCGCATCGCAGAGCGTACTGCCGAACAAATAAAGAGTCGTTATCGCCACTTTTCAGTGCCTATCGAAGGCATGGAGAGTTCAGATAGCAGTTTGGTTATAGAACATAGTCTAGGGAAAATGGAAGGCGTGCTTAAAGTCACTGCTGATTATCACGCTGATACAGTATCGGTTGAATTTGATAATCACAAAGTAAGTCGTGCCGCCATCGAGAAGCGGATTCGGTTGCTTGGTTATAAAATTCCGCTCGGAAAATTTCAAGCCAGCCTGAAAGAAAATCAAGGCTTATTCATCAGCCTGCTTGCTGGTTTATTTTTACTCATTGGCTGGCTTGGTGAACTTTTCTTCGAGTTTCCCACTTTCATAAGCATCAGTTTATATCTATCTACTTACCTACTTGGTGGATGGGATGTCACCTTACATGCTATTCAAGCATTACGCCAACGAAAGTTTGACACTGATGTATTAATGGTATTTGCCGCAGTCGGCGCGGCTTTCCTTGGTGAATTTGCAGAAGGTGCACTGCTTCTTTTTCTTTTCAGTTTGGGTCACGCACTTGAAAATCGCGCGCTCAATCGTGCTCGCTCTGCAATCAGCGCCTTAGGTAGTTTAACGCCCAAAACCGCTTTAGTCCGGCGTGATGGCAAAGAAAAAGAAGTTCCCGTTAAATCTTTGCAACTTGAAGATGTAGTCATCATTCGCCCTGGTGTACGCATTCCTATAGATGGAATCATTTTGAGTGGAACTTCAGGCATTGACCAATCTTCTGTAACGGGTGAATCATTGCCTGTGGATAAATCCTCTGGTGAAAGTGTTTTTGCAGGCACACTCAATAGTGAAGGCGCACTAGAAGTTAGTGTGACAAGACTTGCAAAAGATTCAACGCTGGCACGTGTAATGAAAATGGTAGAAGAAGCACATGAAGAGAAATCCCCCACTCAGCAAACGATGGAAAAATTCGAGCGCATATTTATCCCGAATGTGTTACTCATCACCGCGTTAATTATTATTGTGCCTCCTTTGTTTGGTTATCCATTTCGCGATTCATTTCTGCGCGCAATGACCTTGCTAGTCGCGGCATCACCTTGTGCAGTTGCACTTGGTACGCCTGCTACCATCCTTGCTGGTGTGGCACAAGCGGCGCGTAATGGTGTGTTGGTGAAAGGTGGTGCGCATCTTGAAAATCTCGGTCGCCTCAAAGCCATTGCATTCGACAAAACTGGCACGCTGACTCACGGCAAACCTGAAGTCACTGATGTAGTGGCGTTTCAAGCATCAGGCAAGAAAGAAGCGGATGTTTTATCTATCGCGGCGGGCGCGGAATCACGCTCTGCACATCCTCTTGCGCAAGCAGTTGTGCGCGCGGCTCAGACTCAGGGTGTACCTGCTTCTGTTATGGACGAAGTTGACTCACTGACAGGGCGTGGTTTGCGCGCCATCTTCAATGGCAAAACAGTTTACATTGGTAATCAAAAGTTAATGGAAGAATCAGATGTGAAACTTTCTAGTGACGCAATTACACAAGCAAGCGACTTCCAAAAAACTGGTAAAACTTTGATGTGGGTTGCTGTAGATAAAACCCCAATCGGATTAATTGCACTCGCAGACACTGTTCGTGAACAAGCCGCATCAACTATGAAAGCCCTTCACGCGGTGGATGTAGAACACACCATTATGTTAACTGGTGATAATGAGCGCGCCGCGTCTACCATCTCTTCGAAGGTTGGTCTC
>JAEURG010000042.1 GCA_016789345.1 Anaerolineales bacterium | reverse complement strand
TCTTCATGGCTTGAACAAAAAGAAACACGTTTGAAGCAAGAAGAAAAAGCAGAAAGTCAACGACAAAAAACATTGGCACGCGAACTCGAATGGATTCGCATGTCACCCAAAGCGCGTCAGTCTAAAGGTAAAGCGCGTGTTACTTCGTATGAAAATTTGTTGAGTCAAGAAGCCGAAAAACGCCGTGAAGATTTGGAAATTTATATTCCACCAGGTCCACGACTCGGTGACGTGGTTTTTGAATTTGATAAGGTGACCAAATCTTATGACGACCGCCTCATTCTTGACGAGTTTACTGCTTCTGTTCCTCCAGGCTCTATCGTCGGGATAATTGGTCCGAACGGCGCAGGTAAAACCACTTTGCTGAAAATGATTACTGGCAAAGAAAAACCTGATAGTGGCAATATCAAAATTGGTGAAACTGTAAAGATTGCATATGCTGACCAATCACGAACTTTAGATTCTGATAAAACTGTTTACGAAGAAATTTCAGGTGGGGCAGACTTCCTTGAACTTGGAAAAAGAAAAATAAATGCCCGTGCTTATTGCGCTTCGTTTAACTTCCAAGGTTCAGACCAACAAAAGAAAATTTCCGTGCTTTCAGGTGGTGAACGCAATCGTGTGCATTTAGCAAAAACATTGATTGAACCAACCAATGCTTTGCTACTCGATGAACCCACCAACGATTTAGATGTAAATACACTGCGTGCTTTAGAAGAAGCCATCGAAGAATTTGCAGGCGTGGTCGTCGTCGTCAGTCACGACCGCTGGTTCTTGGATAGAATCTGCACCCACATCATTGCCTTTGAAGGCGATTCCGTTGCGAAGATGTATCTCGGCAACTGGTCTGATTACGAAGCCATGATGATGGAAAAGTTTGGAAAAGATATTACGCCACATCGAGTGAAGTATAGACAGTTGAAAAGATAATGTTACTGTAGGGGCGAGATGACCTCGCCCCTACCTCAAATTATGCCCAACATCTTCTTCCTTCACGGCAATGACGAGTTTGCCATCACACGCAAACTAAAAGACTTCGAGTCTGATTTCAGTGACGCAACCACTGCGGGTATGAACACGACTCGTCTTGAAGCGCGCAACATGACTGAAAATGATGTGAATAATGCAGTCAATGCTATGCCATTTCTTGCACCAAAAAGATTGGTATTTCTTGAGAATCCATCTAGCAAGTTTAATAATCCTGCTACTAGAAAAAAGTTTTTAGAATTTTTAGAAAAGACTCCCGATACTGCCAAACTTGTCATCCACGAATTGATTGAACCAAAGGAAGTGGAAAAACATTGGTTAATCAAATGGGCTGGAAAAAATTCATCTGCCATTAAAACGCAAGCATTCTTTTTACCCAAACAAAGAGACATGACAGGTTGGATTATGAATGAAGTCAAAAATCAAGGGGGGCAAATTGAGCCAGCCGCCGCCAGCAAATTGGCTGAAATGGTGGGCGTGGATACACGTCAGGCGGGCATGGAAATTGCTAAACTGTTGGCGTATGTCAATTGGCAACGACCAGTTCGCGGGTCAGATGTTGAGGCGGTTTGTATCGTCACATCACAACAAAGTGTGTTTGATTTTGTAGATGCGTTGTCACAAGGCAATGGAAAAATCGCCCAAAAATTATTGCATCGCTTGTTAGAAAATGAAGACCCATTTGCATTGTGGGGTATGGTGGTGCGACAGTTTCGTTTGTTGATTCAAGCGCGCGAAATTTTAGATGGTCGTGGCAACAAAGATGATGTGGCGCGGGCATTGGGTGTGCATCCGTTTGTGGCAGAAAAAACAACGGGGCAAGCAAATCGTTTTTCAATAGAGTCTTTAGAAAATATTTATCATCGTTTGTTGCAAATTGATGAACAAGTTAAAACAAGCCAAGTGACATTAGACTTGGCTTTGGATACCTTGATTGTTGAATTAAAAAATTAAGAAGAACTGCCTGTTGCCGAGAATACTAATAAAGCAACAAACAATACATAGGGGAGCAAGCACAAAAGATTAATCACCAAACCTGCAATTGCTATATTTTTTCTCGAATCTTTTTTACGAATTGCCATCACACCTACTATTACACCTGCTAACGAAAGTAACACGGTGAGTATCCCCGCCAATGACCCGCCACCAAATAATAAACCTAATCCCATTAATTCATCATCGGCTGTGTTGGTTGTGCTTCCAGTTAATACACCAAATGAAATAATGTAAACACACCATACTAATAAAATCACAATCGGCAAGATGATTGAAATGATTGCAAGTCGTGATGGTTTTGATGATTCAACAGACATAGTTTCTCCTAAAATAATTTTGATTGAATTGCTTGCGCCTCATCATTTGACCCACTCCAACCAAACGCTTTCAAATCAATGCGATTTTTCGCATCAAACTTAATTCCTTCGCCTTCTAATAATAATCTTTGTCTCTCAGCCCCATCTCTTTCACTAATTTCACCTTTTGAATTAATCACACGTTGCCATGGCACATCATCAGGACAATTCGCCATTGCACCACCAACCCAACGTGGAGCAAAGGCTTTGTATGCTTCAACATCCACACCATTGGGTGGCGGAATCATTTTTGCAATTTGTCCATAAGTAGCAACTTTGCCACGCGGAATTTGGCGAACAATCATCCACACTTCTTCATAATAAATTTTTTGATTAGGTGGTGAAGAAAAAGATGTCATAAACTATTTTCCATTCCAACCATATTTTTTCATATCAATCCGCCCACGTGGATTAAAAAACACGCCTTCATCTTCAAGCAAAAGTTTATGTCGCTTGGCTTGCACTTTATCGCGTTCATTA
>JAEURG010000039.1 GCA_016789345.1 Anaerolineales bacterium | reverse complement strand
AAGGGGTCGGAGGTTCAAATCCTCTCGCCCCGACTGATTTTTATAAAAACCGTCCTTGCCGGGGACGGTTTTGTTTTAAGATGAAATTATGGAATCAACCGAAGAAATCTCCTACCCACCTACTAATAAACAATCTATCATTAGTTTAATTCTTGGCATTTTAACTTTGCTAGTTTTTTGTGGCGGATTAATGCCAATTCCGTTCACAGGATTTATTTGCTTCCCATCCAGCTTTGTGCTTGGTTTTTTAGCATTAACTTATGGAGCCATTTCGTTAAGAAGAATCAAAAAGCATAATGAATCTGGTCACTCCATGGCGTGGATTGGCATTGTGATTGGCGGTTTTATTTTCTTTTGTATTTTGATATTTGTGATTGGGATTGTTTCGTTGTTTATCTTTTCACCAGATACGATGCAACCGCTGATTGATAGTTATTCAATTTAAGTAAGTATGTCACCCTGAGATTATCGTAGAGATTCTTCGCCGCAAAAAAACAAGATCGCGGCTCAGAATGACATTAAAAGACTATAACTTGCAATTCCATCTTCCCTAGATTATGCTTGCCCGTGGGAGTGGTTAAGTCCCGGTGGGCTTCCTGGTCTTCAAAACCTGTGGCGGGTCGCGTTGCGGGTCGCGGTGGGTTCGACTCCCATCCACTCTCGCCTAATTTTTTGACCGCAGACCATAGACCACAAACCGCCGTCTGCGGTCAGCGGTCAAAGTATTTTTTATCTGCGTTTATCTGTGTCTAAAATATTTTTCATATTACTATTGGAGAACCATGTCTTTCCCCGAAACTGAAGTATTTACAAAACTCGTCTCGCGCGTATTTCGTATTGAAGATGTGACCAGTTTGGATACACACGATAAAGAAAATAAAGAATTCTTCTTACGTTATCGCGGACAATTAATCAGCGAAGATTCTGCTGAGGCGTATGACCAATTGGCTGAGTCATTAAGTCAATACAATGTCATGCCATTGTTTCGCGAAGAAGAAGATAAACAAATTATTTACCTTGCTCAAAAGCAACCAGCACCAAAACAAGAAAATATCAAAACCAATATTATTCTTTTTGTTTTGACTGTTTTGAGTGTAATGCTGGCTGGCGCACAACCAGAAGGACCCATTCCCAATGATTTTTGGGGACAATTAATCCTTTTAGGGAAAAGCATATTCACTGGCTGGCCCTTTGCATTAAGTCTGCTTGGCATTTTATTAGCGCATGAACTCGGTCATTATTTTATGAGTCGTTATCATAAAACACCTGCCTCATTGCCTTACTTTATTCCCTTTCCATTAAGTCCGCTTGGCACAATGGGCGCGGCAATCATCATGCGTGGCATTCCAAAAAATAAACGTGTGTTATTTGATATTGGCGTTGCAGGTCCAATTGCAGGTTTGGTTGTTGCGATACCAGTTTTACTTTTAGGTTTATCACTTTCTGAATTAGGAACCATTGACCCAAACCCAAATGGTTTTCTTGAAGGCAATTCAATAATTTATTTGTTTTCAAAATATATTATCTTTGGTCAACTACTCCCCGCGCCTGTTGAGCCACAAGGAATTTTATATTGGTTACAATATTTTTTCACGGGTAAACCAATTCCATACGGTGGTGTTGATGTATTGATTCATCCTGTTGCGTTTGCAGGTTGGGCAGGGATTCTCGTCACTGCTTTAAATTTAATTCCAGCAGGTACTTTGGATGGTGGGCATGTCATTTATTCTTTATTCGGCGATAAAGCTCGCAAGGCATTTCCATTTATTATTGCGATATTGATTGGTCTTGGATTTTTTTGGGATGGCTGGTGGCTATGGGCTGTTTTATTATTTTGGTTAGGACGTGTCAACGCACAGCCACTTGACCAAATCACCCGCCTCGACTCTACCCGCAAGTTGGTTGCTGTTGCTATGATTTTTGTTTTCCTTTTAGTTTTTACACCTGTTCCGTTTATGTTGTTGATGCCATAAAATCCCGTAGGGATGGCATGATTGTAGGATAACGATGAAATTACGAATCAAATCCCGAAGGGATGACATAGCCTAAAAATCTATGACACCCCTTCGGGGTTACGTTTTATCTATAATTCAATCTATAATCATTTGACCCCTACGGGGTCGCTTAAGAAAGTAAAGTATATTTATAAAATATAATTCAAACAATGAAAAAAATAATTTCCCTTTTCTTTATCACATCTATTCTATTATCCGCGTGCGGGGCAGAGACTACGCCTATTGTCACCACCCAAACTGCTGGAACACAAACAGCAGGAAAAACTTCCACGCCAGAATCAAGCTCCACAGCGCAAAGCAGGTTGCAGGTCAATGAAGAAGCGTTAAGAGGGTTAGAAATCAACGTGTGGACTCCGTGGAATGACATCGAGCAAAGTTTGTTTCAAACATTTGTTAATGAATTTAATAATGAAAATCAATGGGGCATTGTTGTCAATGTGCAAAGTCAAGTTAACTTTTCAAATTTATATGAAACCGTGAGTGCTTCATTGCCAACGAATGAAAGACCCGACCTTGTGATTGCCTTGCCTGAACACGCGCAAGAATGGTTTGCCAACGGCGTTGCGATTGATTTGAATGATTATGTCAACGATGGGACGTATGGCGTGGATGCAAATGATTTTCCAGATTCATTTTGGAATCAAGATATAGCAAGTGATGCGCGTGTTGGTTTACCTGCTCAACGCACAGCGCAATTTTTATTATGGAATAAAACATGGGCTGATGAATTAGGTTTTGATTCTGCGCCAGTTTCGTCTGCTGATTTTCGTCAGCAATCTTGCCGCGCACATGACTCGATGTTAAATGATGCCATTACACAAAACGATGCCTTAGGCGGTTGGTTAGTGAATACAGAAACGATGACGGCATATTCTTGGATGTTGGCATTTGACGGCGGCGTGTTGGAAGAAAATAATTATCGTTTTATGAATCCAAATAACATTGATGCCTTTCGTTTCTTGCGCGATTTATCTGAAAAAAATTGTGCATGGCAAAGTGCAAGCGACCCAATTGTTTCGTTTGCAAATCGTGAAGCGTTGTTTATCACTGCCAACCTTAAAGATTTTCCAATCATTGCTCGCGCGTTTGTGACTGCTGAAAATCGAGATGAATGGAATGTGCTTCCCTTCCCGAATGATGATGCGGGTGTGATGGCAGTGTATGGTTCATCGTATGTGATTTTGAAATCAAATAACGATAAGCAAATCGCGACTTGGTTATTTACACGCTGGCTTTTGGATAATGGACAAGATAAACGTTGGGTAGAAGCGACTCATCTCTTTCCGCTTCGCACTTCGACTTTGGGCTTGTTGACTGACTACGAGAAAACGCATCCTCACTGGAAACAAGCGGTAGAATTAATTCCACAAGGAGCGTTGCAACCTCAACTGGCTTCTTGGCGTACAGTTAAAATAATGCTTGGCGATGGATTCGCTCACATGTACCGAGTCAATACACCTGTCGGGCAAGTTGCGGCGATTCTGGCACAAATGGAAAATACTGCGAAAGAGTTGAGTGAGTAGTTAGTTTTCGTCATTGCGAGCCACGCTCTTGGTTTTAGTGGCGAAGCAATCTCCAACATAATCATAAGATTGCTTCGGGCGAAGTGCATCGCCCTCGCAATGACGAAGTAGAGTTAAGGAGTAAACATGCCACATTCAGAATATAAAGCACGACAGGTTCGGGCGAAGACTCATGAAGTCTATGAATATGACCATGATGATGCAAAGCCCGGTAAGCCACTGCATATCTTAATCCCCGGCGGATTAATTGCACTGGCAACTTTGGGTTTAATCATTTTGATTGGGTATTTAACTTGGATAGATGAAAGCCTGTCGCAAGAATTGGGAATCATGTTGTGTTTAATTCTCTCGCCGTTTTATGTCGGCGGCGTTTTCTTGTTTAGTTATGGATATGAGTTATATGACATTCCACGCGCATTAAGATTAACTGCCATTATTGTGTTTGTGACATTGGCATCAGTCGTCATTATTGCTGTTTTATTTGCTGTGTTAGGGAATATGAAAGGTGGGTCAAGTTCTAGTTCTTCAAGATCATCTTCAAAATCATCGTCATCATCGAATAAGTCCGCAAAGTTATCTTCCGAATCAAAAAGTGAACTTGGTGGCATGGTAGCAGGTGGGCTGTCTGGAAAGAAATCATCAGGCGGAAGTTCTTCATCAGGTGGAGGCGGTTCTTACAGTTCAGGAAGTGGACCTATTTTCGTCAACACTGGTGGAAGAACAAGAGTCGAAACACGTGAAGTGACCAAAGAAGTCATCAAAGAAGTGCCCAAAGAACCCATGCCGATTAAGTGTCCATATTGTTCACGTTCTTATATTCCAGTAGAACATAAATATATTTGCCCAAGCTGTGGCGGTGCGACTCCGAAAGAGTTGATTGAGGAATCTCAATTACCCAAAGATAAAGAATAAGGCTTATGCCGCAAACATTGAAAGCCACAAAAAATGTTTTCGATATTATAGAAAATATTGGTCCAGATAACCTTCGAGATACCTTGAAGATTAAATTAAGACGTGCTAAAGATGTTTTCATTTCAGTAGCATTTATTACACAATCTGGACTTGACGAGATTATTCAATCATTAAGACAAGTTGCTAGCCAAGGAAAGGTTAGACTCATTACAGGTCTTTACCAAGGATTTACTGAGCCAAAGGCATTAGAAACTTTAATTAATATTCAGAATGAATCAGCAGGAAATTTTTTAGTTCATTTATCAAAAAAGCCACAATTTCATAGAAAATTATATATCTTAAGTAATAACACAAAAACGACTGCTATCATTGGCTCATCTAACCTAACAAAAGATGGTTTAATGAGTGACGGGGAACTTAATCTAATAATTTCTTTACCTAAAAATTCACCCTCAATAAAAAATCTTGATGAAATTATTAAAAAAGATTGGGAAAATGATTCTGTGCTTTTATCTACTGAACAAATAAATAGATATAAAGAAAGTAAATCTGCAATTACACAAAAGTTTTTCAATAAGATTCAATTAAAGAGAATTTTAGGAGAAAGCTCTACCTCGAAGAAAATCAAATCAATACATACACAACAAAACTCGTACTGGATGGATTATGTTGATGCACGAGTCAAGAAGGAAACAGAGAAGATAATCTCAGAAATAACAAATTGGGACGAAAAAGGTTTTGATTGGCTTAGTATGAGTGGAAATCATCCCTACAAAATTAGAGATTATGTTTTTCTTTTTGACATGGTTGAAAAAAGATTAACATTTATTGAGATAAAAGATATCGCCCAAACAAAAGTTGCTACGCCAGATGGTAGAAACTTTATTGCTTATAAACCAGTTAGAAAATATAAAATAAAACGCTTAACAAAAAACCTTTGGGGGAAATTAGAAAAAGAAAATATTAGAAAGAAAAATATTAAACGAAGACGCAGATTAAATGAGGTAATTGTAGAAAAACTTTCTGATATATTAAGAGGAAAAAGAAAATAATTCAGGAGACTCCCATGAAACTCATGTATATCAACGGAAAATTTACTAACGGACATGCTACCGAAGAAATCCAAGTCCAGAACCCGGCTACAGAGGAGATAATAGATTCGATTCCACGTGGCAAGCCGGAGGATATTCAAGAAGCGGTGCAGGCGGCAAAATCCGTTTTTGATTCATGGCGTAAGATGGGGTCAAATGAAAGAGCGAGTCTATTACATGAAGTTGCAGGCAAAGTGCATGAACATAAAGAAAAAATTGTTCAGTTATTAACTTTGGAAGAAGGCAAGCCTGTTGCTGAAAATGAAGAAGAAGTTGAGTGGGTGATTAATACGTTTCGATATTATGCGGAATTGGGGAGACATCATCGCGGAAGTGTTTTAACTTCTGGTGAACATTCGCAATTTAATTTTATTATCAAAGAACCATACGGAGTTGTTGGTTGCATTGTGCCGTGGAATTATCCGCTGTTGTTATTGGCATGGAAAGTTGCGCCTGCACTCGCGGCTGGAAATACAGTCGTGATTAAACCATCGGAGATGACTCCGTTAACTGCTTTGTATTTAGCAGAACATTGTTTTAATCATTTGCCTGCTGGCGTTGTAAATGTCGTCACGGGTTATGGGCTAGAAACTGGCGAACCGTTGGTTAAACATCCTGATGTGCCCGTGATTGCATTTACTGGAAGTTTAGCAACAGGACAAAAAATTGCATCCATTGGTGCGCCGATGATGAAGAAATTACATTTGGAATTGGGCGGCAAAGATGCAACTGTGATTGCCGAAGATGCTGACCCTGAAATTGCGGCAAAGGCTGTGGCGTATGCGGCTTTGTTAAATGCAGGTCAAGTTTGTACAAGCACTGAACGAGTTTATATTCCACGCAGAGGCGGAGCAAAATTTACAGAAGCGATTGTGGAACATGTGAAATCGCTTCGCATCGGACCTGGAACTGATTCTGCTACGGATATGGGTCCTATGATTGGAGATTCATATCGTGCTAAGTTTGAAAAACATATTGCGGATGCAAAATCAAACGGCGCAAAAGTTTTATTTGGTGGCGGCAGACCAAAACATTTAACTAAAGGATTCTTTCACGAACCAACAGTTTTATCTGATGTGAATCATTCCATGGTTATTATGCGTGAAGAGACATTTGGTCCTGCTGTTCCAATCATGGAATACACCACATTCGATGAAGCCATCAAATTAACCAATGATTGTATGTTTGGTTTAGGTGCTGTGTTAATTTCCAATGATCCGAAAAAAATAAAGCAATTCTTTGATGATGTTAAAGCAGGTACGATTTGGATTAATGATCCATTGACCGATAATTACGCCGGTCCGTTCGGCGGGATGAAATATTCAGGCGGCGCGCGCGAGCTTGGCGAAGTCGGCTTGGATGAATTCCGCGAAGTCAAACATGTCCACTGGGATTTCAATATGGAAGATAAGAGTTATTGGTATCCGTATGGGAGAGAGTAAAAAAAGTTATCAGTGAACAGTAATCAGTAGAAAAGTTATAATCAGAGCCATGAAAAAACAATCATGGCTCTTTCCTTTTCTATTGTTGATTGGGGCATTGATATACACATTACTCACTCGCACACAATTACAAGGCGATGGATTTTCTACTTATGGCGCGGATACTGTCCGGGCAGAAGTGACTCAAATCATTGAGGAAGGTCAAATTCAACTTGGGGAAAATATACAAACGTATCAAATTGCGCGTGTCAATATTTTAGAAGGCGAATACGCCGGCATACCCATGGAAATTGATTACGGCAGGCGACAAATCCGCTCGGATGATTATTTATTAAGTGTAGGCGATAAAATCATTGTATTAATTTCTAAAACGCCAGATAATGTCGTCAATGCTTATTTTGTAGATTTCACACGCACAACACCAATCTTTTGGTTAGCAATTCTGTTTGCATTGGCGATTGTATTAATCAGCCAGTGGAAGGGCATCCGTTCGTTGTTAAGCATGGCGTTTAGTTTGTATATCATTATCGGTTACATCATTCCACAAATCTTAAGCGGAAGAGACCCATTACAAGTCAGCATTATCGGTTCAATTATTTTATTAGCCGTGACGTTATATCTCACCTATGGCTGGAATCTAAAAACACATTCGTCAGTGATTAGTATGGTCTTTGTTTTATTGCTGACAGGCACATTGGCAGGTATTGCAATTACATTCACGAAGTTAAGTGGCATTGGTGATGAAAATGTTTTATTTCTAATGCAAAACAGCCAAACGCAAATTAACATCAGAGGTTTGTTTCTCGGCGGATTAATCATCGGGGCATTGGGCGTGCTAGATGATTTGGTGACGACTCAAGCTTCGGCTGTGTTTGAGTTGCGCCATGCCAACCCAAACTTTGATTTTCGGGGATTGTTTAACTCTGCAATGAGAATCGGTCAAGACCATGTAGCCGCAACTGTGAATACGTTAGTCTTGGCTTATGCTGGCGCGTCATTGCCGATGTTGTTGCTATTTTCATTAGGTCAAGGGGATTATGGCTATCTCATCAATTTTTCTTTAATCGCCGAAGAGGTTGTGCGGACGTTGGTCGGCTCATTGGGGTTAATCGCTGCTGTGCCGGTGACGACTGTCATTGCTATCTTTTTTGCTCAAAGAGCAGAGAATTTAGAAAAATGGGAGCATGTTTTAGGTCCAGAAGGAAGCGGGCATAGTCATCATCATTGAGTGGTAATGAGGGTTGGCAAATGCCGCCGAAGCAGAACCAACCACCCATTAAGTCCAGAAGCGGGGTTTTAATCTGCAACCTTTTCTAAAAACGTGCGTAAAATAAGATGCAGAAAGTAATCCAAGGAGAATTGTGAACGAAGAACAAAGCTGGGTCATTCAGGCGCAACAAGGTAGTGATGAGGCGTTTACAAATCTGGTAGAGACCTATCAGAAGCCTGTCTTCAACTTGTGCTATCGCATGTTAGGCGAGCATGAGTTAGCAGAAGATGCCGCTCAAGAG
>JAEURG010000239.1 GCA_016789345.1 Anaerolineales bacterium | reverse complement strand
ATCTGCTGGAATTTGGGTAGCATGAATGGCATCTTTCATACAAACAGCAATGTTTACTTTTTCCATACGTATCGGGCGCAAATGCGAAAGATTCTCTTGCACAATTTGCATGGCTTCCATGGCGCTATGTTCAATCTCTGCGAGTGTGTTTGATAAATACGAATCGGCTTCCAAAGTTTGTGCATATTTATCTTGAATGGCTTGCACACGCACTGGAATTGCACCCACTTTATTATTCATGTTGTGCAACAAGTTTGCAGAAATATCACCCACCGCCGCAAACGTCTCCGCAGTCCAATGTTGTTCTTGTGTTCTTCTTAAAGTTTCTTGACTCGATTTATTCTGAACAGACAACGCTGCATAATTTGCAAGACATGCCAACACTTTTTTATCCCATTCAGATTTAACGCTTCTTTCCTCGCTTGTAATTGGGTTGAAGACCCCAAACATTCCCAACGCCTCAACCTCCTCACCTAACGGAAGTATCAAAGCATTATTTTGTTTCTTCATTTCTGAAAATGATTCAAGCTTTTGTTTTGCACCATCAGAAGCAATCAGTTGTAACTCACTTGATTCATTCTTCAACCATATTGCACTTGACGAAGTATTCAACAAATCATTTGCCATGACACATAAACGGTCTAATACTTTTTGTGTAGGTTGAGAAATTAATAATTGTGCCGCTTCTTGCAAAGCATCTAACAAACGCACTTCTTGAATGGCAGTAATGGCATAGGTTGCTAATGATTGCAATGAATGATTATCACTTTCAGAGAAAGCACCTAACTTTGGGCTTTCCAGATTCAAAACACCTTCTAATCGTCCACTGGCATTGATTAATGGCACTGCTAATTCAGAACGCATCTCAATTTTTGAATCAAGCGGATAATAAATATCTTTCCATGGCTCTTGACGTAAATCTGAAATCAATAATGATTCGCGTGTACGAGCCACATACGCCATGACGCTGTTACCATCTAAAGGTAATTTTTCTACTAATGGACGTTCAAGCATTAATCCACTCACCGCACGGGTGACGAGGAATTCTCCATTTTTGTCTAACAAACGGAAGATTCCGTATTGAGCATTTGTAATTTCAAGTGCCAACTGTAAGATAGAATCGAGCGTTTCTTCTAGTCGTAAACGAGAAGAAATTAATAACCCTGCTCGGCGAAGTTGATTTAATTCTTCTTCTTTTCGTAACAAATCACGTTGGATTCCAGCTAGCCGTCTGGTATGGTAAATTGCCATGGCGGCTTGGTTGACGAAGTTATCCAGCATCAACTGCTCTAAGGGAGAGAACTGCCTCTCTTCATATAAATAGATATACAGCACACCCACTACTTGCTCCGCGACGATTAATGGGAAACAAGCAACTGCTTTGACTCCCAAAGCGGCATGATATGGATGAACATCTAAATCTGCTTCTTCATACGAAAAGCGACTATGACGATTTTGAATAGCGCGTATACCAATGCCATTTGGGCGAGGTTCATCATCTGCATGTGTTGGAATAGAAACAGGTGTGCGTTCATCTGGTTGTGCTGAAACACGCATTTCTTTTTCAAATTGCCCCATGCTTTGGTCGTAGGTATAAATTACTGCTGATGAACCCGGCACAACGCGAATAGCACTCTCTACAATTAATTGCAGACTTAAAGCATTCTGACTCGCATCCTCTGAGCCAATACGATTAATCGCCAAACTGATTTGATTCAGAATGCGTAAGGCTTCTAGCAAGCGCGGGTCATTATCAGAAGTAGAGAAAGGTTGAGTAGTCATCTCAAATATCGGGTGTTCGTGAATTAAAGATGATTGTCCCATTGGTTTGCTATCCATGCAAGTTCCAGTTATATAAGATTCTGAATCAAATCAACACTAAGGCGAAATGCAAAATATGCAAGCGCCAGTCCACAAATCAAGTTGAGACCTTGAAAAAAAGTTGGGGTTAAGAATTTTCGTCCCCAAGCCACTAAGCCAGCCATTACAAAACACCATGCAATTGCACCAAATAAAAAGCCTGTAAAGAAAACAGCAAAATGAATCGGTTGCGGACTACCTGCAATAGATGCAAATGCGGTTGTTCCAAGACCAGTCCAGAAGACGATGTTCATGGGATTGCCTAATGAAAGGAAAGCACCACTAGCAAAATCTCCGCGAGTGGATGGTGTTGAATCAATTGCTAATTCTTTATTATGACGAGCATCTTTGAAAGCATCCCATGCTAGTTTAAGCATAAGAGTAGTGCCGATTAAACTAAGAATCGTTTTGGCAATTGGATTCTGAATTACAAATGCCAAACCTGTTAATGCAATGATTGCCCAAGTGGTATCACCTACTAATGAACCAAATTGAACATACAATGCGGGGATAAATCCACGAGCAGAACCGCGTCGAATGGTTTCGGCTGTTACGACTCCGGGCGGAGCACAAAAAGAAATTGCGAGAATAAAAGAAGAGATAAGAAGTGGAATCATATAATTTTATTTTTTCGTAGGGGCGAGGTCTCCTCGCCCTTTTATTGCATCACATACATTGGGCGGGATAACCCCGCCCCTACAATTGTTTAATGAAAAACCGACAGCCAGATGCAAACTCACAAGTCAGCAACCAACTGTCGGCTAGGTAGGAGGCGATGTCAGTGGCGCGGGTTATGCGTCAAAGTAGAGAACATATTCATGTGGAGTCGGTCGTAAGCGAACGGCATCCACTTCATGCACACGTTTGTATTTGATATATTCTTCAAGCAAGTCAGGAGTAAAGACTCCGCCTTGTAACAAGAAATCATGGTCGGCTTCAAGCGCATCAAGCACTTCACCCAATGAGCTAGGAACTTGTTTGATGAGTTTCTTTTCTTCTGCTGGCAATTCATACAAATCGCGGTCTTGTGGGTCACCTGGGTCAATCTTGTTTAAAATACCATCGAGACCAGCCATAAGAATTGCAGAGAAAGCGAGATATGGATTGCTAGTTGCATCAGGCGCACGGAATTCAACCCGTTTTGCTTTGGAACTTTTGTTTGCAGGAATACGACAAATAGCCGAGCGATTGCGTTGTGAGTAAGCGATGTTTACTGGTGCTTCGTAACCGGGCACTAAGCGGCGATATGAATTTGTAGTTGGTGAAGTAAGTGCTAACAAAGCAGGAGCATGTTTGAGCAAACCACCAATGTAATATTTTGCAGTTTGTGAAAGACCAGCATAACCTTTTTCATCAAAGAAAACGTTAGTCTTGCCTTTCCATAATGAAGAGTGAACATGCATACCAGAACCATTATCACCAAAAATTGGTTTCGGCATAAAAGTTACAGTCTTACCATTTTGACGAGCAACATTCTTGATAATATATTTGTATAACAATAAATCATCAGCCATGCGAGTGAGTGTGGTGTAGGTCATACTCATTTCGCTTTGACCGGCGGTAGCAACTTCGTGATGATGCAAGTCCATTGGCACGCCTGCTTCAATCATGGCTAACATAAATTTGTTGCGAAGTTCTTGTAAAGTATCAGTTGGTGAAGTTGGGAAGTAACCACGCTTCGGTTGTACTTGCCCACCTTTGGAACCTGCCTCATTACTACTCCACCATGCTTCGGATGATTCGATGGAAAAGCTTGCTTCGTTTGGAGTGGATACATAACGAATGCCATCGAAGACGAAGAACTCCGCTTCTGGCGCGAAGAAGGCTGTTTCTGCTATGCCTGTGCTTTTTAAATACGCTTCGGCTTTTTGTGCTACATAACGTGGGTCACGTGAATAGGGTTCTTCTGTGAATGGGTCAAACACATTACAAGAAAGAACCAAAGTTGGTGTTTCAGAAGTTGGGTCAATAAATGCAGTTTCAGGGTCTGCTTTGAGAAGCATATCTGATTCATGAATTTCTTGAAAACCGCGAACGGAAGAACCATCAAAAGGAATACCTTCCTTCAAAAAGTCCTCTGTAAAACGTTGAACTGGAATGGTGAAATGTTGCCAAGTTCCAGGGAGGTCAATGAAGCGTAAATCTACCACTTGCACATTTTTTGCTAATTCCAAAACATCTTTAACTGTCTTTGCCATGGGATAAACTCCTTACTAATGAATTTAAATTAATTATTTCAACTTCGGCATTATAGGGTTTGTGGGTAGGGTAAGTCTATTACCCAAACGGGTACTTAAAACAGCATGGTGATTGGATGTTCCAATCACCATGTGCTTGATTAAACCTTTTCAAATTAATTAGTCTGCACCACTTAATGCGCCAGAGAATGCGTCGTCAGAGTAAGCCTTTTCACCATGTTCACTGATGTCTAAGCCTGTGTCTTCTTGGCTTTCCGTAACACGTAAACCAATAGTTGCGCTTAATACTTTAGCCAATAAGAACGTAACACCGAATGAAAATGCAATCGTGACAACTACAGCCAAGGCTTGCACTGCCAACTGATTTGGATTTCCATAGAACAAACCATCGAAACCGGCAGAGTTAACTGCTGTGGTTGCAAATAAACCAGTTGCCAACGCACCCCATGTACCACCTACACCATGACAAGCCCATACATCTAATGACTCATCCAAGCCCCATTTTTGGCGAAGTTTGATGGCGTAAAAACTAATCGGAGCGGCAAGCGCACCAATTACAATTGCGGCAAGAGGCGTTACAAAACCAGCGGCTGGGGTAATCGCTACCAAACCAACAACTGCACCCGTTGCAATTCCTAAAATGCTTGGTTTACCTTCTCTCCAACTTAAGAACATCCAAGCAACGGCAGCAGCAGCGGCGGCGGTATTTGTTGTGACGATTGCATTGAAAGCCAATCCATTTGCGGCTAACGAACTGCCACCATTGAAACCAAACCAACCCATCCATAACAAACCTGCACCTAAAACAGTGAAGGGAATATTACCGGCTTCAATGTTGGTCTGACCATAATCTTTACGTTTGCCAAGTACGATTGCAATTGCGAGGGCTGAAAAACCTGCCGTAATATGAACGACTGTTCCACCAGCAAAATCAAGTGCACCTAAATTGCGAAGCACACCACCAACACCCCACACCCAGTGAGCGACTGGGTTATAAACAAGGGTTGCCCACAACAATGTGAAGACAATATATGCCTTGAAACTAATTCGTTCAACAATGGCTCCAGAAATCAAAGCTGGAGTAATGATGGCGAACATCATCTGAAAAGCGGCGAAGCCAAGATGTGGCAATGTAGCTGAATAATTTGGATTCGGTTCTTGCCCGACTCCATTGAAACCTAAAAAGTCTAAGCCACCGAAAAAGCCACCAACCGATGTTCCAAACGAAATGGTGTAACCAATCAGAACCCACTGCAAACTAATCAAACCAATCGTAATAAAACTTAAGTTCAGTGTTGAGAGCACATTCTTTTTTCGAACCATCCCGCCGTAAAAAAACGCGAGCGCTGGCGTCATCACCAATACAAGTGCAGTGGCGACAAGAATCCAAGCGGTATCTCCTGCATTAATCTGTTCCATCTTCTATTCTCCTTTTCATAAATTGATAATAGATGTGATTTTAATGATGCAGAGAAAAGAGTCTATTACCCTAATGGATTATTTCATAATGAAATTCATTTCATTCATCATGTTGTAATGATATTCCCATTACCCAAATGGAGTATTAAAAAAATAAAGTGGATGAGATGTTTTCATCCACTTTATTTGCCCATACGGGCTAAACAAGGAGAGGCATAGGCTAGAAACGTAAGCCAACCATTCCTGAATTCTATTCAATAGAACAATTATTATCAATTACCCAAAAGGATTATTCAGTTGAGAATCTTTGATCTTCCTGTTGAGATAATGGAATCACTTTCACAAACGTATTCTTCCAATCTACTAATAGATTACTAACTTTATTAGCTTCTTCACTTTGATGATTATGCTTGAGTTCTTCAGCGTAGACAGTCAGCAACTCTTTCAAATTTTTCAAATCATTTTCATTCACTTCTTGTACAACCACTTTAGCACCTTTGGCAAGTCGACGTTGAATAGCAGATTGGTCAAAGTTCAAATGCGGTTGTAAACGTAAATACAAAACACCACCTGTCATACCTGCACACATCCACGGACCTGGGTCACCAAGCACAACTACACGACCCGATGTCATATATTCACACAAGAAACCTTTGATATTTGCACGTGCGCCAATGAATCCAAGACTATCATTTAATGGCTTGGTGATTTCACCGCCAATGATTACATCTGCACCAGATAAACGAATGCAAGCACGCGAATCGGCATTACCTTGCACAATCACAGTTCCACCAATGCCACCATAGGCAAGGCTTTTTCCAACTGACCCATCAATTAATTTGCCGTCATGGTTATAGCCTTTCATAATCACTACTTGCCCACCAGAAATTCCTTTGGCAACACCATCTTGTGCACCACCTTCTACAAGAATATGAACAGGGTCAGCATTATAAGCACCTAATCCATTGCCCGGTACAGAACTGCTTGTAAAGTGCAATGATGTTCGTGGCACAGAATCAATATCTACTTCTTGTTTCTTCATTGGCAAACGCCACGTTTCACGATTCCCACCTAAACCACCGTGACCCGGCGACCAATCCCAATTCTTTTTGAAGCGAGTCAATGCACCAGTCAAATGTGTACCTAATGCGCGGTCTACTGGTGTTACTTTATCATCTTCAAACAAAACCACATCTTGTTGATAGGTTGTAAAACTTTCCATCACAAGATTGGATATAACAGTCGTCAGATGATTGCGCGGACGATGTAATGGACCACGGTCAATACTCACTGTTTCATTGATAGGCATAGGCATTGAAATTTTTACAGGTTGTTTCGCTAACAAATATTCATCAGCAGGGATAAGCATTTCATTCAAATCAATTTTTTCACAATGTGATATTTGCACCAGCAAATCAGACCTTCCGACAATATCTTGCACATTATCAAAACCAAGTTTAGCAACAATTTGTTTTACGCCATCGCCTAAACCTGTAAACACATTAACCAATGACTGTGTTGCACTTTCAAAATCTCGCGGGGCAAAATGTTTAATTCCTAAATGAGTCGCTTCATCTTTTGTTTCAAGTTGAGTCGTGATTCCAACATGGCATGTCCCACTCTGACAATCTCTACAAATCGTACAACCAATTGCAACCATTGGTAATGTGGCGAAGCCAATTCGATTAGCACCCAAACACATTAACTTAACTGTGTCATCCGCGGAGCGGACTCCACCATCAGCCCAAATTTCAACTTTCGCGCGCAAACCAGATTCACTTAAAGCACGATGCGCTTCCACAATTCCAATTTCAGCAGGCAAACCAACATATCTCAATGAATGTGAACGTGCCGCACCTGTTCCACCATCAAAGCCTGTCAAATAAATAATATCGGCTTCGGCTTTTGCAATGCCAACCGCAATGATGCCAATGCCCGGCACAACAGGAACTTTTACAGCCACACGCGCTTTCGGATTTATCGTTTTTAATTCTTCAATAAATTGCGCCAAATCTTCAATCGAATAAATATCATGATTATTCGATGGCGAAATTAAATCAACACCTTTTTGTGCATGGCGTGCATCCGCAACTTTTTGAGTAACTTTGCGCGCAGGTAAATGTCCGCCTTCGCCGGGCTTTGCACCTTGACCAACTTTTATTTCAATCAAATTGGTTGCATTGATTGTTTCAGCAGTAATTCCAAAACGACCCGATGCAATTTGAATACCACGATTGAATGGATACCTTCCTAACAAATCAGGAATCTCACCACCTTCCCCATTCACCGAAAGCATTTTCAAACGAAATGCCGCTTCTGCATAGGCACGATAGGCAACTTCACCTTGCGAACCAAATGACATAGATGCAATCAAAAATGGTAATTGATGCGATGTAATGCTCGCATCCACTTTTTGTGAATCAATATTTGATTCGTTTTGATAACGAAAATCAAGAATGTGACGAATGGTGACTGGATTTGATTTTGCAGTGGATTGCGCATGCGCTTCATACTCACTCCAAGTTGATTCTTGTTTCCCCAACTTGCCAGCCGCCTTCCAAATTTTTGGATAAAAATGATTCACGCGCGAAAGTTCACCACGCCCCACACTGTGATATGACTTAGCACGTTCTTCAATATCTGCATCAATATCTTTCCATTGCAAACCACCTTGTGCAGAACCACCATAATTAACTGTACCCAATGCAGATGCAACTTGTGGACTTAACCCAATGCTGGAGAATAAACGTCCATAGCCGCGTGATTCGTGGATGCCCATTGTGCTGGTACATTTTTCAACACCAGAACGTAATGCTTTCAAGACATGTTTCAAACGTAGATTAATTTCTTCATTTGTTAATTCAACTTTATCTTTTGTAGCAGACTCAAAAATCAAGTATGGTGAAACTGCATCTGCTCCCATGCCAATAGACATTATCAAATCATGCAAATTGCGGATTGCTCCACTGCGTAAGACAATTGAAGCCTGTCTGCGTAAGTTGATTGAATGATGCGAAGCCATTAAACCTAAATCAATTTTTCCATCTACATTTAATGAAAGCGGGGTTGGTGATTCAGAAGTATTAACTTCAATGAAAGTGCGACGTAAAGCAAGGTCAACGATACTTAATACGAGCATTGGGTCTAGCCAGCCATTTTCATTTTGAAAAGCAGATGAATCATCAAGCAAAACAATTCGAGCACCATTCTTAACTGATTCAATAGACGCTTGAGCGATTCGTTCTAAAGCTTGCTCCGTATTTTCATTTGGTTGTGTGACTATTTGTATTTGAGCAATTTGTGATTCTGAAAATTTTGCAAACAATTGATTCAATGTTCCACAACCAGAATCTGATGCAATCGTTTCTACAGCATCACTAGGATGTTCTAGCAAAAGCGGAGTATCTAAAGTGAAAGTGACATCATTACCAAGTTCGTTCGGCATGAGTGGTGGTCGTGACCCTAAAACTATCTGTGTAGAAAAATGTTCTACTTCACGTTCACGGTCAATAGCGGGATTTGTCACCACTGCAACTGCTTCTTTGAAATAATCAGCAATGTTTTGTCGTTCGGATGATAGCGGTGCAAGTGGACCATCAAAGCCAAGTGAACTGATGGGGTCAACTCCATTTTTGGCAAGTTCACTCACCCATTCGCGGTCTTCACGTCCCCAACCAAAAGCAGATAAACGATTGTCGAGGGTTGGCGAATCAGGTTTCAGGCTTGTGCTGAGCCGTGTCGAAGCATCAAGAATGAAGCGGGTTTGTGATTCATCTTGATGCTGTAAACGACGACTCATCGTTTCGAGTGAACCAAATCGTCTTATCGAAAGATTTAACATTCTTTGTTGAATAGCAGGATAATCAAAGACTTCTACATTTCGTCCACGATGAATTCGCAAACGCATCTTTTCTCCGGGCGAAAGTGGAATCGGATCCACATTCATTGTGTCAAGATGATAGACACCTTTTTCTGAAGAAAAGAAATATTCTTTTTCTGTATCACCAAACCATAACGGACGCAAACCAAGTGCATCTACACTGAAAACACATTCATCACCATAACGTGAAATAATTCCAGCAGGACCTTGTGCAAATGGACCAAATGCCTGACGATAATATTTATAAATGGTTTGCAATTCGGGAGAAAGTTTTTCTACTTCACTAATGAGTGGAGGAAATGCAAGTTCCATTGATTCAGTTAATGAAAAATGATATTGATGAATCAATGTCCCGAGCAAACGGTCAAGGTCTTGCGAGTCGCTTCCATCGCGCGGCAAATCTACGCCGAGCATTTCGGCTTGTTCGCGCAAACGAGCAATCGTATTAATTTCGCCGTTATGTCCTAACAAACTAAATGGTTGCACACGTTCAAAAATGGTAGCAGTGTTGGTTGAGTAACGCGCATGACCAATTGTGATGGCTGTTGTGAAATCTGGGTTACGAAGTTCTGGATAATATTGATACAGCGTTTCAATGGAACCACGCACTTTATAAATAACCACATTGCTTGAAAGTGAAGCGATGGAAACATTCGTATTTTTTTCTATGTACAAACCAAGTTGAAACAGTGTACGTTCCACATGCTCTAGTGGACCTTGGCTTACCATGCCAGCAATTTGCCAAAGGTATGGAACTTGCTGGCGTGCCATTTTCCCCAACACTTGCGGACGAGTAAGAATCTGGCGTTCTAATAAAAGGTCTATGCCTATTTCTTTTAACGTGTTGATAATGCGTGACTTTACATCAGAAATATTTTCTTCAGTATTTGGAATCATCAAATGCCCCACAAAAAAACGGCGGTCTTCTGCTAACCAACCGGGCTTACCTTCTTGCTCTAATGCCTGTGACCATAACAAACGTGGAATGTCTGTCATCACACCACATCCATCCCCTTCTCCATTCACTTCCCCACTGCGATGCCCCATGATGCTTAATGCGGCGAGTGCCCGTTTTAAATTTCCATGTGACGCTTCACCATTCTTGCGCACAGATGCTACTAAAGCACAAGCATCTCTTTCATCTAACCATGTTTTGGTATGTTCAGTAGTTAACCAATTAAATGAATTAACTTTTTTCTGATGGTCATCCTCTTTATTTGCAAGTATTTTTTTCATGGTGCCTCATCTCAGTTAGGAATTGATAAATTCTTTTAATGATAGTGAGCAAAAAAATATTTTCAATAACCTATATGGGTACTTATTGAAAAATGAATGTTATCCATTTGGGTAATACAAAAAGGTTGACATATTTCATATCACGAGTAAAATTCGGCTCAATCTTTATGCTTTCTATTTTCTGTTATGAAACCAAATCAAAGCGCAAGCCAAATCTGCAACCAATGTTGTCGGGTTTGGTTTTGTTTCGGTTAAACAGAAAATAGAAATAACTTTATTTATTTTTTATCTGCTTACCTAAACGCTCTCCGATAACGGAGAGCGTTTTTTATTTTGTCCATGAGGAATTTATGTTTGAAATTTTAGATACAACATTACGTGAAGGCGAACAAACGCCGTATGTCAATTTCAGTGTAGATGAAAAAATTGAAATTGCCAAAATGCTGGATTGTGTTGGTGTGGAGATGATTGAAGCTGGTGACCCATCTGTTTCACCAAATGTAGCGAAAGCGATTGAAAAAATCGCCTCTCTCGGACTTCGGGCTGAAGTGGTCGCCCACAGCATTGCATCACACACAGGCATTGACCGTGCCAAAGCCTGCGGCGCGAATCGTGTTGCGATTTTTTATGCCACCTCCAAGATTCACTTAGATAGCAAACTTCATCGAACACAAGATCAAGCCATTGAAATTATCCGAGAACATATTTCTTATGCAAAGAGTTTAGATTTAAAAGTTCGTTACACACCTGAAGATGCAACTCGTACGGATTTTGAATTCCTTGTGCAAATTTGTAATGCCGCTATTGAATCAGGAGCAGACCGAATCAGTTTTGCAGACACTTTGGGAATCATGCAACCTCACAATATGTTTGAAAGAGTCTCTGCATTACATGAGTTATTACTCCCCTGTCAAATTGATTTACATTGCCACGACGATTATGGACTTGCATTAGCCAATGCGATGGCAGGTGTTCGTGCTGGAGCAAATTGTATTCATACAACTGTGAACGGATTAGGCGAACGCACAGGCATCCCTGATTTAGCAGAAACAATTTTATCTTTTCATAACTTAGAGGGGATTCAAAAATACAACATTCAACCGTTGATGGAACTTTCCAGTTATCTCGAAAAAATTTCTGGCTTCTTTCTCTCACCCAATAAACCTATCACTGGACAAAACGCATTCAGCCACAAAAGCGGAGTCCATACCAATGGCGTGTTGAAAGACCCAAGAACGTACGAGCCATTTGACCCAGCTATGCTTGGACGTGAAAGAAAAATTGTCATTGACAAATATACAGGCAAAAGTGCTGTGCAAGCACGCCTCGATGAATATGATATCGAAGTCAGTAGTGCGGAGTTAGAAGTGATTGTTTCACGCATCAAAAACATCGGTGATCAGAGAAAACAACTTTTCGATGCGGATATTTTAGAGATTGCCGAGCAGGTCACGGGTAGAGAGATCGATGTGATTCCTAGAGACATCAGCGCGATGTTAATGGTGGAAGTCGAATCGCATGTTTACACTTCTTCAGTCGTTCGTCGTTTGCGTGGGCTTACCAATGTCAATTCTGTTTATGAAGTGACTGGTGATTATGACATCAGTGCTTTCATCAATGCAGAAAACATGATGGCATTGAATAATCTAATCGAAGAAGTTCGTACTGTTCAAGGTGTCAAACGCACGGATACAAGAATGGTTTTGAAAAAATATAACGGAAATAACAAATAAAGGAGAATTCATGGGCACATTAATCGAAGAAATTTTTTCACGTAAAGCAGGCAAACAAGTTCAAGCAGGTGAAATCTTGTTATTAGATGTCGATTACATCATGAGTCACGATAACACCACGCCACTTGCAATCAAAGCATTTCGTGATATTGGCAAACCAATCTTAGATAAAAACAAAATTGTGATTCATTTTGATCATGCCTACCCTGCGCCAAATGTTTTGGCGGCAGAGAATCATAAAAAGATTATTGAGTTTGTCAAAGAACAAGAATTGCCACACTTGTTACATCAAGGTGTTTGTCATCAGGTGATGATCGAAGAAGGTTACATTACACCTGGAGCAATAGTTATTGGTGCAGATTCACATTCCAATACATACGGAGCCATGGGAGCTTTCGGAACTGGACTTGGTTCTACAGAAATTGGCGTTGCTTGGATTACTGGGAAATGTTGGTTCAAAGTCCCTGAAACGATTCGCGTGGAATTAAGCGGGCAATCTCAACCTGGCGTATACGCCAAAGATGTGATGATTCACATTGCAGGCTTACTTGGTATGGATGGTGGAACCTATCGCTCTGTTGAGTTTGGTGGCGAATACATTGATAACTTGCCAATGCACGAACGAATTATTTTTCCAAACATGTCCACTGAAATCGGTGCAAAATGTGGATTGATTGCAGCCGATGATGTAACGATTAATTATCTTGAAAATGAGACGCCTGCTAAAGGGAAAGGTCCCTTTGAGCGAATTCTTCCAGTAAATCCACGATATGAACGTGTACTTGAGGTAGATGTTTCAACTCTGGTTCCACAAGTGGCTTGTCATCCTGATGTTGATAACGTCAAACCGTTGACAGAAGTCCAAGGCTTGGATGTGCATGAAGTTTATATTGGCACATGTACCAACGCACGTTATGAAGATTTAGAAATTGTGGCAAATATGTTGAAAGGTAAAAAAGTAAATCCACTTGTGCGTGTCATCGTTACACCTGCCAGTGATCGCATTTATAGAAAAGCATTGACCAATGGCTTGATCGATATTTTGATGGACGCAGGTTGCACGGTAACTGGTTCTGGTTGTGGCGCATGTATTGGACGTCACGGCGGAATCCTTGCACCAGGTGAACGCGCATTGACAACAATGAATAGAAATTTCATTGGACGTATGGGAAGTCCACTTTCGGAAATTTATTTAGCGAGTCCTGCTACCGCTGCAGCAACTGCACTCACTGGCAAAATCACAGACCCACGTGAACTTTTGGAAACTATTTCTTAACCACGAAGGACACGAAGTAACACAAAGGTTTAATTGGTTTTCCTTTGTGAATCTTTGTGACACTTTGTGGTAAATCATCAAAGGAGACTCTTATGGGAAAAGCATGGACGTTTGGAGAAAACATGAACACGGATGAAATCATCCCTGGTCGTTACAACATTACGATTGACCCACTTGAACTTGCAAAAAATGTTTTTTGCGAAGTCAAACCTGAATATGCAAAAACAATGCAACCTGGTGATGTCATCGTTGGCGGACAAAACTTTGGATGTGGTTCATCGCGCGAACACGCACCAATTGCTATCAAAGGCTCACAAGCAAAATGCATCATCGCACCATCGTTTGCACGAATCTTTTTTAGAAATGCAATCAATATTGGTTTGCCAATTCTAGAATGCCCTGAAGCGGTTGCGGATATCACCGAAGGCGACGACATTGATGTCAATTTAGCCACAGGTGAAATTTTCAATCGTACGAACGGACATCAATATCAAGCACAAGCCTTGCCTGATTTTGTTTTGAAAATTGCAGATGCTGGCGGCATTATCAATTTTCTTAAAACACATGAGATACAGGATTTGCTTGCATGACCTATAAAATTTGTCTTCTCCCTGGCGATGGCATCGGACCCGAAGTGATTGATTGTGCAAAACAAGTTTTATCTGCATTGCCATTGGATTTTGAATTCACCCGCGCAGATATTGGATTCAACGCCTACGAGCGACTTGGCACGCCATTACCCGATTCGACTCTTGAACAAATCCGCGCTTCTTCCGCGACTTTATTTGGCGCTGTTACGACACCACCCAACCTCGCTGGATATTTTTCCCCCGTCGTGCGGATGCGTCAGTCATTGGAGTTGTTTGCCAACTTAAGACCATGTCGTTCAATTCCACATGAATCATCAAAAGAAAATATTGACATCATTATCGTTCGCGAAAATATAGAAGGCTTATATTCTGGAATTGAAAGACTCGAAAATGATGGAAATCGTGCCATCACAGAAAGAGTTATCACACGCAAAGGCTCTGAGAGAATCATCCGCAAAGCATTTGACTTGGCAAGACAAACTAATCGCAAATCAGTTCACGTAATTCATAAAGCCAATGTACTTCGCCAAACTTGCGGACTTTTCCGCGCAGTTGCATTTGAAATTGCAAAAGAATATCCTGAAATTATTTTGCATGAAATGCTTGTAGATACATGTGCCATGGAATTAGTGCGCGCGCCTGAACAATTTGAAGTCATCGTCACGACCAATTTATTCGGCGACATCTTGAGTGATGAAGCCTGCATGTTTGTCGGCGGACTTGGAGTCGCCGCTTCTGGAAATATTGGCGTCCATGCTTCTGTATTTGAACCTGTTCACGGAAGTGCGCCGCCATTGGTCGGCACAGGCAAAGCAAATCCGATTGCGATGTTTTTGGCGACAGCCATGATGTTGGATTATCTAAATGAAAAAGAATCAGCAGAACAATTACGCAAAGCAGTTGAAAGTTGTATTGCATCTAAAGAAACCACACCTGATTTGGGTGGAAGTTTAACAACCAGTCAAGTGACGAAAAAAATTATTGAAAGAATAAGTTAAGGAGTTATCCCATGACAACCCGAGTTGGATTTTTATACACCCGCTTACGAGCCGAAGAAAAATATTTATTGGATGAAGTGGAAAAACGTGACGATATAGAAATCGTCCGCATTAATGATGGAGATGCTTTCTTTGACATACATCAACTTCCCCAAGAGATTGATGTATTATTCGAACGCTCTATTTCATACTCACGCGGACTTTACATCTCACGCATCTTTGAAGCACATGGAATTCCAGTTGTGAATTCATCATTAGTTGCTGAACGATGTGGCGATAAATACGTCACGAGTCAATTGCTCGCGAAGAACGGAATCCCAACTCCCAGAGTGTTGATGGCATTCGATGAAGAATCAGCTATCAGGGCGATTGAAGCGATGGGCTATCCATGTGTATTGAAACCAGTCGTTGGGTCATGGGGAAGATTGCTTGCCAAAGTCGAAAATAAGTCACAAGCCGAATCATTGATTGAACATAAATCTTCACTTGGAGTCAATCATCAAGTTTTTTATATTCAGGAATATATCAACAAACCTGATAGAGATATTCGTGCGTTTGTGATTGGCGATGAATGTATTTGTGCCATCTATCGTTCATCCGAAAATTGGATCACCAACACAGCCCGCGGTGGTATTGCAACGAATTGCCCAGTCACAGATGAGATTGCAGATTTATGTCAACGTGCCGCACAAGCCGTTGGTGGCGGATTGCTCGCTCTCGATTTATTTGAAACAGAAAATGGATACACCATCAACGAAATAAATCACACGATGGAATTTCGAAACAGCATCACAACAACGGGCGTGAACATTCCACAAAAGATGATTGAATACGTTTTACAAAATGTAAGACAAAAAGCTTAACATTTCGTAACATCTGTTGACTAGACAAGTGCCAAAGGGTACAATCTCGAAACCCTTATGTCCATCTACAAATTTCTTGTTCAAACCAAAAACAAAGACCCACGTTCAAACGGCTATTTAAGAGACGCCCACTTACTCGGATTCCAGCTCCTGAAACGCATCAGCGTTCAGGACCTCTACTTTATCGAGGGCCAACTGTCGCAGGAAGAATTGCAACAGTTGGCTCTCAAACTTTTAACAGACCCTGTAACTCAGTCCGCTTTGTGGATTGAACTACCCGCGCCTCTTTCCACGCCCCAACCTGATTCTGTTATTCTGGAAGTTTCTCTTCGCCCCGGCGTCACAGACCCTGTTGCAGAGCAAATCGTTCGCGCATCACACGAATTAAAAATCAATGGAGTTCATCGCGCCGCAACGGGTCTTAGGTTTCAAGTTGAAGGTTTGAAAGTTGAGCAAGTTGAACAGCTTGCAAAGGCATTACTTGCAAATAACGTCATCCAACATTGGACAATTGGTGAAATTACTCCATCCTTTCCTGAAGAAGTTGAATCAAGCGGTGAAGTGGAAATCATTCCCATCCGCAAATTATCAAATGATAAATTACTCGCACTTTCCAAAGAACGTCGTGCTGCATTAGATTTAGCAGAGATGAAAGCTGTTCAAGATTATTTCATCGAAGCAAAACGTGACCCAACCGATGTTGAATTTGAAACCATTGCACAAACATGGAGTGAACATTGTGTTCATAAAACGTTTAAAGCGAAAATCGATATTCGATACTCGAACGACGAATCCCGAATATCGAATATCGATTCTTTAATCAAAACTTATCTCAAATCAGCAACTGACAAAATCAACGCGCCTTGGGTTATCTCTGCATTTGTAGATAATGCAGGCATCATCGACTTTGATGATGAATTTGAAATTTCCTTCAAAGCTGAAACGCACAACCATCCGTCAGCAGTAGAGCCGTTTGGTGGTGCAAACACAGGCGTCGGTGGAGTCATCCGCGATGTGCTTGGAGTCAGTGCAAAGCCAATTGCAAATACAGATATCTTATGTTTCGGTCCACAAGATTTAGATCCAAAATCTTTGCCTGAAGGCGTTTTACATCCTCGCAGAATTCAATCAGGTGTTGTGGCTGGGGTGCAAGATTATGGAAATAAAATTGGCATTCCAACTGTCAATGGAGCAATTCTTTATGATGAAGGCTACACAGCTAATCCATTAGTCTTTTGCGGATGTGTTGGCATTGCTCCCAAAGGAAAACATAAAAAGAATCCACAAGTTGGTGATCGAGTCGTTGTATTAGGTGGAAGAACAGGTCGTGATGGTTTACGCGGCGCAACATTTTCATCTATGACCATGGATGCACAAACAGGAGAAGTCTCTGGTGCGTCCGTTCAAATCGGTGACCCGATTACAGAAAAAGGTTTGATTGATGTCATAGTCCGCGCAAGAGACTTAGAGCTTTACAACGACATCACCGATTGTGGCGCAGGCGGATTATCTTCCGCAGTTGGGGAAATGGCTTCATCGATTGGTTGTGATGTTGATTTGACTCGCGTGAAATTAAAATATCCAGGTTTGGCTCCATGGGAGATTTGGCTCTCCGAAGCACAAGAAAGAATGGTCTTCGCAGTTGCACCAGAAAAAATTTCTGATTTGCAAAAATTATGTGACACATTCAACACTGAACTCACAGACATTGGTGAATTCACTGGCAAGAACAGACTCATCGTTCGTTATGGTGAAAAATCCGTTGTGAATATGGACAATGAATTTTTACATGAAGGAATTCCACAAAGACAACTGAAAGCAGTTATAAGAGAACAGAGAATAGAGAATATTATTTCTGCACCAATTCCTAATCATCTAATCTCTAGTCATCTGCTCTCTTTACTTTCTTCTCCAAACATCGCAAGCAAAGCATCAACAATTCGCATCTACGACCACGAAGTACAAGGCGGAACAGTTGTCAAACCTTTGACAGGTATTGAAGCCGATGCACCTTCCGATGCGGCGGTGATTAAACCTATTGGCACAAAAGGAACAAAAGGTATCGTGCTTTCCAATGGAATCAATCCTGAATTTGGAAAACGTGATGCATATCAAATGGCATGGTCTGTGATGGATGAAGCGATTCGCAACGCTGTTGCAGTTGGTGCTGACCCTGAAAGAATCGCCGTGCTTGATAATTTTTGTTGGGGTGATCCACTTCGTCCAGAAACATTGGGGGCACTCGTTGAAGCATGTCGCGGTTGTCATGATGCATCACTTTTTTATGGCACGCCATTCATCAGCGGAAAAGATTCGCTCAACAATGAATATCTCGGTGCAGATGGTTTGCGCCATGCCATTCCACCTACGTTATTAATTTCTGCAATTGGTATTATTCAAGATGTCAATCAATCTATTACCATGGATTTAAAAGAAGCAGGCAATCTTATTTATTTGGTTGGCAATTTTCAAACGGAACAAAAAAATATTCCTAATGTTCCAAAATCAGCATTACAAGTTTACAAAGCATTGCATCAAGCCATCAAAAATAATTTAATCCGATCTGCGCATGATTTAAGTGAAGGTGGTCTCGGGGTTGCAATTGCAGAAATGTGCATTGGTGGTCGCCTTGGTGCTGAAGTCAAATTCGAATCATTAAACATATTCAATGAAGTGAATGGATGTTTGCTTGTTGAAGTGACTCCAAAAAACGAATCTGCTTTTGAAAAACAATTTGCAAATTTACCATTCCAAAAAATTGGTGAAGTCACAACCAAACCAATTCTTAAACTCAATGAAACGGAAATCCGTGTTGAAGAACTTGTGCAAGCCTTCAACACTTCACACTAGATTATGAAACCAAAAGCTCTCGTCCTCCAAGCTCATGGCTCCAATCGCGATTTCGATGTGATGGATGCTTTAACTCTCGCAGGTGCAGATGCGACAGGTGTTCCATTAAATGAATTGCGGAATCACAAATCGCTTCTCGCGGACTTTCAACTGCTCGTTGTTCCTGGTGGTTTTTCCTACGCAGATGCATTAGGCGCAGGCAAACTTCTTGCATTGGATTTAGCATCTTACTTTGCGGATGAAGTCTCTGCATTTGTGGATGCTACCAAACCTGTGATTGGAATCTGTAACGGATTTCAAGTCTTGGTCAAAGCTGGGATTCTGCCTGGGAAACAGAATCAAACACAAGTTAAGAATGAAGCGACATTAACTTTTAATGCGGAAGGTCATTTTGAATGTCGTTGGGTCAATCTCAAATCCACATCACAAAATTGTATCTGGACAAAAGATTTAAATGAAATCATCACCTGCCCTATTGCACATGGTGAAGGAAATTTTCAATCGATTGAAAATATTTCAAGCGAACATATCGCGTTGACTTATGTGAACGCAAATGGTTCATCAGCAAACGGTGTGTACCCGATAAACCCAAATGGCTCAACGATGGATATTGCTGGGATTACCAATGCAAAAGGCAATGTGCTTGGCTTGATGCCACATCCTGAAAATCATATTTATTTATGGCAACATCCGCGTCACACACGCGGAGAGACCAGCGGAAGCGGATTGAAGTTGTTTGAAAATGGTGTGAACTACGCGAGGCAAATGTAAAATGATCTCGCAAAATGAATTGTTGAAATTAATTCCGCAAGCGCTGAATGAAACCAATTTACCACTTGCAGGAAAACAATCGGGCAAGGTGCGCGATTGGTATGATTTGCAAAATGGACAAAGATTGATTATCACAACAGATCGCTTATCAGCATTTGACCGAATCCTTGCGCGAGTTCCATACAAAGGTCAAGTATTGAATCAACTTTCTGCTTGGTGGTTTGAACAGACGAAAGATATTATTCCGAATCATTTGATTTCAATTCCAGATCCAAATGCCGCAATTGTTCAAAAAGTGAATCCGATTCAAGTAGAAGTCATCGTGCGCGGATATATTACAGGAGTCACATCTACGGCTTTGTGGCATCGTTATTCTTTAGGTGAGCGAAATATTTATGGCTATGATTTTCCTGAAGGCTTGAGAAAGAATCAAAAATTACCTGAGCCGATTATCACGCCCACAACCAAAGGTGGCGAAACGGGACATGACGAACGATTAACTTGTGCCGAAGTCGTTGAGAAAAAGATACTTGATGAAAAGATATGGAATCAGGTTCAAACTGCCGCACTAGCCATTTTCAAACGCGGACAGGAATTAGCTGGGAAAGCAGAGTTGATTTTAGTGGATACCAAATATGAATTCGGTTTAACCGATGATGGTCAGGTAATGTTAATTGATGAAGTCCATACACCAGACTCATCTCGTTTTTGGCGAGCGAATGCCTATCAAAAATTATTTGATGAAGGCAAAGAACCCGAAAACTTTGACAAGGAATTTATTCGTATTGCGTATGCAGAAAAAGGCTATCGCGGCGATGGAGAAATTCCCTCCATGCCCGATGATTTGTGGACATCCGCTTCACGAAGATATATTGCCATTTACGAAATGCTGACAGGCAAAACGTTCAAGCCAGGTTCATATCCAATTGAAGAACGGTTGATTGAAAATCTAAAAAAAGCAGAGATAATTTCCCAAATCTTATGAATGAAACTTTTGTAAATATGAAAACAAAACTACGAAGTTATTATGTTTTCTCTCTTTATGGCGCAATGCGAGGTCTGCAGGGATCATTTGTTGGATCAGTGATTTTTGCCGTATTTTGGATTCTTGGTCCATTATTAGTTTTAGGGTTTTCAGATGAAATGACCCAATATATATTTTCTCCTACAATCGTGGTTATTGTGCCTGGACTAATTTTTGTTGGTCTAATAGGCTCAATAGTTCCAGGGGTAATTGGTGGAATTTTATTATCTGTTTTATTACATAATAATTTACTTCAAGATATCAACTATAAAGTTATTGTTTTGAAAGGCTCTAGTATTGGCGTCTTGGTGGGTTTTCTTATGTGGTGGGTTTTATGGACATTTGATCCTTTAAATCCACCCATCTCAATAGATCGAAGTCTTTTTGTATATTATTCTATTACAGGCATACTTTCTACTGCATCTGGGGCTGTTTGGGCTGCCATGAAATTAGTCAAAGATAGTAATTATGTTTTGAAAGACAATTGAGGCAAATAATGAATCTATTAATTGCTATTATCATGGGCTCGAAATCAGATTGGGAGATGATGGAACACGCTACAAAAATTCTCGATGAATTAAAGATTCCATACGAAGTCAAAATTATTTCTGCACATCGCACGCCTGATTTGTTATTTCAATTTGCAGAGTCTGCACATGAACGCGGCATTGAAGTCATTATTGCAGGCGCAGGTGGCGCAGCACATTTACCTGGCATGACTGCTGCGAAAACACATCTGCCTGTGCTTGGTGTGCCTGTTCAATCGAAGGCACTCAATGGAATGGATTCGCTTCTCTCGATTGTGCAAATGCCTGCGGGCATTCCCGTTGGCACGTTGGCAATTGGCAAGGCTGGTGCAATCAATGCGGCGTTGCTTGCGGCTTCGATTGTTGCAAACAAACATCAAGAACATCTCAACGCACTTCTTGATTATCGCGCCAAGCAAACACAAAATGTTTTGGATAACCCTGATCCGCGAGAAGATAACGGATGAAAACAATCGGCGTTTTGGGAGCAGGTCAATTAGGACGAATGCTTGCATTAGCAGGATATCCACTCGGACATCGCTTTCGCTTCTTTGACTCCGCCTCTGACTCACCCTCCAGCTTGCTCGCTGAACAAATCACAGCGGATTATGCTGATACATCTGCTCTTGAAAAGTTTGCCGATGGCTTGAATGTAATCACTTATGAATTTGAAAATGTCCCAGTAGAAACAGCGCGACATCTTGAAAAATTCGTTCCTATATATCCACCATCTATTGCATTGGAAAAAGCACAAGATCGATTTATTGAAAAATCTTTTTTTTGTGGATTGGGCATTCCAACCCCAAAATTTACAATCGAACTATCCAAAGGAAATGAAATTAGTTTCCCTGCTGTGCTGAAGACTCGTCGTATGGGGTATGACGGCAAAGGTCAAAGCATTGTTCATTCACAAGCAGAGATCGAAGCAGAAAAAATTGAAAATGGTATTTTAGAAGAATTCATTTCATTTGACCGTGAATTATCTATTATTACTGTGCGAAATAAATCTGGGGAGACTAAATTTTATCCGTTGATTGAAAATCATCACAAAGATGGAATCTTAAGATTATCGCTTGTAAATGGAAATATCTCACCAGATTTACAAAAGCAAGCCGAAGAATATGCTCAAGCGGTGATGGATACATTAAATTACGTTGGTGTGTTGACGATTGAGTTCTTTGAAAAAGACGGTCGCTTGCTGGCAAATGAAATGGCACCACGAGTCCACAACAGCGGGCATTGGTCAATTGAAGGTAGTGTCACGTCTCAGTTCGAGAATCAAGTTCGGGCTGTGACAGATGCGCCGCTTGGGAGCACGAATCCGCTGGGAGTGTGTGGAATGGTCAATTTAGTGGGAACTATTCCAGACGTGGAATTCATCCTAAAGATTGAAGGCGCACATTTGCATTTATACGATAAAGAGCCGAGAGCGAAACGAAAACTTGGGCATATTACGTTTGTTGAAAAAGATATGGAAACTTTGCAAAAGAAAATTGATTTGGTAAAGGAAGTGTATGAACTATTTTGATGAATCACCAAAAGAAGAATGTGGTGTGCTTGGCATCTTCGCGCCGAACGAAGATGTAGCACGCATGACGTTCTTTGGATTATATGCATTGCAACATCGCGGACAAGAAGCGGCGGGCATGGCAGTTGCGGATGGACAAACAATCTCCATGCACAAAGGGGTTGGGTTAGTTTCGCATGTATTCACGCCCAACGTCATGGCAGATTTAAAAGGTCATTATGCAATTGGTCATACACGTTATTCAACAACAGGTTCATCGTTATTAAGAAATGCTCAACCGTTTATGATCGAAACCATGCATGGACCTTTGGCATTGGCACATAATGGAAATTTAATTAATTCTGCTGAGTTAAGAAATGAATTGATGGAACAAGGCGTTGGTTTTTCATCTTCATCAGATACCGAAGTGATGACGATGATGTTGGCACGCAACGGTGGCGCGACATGGGAAGAACGAATCAAGACCGCGATGGCAAAATGGATTGGCGCATACTCGTTAGTTATTTTGACTCGAGATTGTGTATATGCAGTTCGTGACCCGTGGGGATTTCGTCCGCTGTGTATTGGCTTATTACCTGGTGGCGGACATGCCGTTGCATCTGAAACAGGTGCGTTACAAACTTTGGGATGTGAAGCCATCCGCGATGTAAAACCTGGTGAGGTTGTTTCATTATCGAATAGTGCACTGAAAGTAATGCAAGCTCTTCCAACTGTGAATCCCACAGCCATGTGTATCTTCGAGCATATTTATTTTGCACGTCCTGATCAAGTGTGGGATGGCATCAATGTTCATCATGTGCGTCAGAGATTAGGCGAAGAACTTGCTCGCGAGATTACAGAAAAAATGGGCAGCGACCTTGGTGATGTTGTCATTCCTGTACCTGATTCATCTGTGCCTGCCGCAATTGGTTTTTCACACGTGACAAAGTTTCCATACAACGATGGTTTCATCAAGAATCGTTATGTAGGCAGAACATTTATTGAACCAACTGATTCACTTCGCAAACGTGGTGTAGCTTTAAAGTTTAATGTTATCAATGAAAATGTTCGTGATAAAAGAGTCGTGGTGATTGATGATAGTATCGTACGGGGAAATACGACAGGTCCATTAATCAAGTTATTGCGAAATGCAGGGGCAAAAGAAGTTCACATGGCGATTACTTGTCCGCCGATTGCACATCCCTGCTTTATGGGTGTAGACATGGGCAGGCATGAAGATTTAATTGCTCACAAACGTACTGTTGATGAAATTCGAGAATATGTGAATGCAGATAGCTTGTATTATTTATCTGTGGAAGGCATGATGCGCGCACTCAAACGCAACGATGGATTTTGCCAGGCATGTTTTACGGGAGCATATCCGATTCCAGTGGATATGACTTCAGTTAAGACTGGTTTTGAAAAGGTGACAAAATAAGTATGAATGTTTTAATCATCGGTTCTGGCGGACGTGAACATGCCTTGGCATGGAAAGTTGCTCAATCTCCACGATTGACGAAACTTTATATTGCACCTGGAAACCCTGGCACAAGTTCATGTGGCGAAAATGTTTTAGTGGATGTTAGTAATCATGAATCTGTTATTCATTTTTGCAAAGAAAAGAAAATTGATTTGGTAATTGTTGGTCCAGAGATTCCGCTTGCAGATGGATTGGTAGATTCTTTGTCAGATGCAAACATCCGCTGTTTCGGACCGAGTCAAGCTGCAGCGGAGATTGAGGCGTCGAAAGTTTTTTCAAAAAATTTCATGGCGCGCAATCAAATCCCAACAGCGAGATATGTCACATTTTCTGATTTTGAAGAAGCAGTCGATCACATCCATAAAATTGATTATCCAGTTGTGATTAAAGCCTCTGGTCTGGCAGCAGGCAAAGGCGTGATTTTGCCAGAGACGTTGGAAGAATCAATTTCTGCGTTGGAAGCGATGCTGGTGAAAAATGAATTTGCTTCGGCAGGAACAGAAGTGGTGATTGAAGAAAAATTGATTGGGCAGGAAGTTTCTTTAATGGCTTTTTCAGATGGCGAGCATTGTGTGACGATGATTCCCGCGCAAGACCACAAACAATTATTGGATGGTGACCAAGGACCGAACACAGGCGGAATGGGAACGTATGCGCCTGCACCTGTTTTGACAAATGAATTGTTGAAAGAAGCAATTGAAAAAGTATTACAACCAACAATTGATGGAATGCGAAGAGAAGGCAGAAAATTTATTGGTGTGTTGTATGCAGGGCTGATGCTCACTAAAGATGGAATTCGCGTGTTGGAATTTAACTGTCGTTTTGGTGACCCTGAGACTCAGGTGGTGCTTCCACTACTCGAAACAGATTTGATGGAAATTCTTGAAGCATGTGTTGATGGAAAATTGAAAGATATAAATATTAAGTGGAAAGATGTCGCGGCAGTTTGCGTGGTGTTGGCAAGCAAGGGTTATCCTGAAAAAGCAGAGAATGGAAAGCTTGTTACATTTAAAGAATTACCAAAAGATTTATTTTGTTTTCATGCAGGCACAAAGTTTGATGGAGACAAAATTGTCACATCAGGAGGACGTGTGTTTGGATTAACCGCTTTGGGGAATGATATTGCCAATGCAGTTGAAAACGTTTATTCCAATATTAATAAAGTTTCATTTGATGGCATGCAATATCGAAAAGATATTGCACAAAAAGCTTTGCAAGGTGCAAAATGACAAAATCCGATTACGCTTCTTCGGGTGTAGATATTGATGCGGGCAATAAAGCTGTTGAATTAATGAAAGATGCGGTCAAATCAACTTACAACTCGTCAGTATTAGCAGGTATCGGTTCATTTGGTGGATTGTTCGATGCTTCTGCTTTAAAAGAAATGAAATCTCCTGTATTGGTTGCATCAACAGACGGCGTAGGAACAAAAGTAAAACTAGCCGCATCCGTTGGAAGATATCGCGGCATTGGACATGACATTGTTAATCATTGTATCAACGACATTCTGGTACAAGGTGCGAAACCATTATTTTTTATGGATTATTTTGCAACATCAAAATTGAATCCCGAACAAACTGCAGAAGTGGTGACTGGTATTGCAGAAGCGTGTAAAGAATCTGGTGTTGCATTATTGGGTGGTGAGACAGCCGAAATGCCAGGTGTGTATCAGCCAAATGAATTTGACGTTGCAGGAACAATTGTCGGCGTGTTGGAACGAAGCGAAATTCTTCCAAGACAAGATATCAAAGCTGGTGATGTCTTAATCGGATTAAAATCCAGTGGACCACATACGAATGGATATTCTTTGATTCGCAAAATCTTTGCGAATGCTTCGCTTGAAAATAAAGCTCCTGAACTCAACATGTCGCTTGCAGATGCATTACTTGCACCACATCGTTCATATTATTCTGTTCTTCAACCTGTGCTTTCTGAAATTAAAGGTCTGGCTCACATCACAGGTGGTGGATTCATTGAAAACATTCCGCGTGTTTTACCCGATGATATTGACGCAAAGATTCAACTTGGTTCATGGGAAATGTCTCCGCTATGGAATTTCATTCAAGCAACAGGAGAAATTGAAACTGAAGAAATGTATCGCGTCTTCAACATGGGCATTGGCATGGTCTTGGTTGTAGATAAAAATTCGGTTTCAAAATTACAAGCATCTATTCAAGAAGAAACTTTTATCATCGGTGAATTGGTTGAAGGCAAGCAAAAAGTTCAACTCATTCAATAAGGATTTATTTATGTCGACATCTCTTCCCCTTCGTTACGGAGCCAATCCACAACAAGCACCTGCGCGTGTTTTTATGAAAAATGGAGATTTGCCAATTACAGTGCTTTCATCGTCACCTGGTTATATCAATTTATTAGATGCACTTAATTCTTGGCAATTGGTGAAAGAATTAAAGTTAACTACTGGATTACCAGCCGCTTCTTCCTTTAAACATGTCAGCCCATCAGGTGCAGCAGTTGGGACTCCGCTTTCGGATGTCTTGAAAAAAATATATTTCGTAGATGACCTTGAACTTTCTCCGTTAGCAACTGCTTACGCACGTGCACGTGGTGTAGATCGTATGTCTTCGTTTGGAGATTGGATTGCTTTATCTGATATTGTGGATGTGCCCACAGCAAAGCTAATTAGTCGCGAAGTTTCAGATGGTGTGATTGCTCCAGGCTATGAACCCGAAGCATTGAATATTTTGAAAGAAAAGAAAAAAGGAAAATATGCTGTCGTTCAAATTGACTCAGCCTATGAACCAGAGCCGATTGAAACACGTGATGTCTATGGCATCACATTTGAACAACATCGTAATGACCGAATAGTTTCACAAATAGATTTCACAAACATTGTTACCAAAAAGAAAAACTTATCTGAAAATGCAATTCGAGATATGACCATTGCATGGATAACACTCAAATACACACAATCTAATTCTGTTTGTTATGCAGTAGATGGACAAGTGATTGGCGTGGGTGCAGGTCAACAATCGCGTGTGCATTGTGCAAGGCTTGCAGGAGCCAAAGCGGATATGTGGCGTTTACGTCAACACCCGCATGTTTTAAATTTGCCATTCAAAACTGGAATCAAACGACCTGACCGTGATAATGCAATTGACCAATTTCTGCAACCTGATGTAACCGATGCAGAAAAAGCCAACTGGAAAGAAGTGTTTTCAGAATCGCCACAGCAACTTTCACCAGAAGAAAGACGCGTATGGTTAGATGGAATGTCTGATGTTGTGCTAGGTTCCGATGCATTTTTTCCATTCCGTGATTCAATTGACCGCGCGGCAAAAAGTGGTGTGCGTTATGTTTTGCAACCTGGTGGTTCAAATCGTGATGAAGATGTTATCTCTGCATGTGATGAGTATGGCATGACGATGGTCTTCAGTGGTATTCGTCTCTTCCATCATTAATTATGATTTCTCGACTCGTTGTTCTCATTTCTGGAAACGGCTCCAACTTACAAGCAATACTCGATGCTTGTAAATCTGGCGAGCTTGATGCAATTGTTGTATGTGTGATTTCAAACAAAGCAGATGCGTATGGACTTGTTCGTGCAAAAAATGCTGGAATAGATGCGATTCATTTTGCAAAACTTGAAAATGAATCTCGCCAAGAATATGACTCACGCCTCGCTACCTACGCCTCAGCTTGTTCACCCGACTACATCATTTTAGCTGGCTGGATGCGAATTCTCACTTCTACGTTTCTAAACCACTTTCCAAATCGCGTAATCAATATTCACCCTGCTTTGCCAAATACATTTCCAGGTACACATGCAATTGAACGAGCATACGAATCTTATCAACGCGGTGAGATAACTCAAACAGGTGTCATGATTCATCTCGTGCCCGATGAAGGCGTGGATGATGGACCATTATTAGCAAAACAAGAAATTAATTTTATTCAAAATGAATCACTTGGAGATTTTGAATCAAGAGTTCATCAAATAGAGCATCAAGTTTTAGTAAATACTTTAAAAGATTTGCTAACCAAATAAATCCTATCTGGAGTTTTTCATGCCCATCGCCATTCTCTCTGTTCACGACAAAACTGGAATTATCGAATTTGCTAAAGGACTCACCTCTCTCGGCTGGACTTTGCTTGCCTCTGGTGGCACAGCCAAACTTCTTCATGATAATGGACTCTCTATCACTGAAGTTGCTGAATATACAAAATCACCTGAAATTCTCGGCGGAAGAGTCAAAACGTTACATCCCGCTATTCACAGCGGACTTCTCGCCCGCCCAACGGACGAAGATCACAAACAACTGCTTGATTTAGGCTGGGATTTTATTGACCTTGTTGCGGTCAACCTTTATCCGTTTGAGCAAACGATTGCCAAACCAAACGTCACTTATATGGATGCCATTGAAAATATAGATATCGGTGGCGTAACCCTCATCCGTGCCGCAGCAAAGAATCACGAACGCGTAACATTAATTTGTGACCCTGCTGATTACAACTCTGTATTACAAGAATTACAATCAGGCATTGTTTCTGATGAGACCCGAAAGAAACTTGCTATTAAAGGATTTGCTTCCACTGCACATTACGATACAGCCATTCATGAATATTTAGAGAAACAAACAAAATAAATTTTCAATCGTAGGGGCGACCCGCCTAGAGAAATCTGATTACCTTGATTTCCAGTGACGGGTCGCCCTTACACTATATAAGGAGAAAAATATGAACGAAGAACTTTTTGACCGATTTGATTCCCTCACTTTTGATGATGTATTAATCGTCCCAGGTTATACAGAAGTATTACCCAATGAAACGGATGTAAAAGTACAACTTACGCCAACCATTCAACTTAATATTCCCATCCTCTCTGCCGCAATGGATACTGTCACCGAAGCAAGACTTGCCATCGCATTGGCTCGCGAAGGCGGTATGGGAATCATCCATCGCAACATGCCACCCGAAGCACAAGCCGCAGAAGTGGAAAAAGTAAAACGCTCTCAATCTGGCATGATTGTTGAACCTATCAGCTTACAACCTGATGCTCCATTGAGTCGTGCCGAAGAGATTATGTCCACATATCATATTAGTGGCGTGCCAATTACAAATGAAAATGGAAAAATTGTTGGCATTCTTACCAACAGAGATATCCGTTTTGTTGAAGCATCTGATTACAACTTGCCCGTTAGTCAATTTATGACGAAGGAAGATAAACTCATCACTGCAAAAGTTGGTATCTCTGCAAAAGATGCAAAAGATATTTTGCAAAAACATCGCATCGAAAAACTTCCACTAGTAGATGAAAATGGAAAATTAAAAGGCTTGCTTACTGTAAAAGATATTCAAAAAGCAAGAGATTATCCAAATGCCTCAACCGATTCACAAGGTCGTCTTTTAGTTGGCGCGGCAGTTGGTGTTGGGAAAGATGTTGAAACACGAGTTGATTTGATGCTCAAAGCAGGTGTAGATGCAGTCACCATTGATACTGCACACGGACATTCCAAAGGTGTGCTTGAAGCGATTCAAAGAATCAAAAGTGCATGGAAAGATTTGCCAGTCATTGCTGGGAATGTGGTCACTGCCGAAGGAACAGAAGCAATTATCAGGTCAGGTGCTGATGCGATTAAAGTCGGTGTAGGTGCTGGTTCAATTTGTACAACACGAGTCATCTCTGGCGCAGGTATGCCACAAGTCTCTGCAATTTTTGAATGTGCTCAAGCCGCAAGAAAACATGGCATCACAGTGATTGCGGATGGCGGAATCAAATTCAGTGGTGATATTGTTAAAGCAATTGTTGCTGGTGGAAATGCTGTGATGCTTGGCAGTATGCTTGCGGGTTTGGAAGAAGCGCCTGGCGAAGTGATGATGTATGAAGGTCGTCGCTTCAAAGAATATCGCGGCATGGGAAGTCTCGGCGCGATGAAAGGTTATGGCGTTGATCGTTATGCAACAGGTCAGGCTGGCGGTGGAAAACTTGTGCCCGAAGGTATTGAAGGTCGCGTACCTTATAAAGGTATGCTTGGTGAATACGTTTATCAACTCGTTGGTGGGCTTCGTTCGGGCATGGGTTATGCAGGCGCGGCATCATTAAAAGATTTGCAAACCAAAACAAGACTCACTCGCATTACAAATGCTGGCTTGCTTGAAAGTCATCCGCATGATGTTATCATTACGAAAGAAGCGCCAAACTATCAATTAAGTCAAAGATAAATGACCCTACACTTACTTTCTCCATTAGATGGACGTTACGCAGAGATTACTAAGCCTTTAACGGATTATTTCTCCGAGTTTGCTTTTCTGCGTGATAGAGTACGCGTCGAACTTAACTTTTTGCTTGCTCTTTCCAAAACAGGCTTGATACGCCCTTTGAGAGATTCTGAATCCGCGCAAATCGAATCTATCATCTCAAATTTTTCAGATGCCGATGCAGAATTAATCCTTGAGCACGAGCGTAAAACGCGCCATGACGTGAAAGCGATTGAATATTTCATTCAAAGCAAACTCAATCTAGCGGATTTGATTCCTTGGATTCATTTCGGCTTAACTTCAGAAGATACAAATAGCATTGGTCAAGCCATTGCATTGAAAGAATCGCGTGATAAAGTCATTCTTCCGAATCTCCAATCTCTAATCTCCAGTCTCTCTGACTTTGCTCTTCGTTATAAATCTACAGCTATGCTCGCTCGCACACATGGGCAGTTTGCAGTTCCCACCACATTAGGAAAAGAGTTTGCAGTTTACGTTGCTCGCCTAAAAAAGATTCGTGATGAAATATCCAAATTTCGCTTTGAAGCCAAGTTGACGGGTGCAGTTGGGAATTTCAATGCACTTCAAGCATCTGCTCCACAAATAGATTGGATTCCATTTAGTGAAAATTTTGTCTCAAGTTTTGATTTGGAGCCAAATTTATTAACCACACAAATCCTCCCATACGATAATTGGATTCGGTATTTTGATTTAATTCGTTTAACAAATTCCATTTTGATTGATTTTGCTCAAGATATTTGGAGATATATCAGTGATGGTTATTTGAAGCAAGCAGTTGTTGCTGGTGAAGTTGGTTCTTCGACAATGCCTCAAAAAGTTAACCCAATTGATTTTGAAAATGCTGAAGGTAATCTCGGAGTCGCAAATTCTCTTTTCAGTCATTATGCTCAAAAATTAACTGTCTCACGTTTACAAAGAGATTTATCAGATTCAACTGTCCGCCGCACGTTTGGCTCGGCGTTAGGTCACAGCCTCCTAGCATGGACCAACTTTCAACGTGGATTGAAGCGCATTGCTCCTGACGAAGAAAAACTCAAAGCAGAATTAAATGCTCATTGGGAAGTCGTCTCTGAAGGCGCACAAACTATCTTGCGTGCAGTTGGAAAATCTGATGCGTATGAAACGCTCAAAGAAAAAACTCGTGGACAAGTTTTAACAGAAGCAGATTACAAAACCTGGTGCGATTCAATTGATGTAGATAATGCCACAAGAAATAAATTGAAAAATCTTTCGCCAGAAAGTTATATTGGTTTGGCAATTGAATTGACCGAAAAAATTGCTGGATAATTTCTATTGACATATTTTGTGGGGATGGTAGAATACCGCCCAATATGTTCAGACAACTTTGTGCACGTCGTACCCGTCGTTCAAAACTAACTTTTCTCGAAAGGTTGGAAGTTTTTGACTTGGCAGGTTCGATTCAGGATTTCATCGAAAACGTTAATTAAAAATAGCCCTCCTTTTGGAGGGTTATTTTTTTGTCTGCATCACGAAAGGATTAATACATGACGGCAACATTAGTTTTAGAAGATGGCACAATTATCGAAGGCAAAGCTTTTGGTGCAAAAACCGATGAAGTGTTTGAATTGGTGTTCAACACGAGCATGACGGGTTATCAAGAAATTTTGACTGACCCATCGTATCGTGGACAAGGCGTTTTGTTCACAGTTTCGCACATCGGTAATGTCGGAATCAATTTAGAAGATGATGAGTCAGCAAAGCCACAAGTTACAGCGGCAGTGATTCGTTCGTTGAGTCCAGTTGTTTCAAATTGGCGTTCTGCATTTTCATTATCTGAATGGCTTTGTCAACATGATATTCCCGGCATTAGTGGCGTGGATACACGTTATTTGACTCGCAAACTTCGTGACGGTGGCACACAAAAAGCGGCTCTTTCTACTAAGGGTACACCTGCGAATGTGCTTTTGAACATGGTACACGCTTGGAACGGACTCGATGGAAGAGACATGGTCAAAGAAGTGACTTGTGAAGAGTCCTATCATTGGGTGGATGATGAAGGCAGTAAATGGGTCAAGAGACCGTGGACGGAAGACAGTGGACGGTCTACGGTCAATCGTCCATGGTCTATTGTTGCTTATGATTTTGGAATTAAAGAAAATATCCTTCGCCATTTATCTTCTTACGGAGCAAATGTAACTGTTGTTCCAGCAGATACAACATCCGATGATGTGCTGGCGTTGAAACCTGATGGAATTTTTTTATCCAATGGACCTGGCGACCCAGCAGGTTTACCTTATGCAGTTGAAGCAGTCAGTGAATTAATTGAAAGTGGTGTGCCTGTTTTTGGTATTTGTCTCGGACATCAATTAATCGGACGAGCACTTGGAGCAGATACGCATAAACTTAAATTCGGACATCATGGCGGGAATCACCCTGTGCAACATCTACCAAGCGGAGAAGTTTTAATCACTGCACAGAATCACAATTACTGCGTCACCGAAGGGGAATTAAATAAAAATGAAGTGGATATTACTTATAAAAGTTTAAATGACGATTCACTTGAAGGTTTGAAAATGAAAAACAAACCTGTCTTTAGCGTGCAATTTCATCCTGAGTCTGCGCCTGGTCCGCATGATGCACACGATATATTTTCTGATTTTTTCAAAATGATTGGGGATAAAAATGGAAAATAACATTCAATTCCTATTCGGTGGTCGAGTAGACATGAGCGATAGCGAATGTCGTATCGAGACCACACATTGCTGTCAAGCAAAATATAACTTGAAACATGTTGGTCTCGATACGGGCTTCGCCCTACTCGACCAACGGGGACTTTTATAGATGAAACGAACAGACATTCACACCATCCTCGTCCCTGGCTCTGGAGCTATCGTCATTGGTCAAGCCGCGGAGTTTGATTACTCTGGCACACAAGCGGTCAAAGCATTGAAAGCAGAAGGCTATCGCGTTGTGTTGGTTAATTCAAATCCCGCAACGATTATGACTGACCCTGAAATTGCGGATGCAACTTATATCGAGCCATTAACACCCGAAGCATTGGAAGCCATCATTGCTCAAGAAAAACCAGATGCCATGCTCCCCACCGTTGGCGGACAAACTGGATTAAATCTTGCACTGGCATTAAGTGAAAATGGCGTGCTTGAAAAATATGGTGTGCAATTAATTGGAGCAAATCTCAATGCCATCAAAGCCGCTGAAGACCGAATGTTATTTCGCGAGACGATGCAAAAGAATAATATCCCTGTTCCGCGGGGTGGACAGGCTTACTCGTTGAAAGAAGCGCAAGAGATTGTTAAAGAAACAGGCTATCCTGTTTTAGTCCGCGCTTCATTTGCAATGGGTGGTACAGGTGCATCGTGGGTTTACGAATCAAATCAACTTCAAGAAGCTGTTCGCAGTGCAATTTCAGAATCACCGATTGGTCAGGCATGGTTGGAAGAATCTGTTTTGGGTTGGAAAGAATATGAACTCGAAGTGATGCGCGATAAAAAAAATAATTTTGTCGTCGTGTGTTCGATTGAAAACCTTGACCCAATGGGTGTGCATACGGGCGATAGCATCACGGTTGCACCTGCACAAACTTTAACGGATCGCGAATATCAAATTTTGCGTGACCTTGCACATCAAGTGTTATCTGCGGTGGGCGTTGAAACGGGCGGTTCGAATGTGCAATTTGGCGTTGACCCAAAAACAGGTCGCGTTGTTGTTATCGAAATGAATCCGCGTGTGAGTCGTTCGTCTGCGCTGGCATCGAAGGCAACTGGTTTTCCAATTGCAAAGCTCGCCGCGCTCGTCGCCGTTGGTTACACCCTCGATGAAATCACCAACGATATCACCAAACAAACCAAAGCCGCGTTTGAGCCTTCGCTCGATTATGTGGTTGTGAAAATTCCGCGCTGGGCATTTGAAAAATTTCCAGGTGTAGACCCAACTCTTGGTCCGCAAATGAAATCGGTTGGGGAAGCGATGGCATTAGGAAGGACATTTCCTGAAGCTTTGAATAAAGCGATTCAATCTTTGGAAATTGGTGTGGACGCATTAGACGCTTCTGGACCTAACAAAGAATTGCTCACTGAACCTGAAACATTCGCTTCGCTGACAATTCCTCGCGCCGATAGATTGTTCCGCGTCTATCGTGCTATTCAGCAAGGCATGTCCTTAGATGAAATTGCAAATATCACTGGTTATGATTTATGGTTCTTGGCGCAAATGAAAGAGATTCAAAATGCAGAAGGCAGAATGCGGAATGCAGAAAGTGGAATGCAGAAAGCGGAATTGAAAGCATTGTTGCATGAAGCAAAGCAAATGGGATTCTCAGACTCTCATATTTCACGGCTCTTAAATTCATCATTCTTCACTCATCATTC
>JAEURG010000228.1 GCA_016789345.1 Anaerolineales bacterium | reverse complement strand
TAGTAAAATATTACTTGCCGGGGCGATGGCGGAATCGGCAGACGCAACGGACTTAAAATCCGTCGGTAGTGATACTGTGAGGGTTCGACCCCCTCTCGCCCCACAAATGTCATTGCGACTTTACAAACGTTGCAATGACATTTTCATCTAAGGACAAAAACAAACGTCCCGCAGGCTTGGGCAAGCGTTTTGTTCTGTAATAAAAAAACCTGCGGGACGGTGAATCAAAAAATATAAAATGTTTTTTACACGCCAGCAACTTGAAGAAATTGAAGATAAAAGCCTTGCACCTTATGGAATGCGAAGCAAGGACACCAAAGGACGCGCCTATTTAGACACCGAGCCTGAATACCGCACACCTTTTCAACGTGACCGCGACCGCATTTTGCACACCACTGCTTTTCGCAGATTGGAATACAAGACGCAAGTCTTTATCAATTTTGAAGGTGACCACTTCCGCACCCGCCTCACACATACGTTGGAAGTTGCTCAAATCGGTAGAACATTATCTCGCGCCTTAGGCGGCAATGAAGATTTAGTGGAAGCCATTTGCTTAGCGCATGATTTAGGTCACTCCCCTTTTGGGCATTCTGGCGAAGTTGCTTTAGCACGATTGATGAAAGACTACGGCGGCTTTGACCATAACAAACAATCGCTTCGAATCGTGACCGAGCTTGAGCAACGCTATCCAGAATTTCCTGGCTTGAACCTTACTTGGGAAGTGCGCGAAGGCATGGTCAAGCATGAATCGGAATATGATATTTCTGATGCGCGTGATTTTCAACCTGATTTACGCGGCAATCTCGAAACTCAAATTGCTAACGTCGCAGATGAATTAGCCTACACCACACATGACCTTGATGATGGGCTTCGTTCTGGCATGATAAATCCGCAAATGTTAGAAGGTGTTGCTTTATGGAATATTTTGCGAGAAACCTATAATTGGCGTGGACCGATTCTCAGCGACATGGAACGTCATCGTATGATTCGGCATTTGGTTGGCATCATGGTGACGGATATGGTCAAAGCGACGGATGGACGGCTAAAAGAAGGTAAAATTAATTCAGCAACCGATATTCAAAAGTTGAAGTTTAATGTGGTTGGCTATAGCGAAGAAATGCAAAGACGCAACCGAGAATTGAAAGACTTTTTATATGCAAAACTATATCGTCATTATCGTGTGGTTAGAATGCAAGTAAAGGCAGAAAAAATTATTTCCGATTTGTTCCATGCTTACCGAGCAGAACCTGCTATGTTGCCCGAACATGTTCAATTTTTCGTTGAGAAGCGTGGACTCGAAAAAACTATCTGCGATTACATTGCCGGCATGACAGACCGTTACGCCGTCGAAGAATATCAAAAGTTATTTAATCCCCTTGAAAAACCGTAATTGATTTTGGTTTTCAAAAGGGGGCAATAGAAGAGACAGTTTGCCCCCTTCGTATTCATTCAAACAGACAAGCAAGAAAGGAGAAGCCATGTCTCAACCTAATTACTTAACTCCCGAAGGTGAAGCGAAACTCAAAGCCGAACTACAGGAATTGACCGGTCCGAAGCGTGAAGAACTTGCCCAAAGATTGCGTTCTGCTATTCAAATGGGCGATTTGTCTGAAAACGCGGACTATCACAAAGCCAAAGAAGACCAAAGCTTTCTCGAAGGCCGTATTCAAGAAATTGAAGCGATTCTACGAAACTCCGTGTTGATTGAAAAAACGAAAAACACAGGCGTTGTAGAAATCGGTTCAACTGTTACGATTCAAGAAGAAGGCTTTGACCCTGAAAAATATTATTTGGTCGGTCCTGCTGAGGCTGACCCACGCAATGGAAGAATCTCACATGAATCGCCGATTGGCAGTGCTTTGATGGATAAAAAAGTTGGTGATGTTGCCGAAGCCGAAACGCCCGGCGGAAAAATTAAGTTTAAGATTATCAAAATTGAATAAAGCAATAAAAAATAAAAAATCCCTTCTTTACGAAGGGATTTTTTATTTTCTGCTTTTATTTGGGCCAAATTGCCAATTCAAGTGTAATGCGTTCAAAATAACTATTATCAGGTAGTGGACCTTTTCCATATTCAAGGTCAACGACTGTGGCGAGTAATTGTAAGGTAGCAGTTTCAAGCAAAATTTGGGCTTGCGGTTCTACTTGTACTAATTCACCTTTAGGCTCTAAACGTGAACGAATTCCAATGTCACTAAACGCATGTTGCGACATTAAAACTTTCGTGGCAGTTTTGATGTCATTTTTATCAAACAACCAAATTTCTAAAGCAGTGACCTTTTTCGGGTCGCCAACACCGATGATTTCAGAAACGCCCACACCATACTCACCCATAAATTCGCCAGCGCCTGTATCAATGCTGAACGATTCATCATACAAATCATCACCTAGCAAATAAGTTGTCATCGTTTGTGTAATTGGTGGAGCAAGACCTAATTCGGAAAAATCTGTCTTGGCGGCACTGCGACTGATTTCTGCGGCTTGTGTCATAACTGTCGCTTCGCCAGAGCCACGTCTGCCAAACAAGCGGAAAAGATACATGCCTGCCATTGCAAAAACGCCCAATACCACAATGATTCCAATGGCAATTAATGCTGTGTTCATTAAAGAGGCTTGCCCGCTTGGTTGTTCTATCGGTTGCCCACCACCTGTTGTTGCCAAAATGCTGGTTATCAAATCGCCAAAGTTTTTGACGACGGCTGGGTCTTGATTACCGGGATTGGCTTGGATATTCAGATAGGCTTGCTGAGCCCCCACACCAAGATTCTGCCAACGTTGCAGTGCCAAGTCGGGGCTAGGGAAGACGCGGTAAGAATCAATCGCCATGCGCAAATAATCTTCTTGTAAATCAGCACGAAGATAGGCAGGCGTTGCATCCACAAAATCAACGGGGTCAATCACCCATGCCCAAAGCAATCCCAATATCAACCCGCCGAGGAATAAGCCAATGTGAACAAAGGGTAATTTTTTAACTAAAGCAACAACAAACTGCATAACATTCTCCTTTGGTTTTGCTTTCTCCCCGATTATACAATGGAATTTCGGATGAAAAAATTACGACTCCGTTATTTGATGAAAACCCGCTTCTTTCTTCGGGATACCTGATTCAAAAGGGACACAGAATACTGTGTCCCATAAATTACACACTTTCTGCCACAACCTCATCCAACGGGAAGGATTCGGAGCAATTGGTGCATTGCGCTTCGCGTTTATTGGCAATGACAAGTAAGCCGTTACATTTCGGGCATGGCTTTGCAATTGGCTTTTTCCATGAAGTGAAATCACAATTCGGATAATTGGCACAACCATAAAATGTGCGTCCTTTGCGAGTTTTCTTTTCAACTAAATCGCCACCATCTTTCGGGCAGGCAATTCCAATTTTTTCAAGCCATGGTTCTGTGTAACGACATGTCGGGAAGTTTGCACATGAAATAAATTTTCCGAAACGACCATAGCGAATGACAAGTTCGCCACCATCATCCGGGCAGATTCTGCCAATTGGTTCTGGACCAGACTTCACAACAGGCATTTCGGCTTGGGCTTTTTTGATATCAATAGAAAATGGTTCGTAAAATTCACGAATGGCATCTTCCCAAGCCATTTCGCCTTCAGCAATTTTATCGAGGTCTTCTTCCATGTGAGCAGTGAAATTTAAGTCAACCACTTCGGGGAAATATTGCACCATCAAATCGTTAACTTGAAAACCAATATCCGTCGGCATCAGTCGTTTTTCTTCACGCATCACATATCCGCGTTGTTGAATGGTAGAAATCGTCGGCGCGTAAGTGGATGGGCGACCAATGCCATTTTCTTCTAAGGCTTGCACCAATGACGCTTCCGAAAAACGCGGCGGTGGCTGTGTGAAATGTTGTTCAGGAATCAAACGAATCAATTCTTGTTTTTGTCCTTCTGCCACGCCCGCAGGAATTTTCACATCTTCTTCCTCATCGGTTTTCGCGTCTTCATTTTTGGCTTCTTCATACACAACCAAAAAGCCTGGGAACTTTACTGCTGAGCCAGAAGCACGTAACAAATATTCATGTTCGTTTGTTTTGCCTGTCACTTCTACCTGCAATGTATCAAACACTGCCGCTTCCATTTGTGAAGCGACAAATCTTTGCCAAATCAAACGATATAACTTGAACATGGCAGGCTCTAAAAACTCTTTGACCTTTTCAGGGTCACGCATTGCGGATGTGGGACGAATCGCTTCGTGGGCTTCTTGCGCATTAGCAGATTTTGTTTTGTATGTTGGTGGTTCAGATGGAAGGAAATCGCCTCCATACTTAGCGGATACATATTCCCGCACTTCGGCTTGAGCAGTCGCTGACACATTGGTTGAATCGGTACGCATGTAGGTGATTAAGCCTGTTGAGCCACCTTCACCCACTTCTTGACCTTCATATAAACCTTGTGCTAAAGCCATTGTCCTTCTGGCTGTAAACCCTAATTTACGCGAAGCCTCTTGTTGAAGCGTGGATGTTGTAAATGGAGCCAAAGGTTTTCGTCGCCTCTCTCCACGTTTGACCTTGCTGATAGAAAAAGAAGCAGTTTCAAGGTCAATAAGAAGCGGTTTGACAGTTTCTTCATTCGGCAACTCTACATCTTTATCATCCATCTTAACTAACTTGGCAATAAAGTTTGACTTCAAGTTTTCGGGTTTGAACTCAGCATGAATTGACCAATATTCAACAGGTTTGAAATCATCAATTTCGCGTTCTCTATCTACAATAAGTTTTAACGCCACCGACTGCACGCGCCCAGCAGATAAACGCCCACGAACTTTTTCCCATAAAATCGGGCTGATGCTATAACCAACGAGTCTATCCAACACGCGGCGCGCTTGTTGGGCGTTGACAAGATTCATATCAATACTACGCGGATGCGAAAACGCCTCAGCCACTGCTGGTGCGGTGATTTCATGGAAGACCACGCGCTTTGTTCTCTCAGGGTCAATCTCTGCCGCTTCCATAAGATGCCACGAAATTGATTCGCCTTCGCGGTCGGGGTCAGTTGCGAGATAAATTTCTTCCGCTTTTTTGGCGAGTTGTTTAATTTCTTTTACAACGGGTTTCTTTTCATTCGGCACACGATATTTCGGTTCAAAATTATTATCAACATCTACAGAGAGTTGTGATTTCAATAAATCACGCACATGTCCCACTGATGCACGAACTGTATAGCCTTTACCTAAAAATCGTCCAACAGTTTTTGCTTTGGCTGGTGATTCTACAATGACTAATTTACCTTCACGCACTTCCACTTTTTCTGGTTTTGGTGGTGGTGTTAAATTTGCATGTGCATCAGTTTTGCCCATGCGAAACATTTTTG
>JAEURG010000219.1 GCA_016789345.1 Anaerolineales bacterium | reverse complement strand
GCACGCGTTGACGTAACGCTTCAATACGGCGAGTGGCACCGTTGTCTGTGTTGTGAATATCCATTTAAGTTCCTCCGAACGAGATTGAGGGTAAGTGTAGCCGAGCGATTAAGTTCTGTCTAGTTGGAAAAATTATCCAACTAATTTCTTCAAACCTGCTTCATCAACAATCTTCACGCCTAAAGATTTTGCTTTATCAAATTTTGAGCCAGGGTTTTCGCCCAAAACTAAATAACTTGTCTTCTTGCTCACGCTATCCGTCACTTTGCCGCCGTTGCTTTCAATAAATTCTTTGGCATCATCGCGTGAAAAGTTTGGCAATGTGCCCGTCACGACAAAAGTTAAACCACTTAATACACCTTGCTTTTTGCCTTCTGCCTTCTGCATTTGTGGGTCAACCCCTGCGGCTTTTAATTTCTTCAACACTTTTTGATTGGCAGGTCGCTTGAACCAATCCACAATTGATTCGGCGATGTTGGGTCCCAAGCCTTCGATTTGTTGTAAATCATCAGCACTCGCTTTTGATAATGCAGATATATTTCCAAACGCGCGTGCTAAATCATTTGCCATGACTTCACCGACGCCATGAATCCCCAAGGCGGCGATGAAACGATTCAAACTCTGACCCTTCGACCCGCTCAGGGCATCGCCTTTGGCTTGTTCAATAGCCCTCAACAGATTATCTGCCTTTTTCTCCGCAAAACCTTCAAGTTTTAACAAATCAGATTTTTTCAATGTGAACAAATCTGCCACATCTTTAACCAAACCTGATTCAATTAATTGTTCAACGATTTTGATTCCAAGCCCAACGATATCCATTGCACCACGAGAAACAAAATGTTCAATATTTCTTATCAGTTGAGCAGGGCAAGCCGAATTGACACAATACCAAGCCACTTCACCTTCAATGTGTTCTACCGCTTGTTCACAGGCCGGGCATTTTGTTGGCGGCTTGAATTTTTTCTCTTTGCCTTTGCGCGCATCTACAACGGGACCAATGACATAAGGAATCACTTCACCAGCACGTTTGAGTAAAACTCTATCACCCACACGAATATCTTTTTCAGCGATGTAATCGAAGTTATGCAATGTAGCACGCTCAACAATCACGCCACCAATTTCAACAGGTTCTAAAATTGCGTATGGCGTTAATACACCAGTTCTTCCAACGGCTACACCAATATCATTTAATGTCGTCGTTACTTCACGCGCTGGGAATTTATAGGCAATCGCGCCACGCGGGTCTTTACCAACGAAACCTAAATCACTGGCTAAATTCAAATCATCAATTTTGATGACCATGCCATCGGCTTCATAAGGTAATTGGTCACGACCTTTGTCCCAAGTCTCTGTATATTCAATGGCTTTTTCTAAATCATTAAATCTTTTTGGCACGTCTGAAACTGGAAAGCCCAATGCTTTTAGATATTCTAAAATTTCCCATTGCGAAGTCGGCACTTTCCCGCCTTCGCAATGGGAAATTTGATACACCAACAATGTAATTGGGCGTGATGCCGTTAACTCAGGGTCAAGTTGACGTAATGAACCTGCGGCAGTATTTCTTGGATTTTGATACGTCCGCTCGCCTGCTTCTTCTAGCTTTTTATTTAACGCTTCAAATTCTTTGATGGGGATAAATGCTTCTCCGCGGACAACCAAGTGCTTTGGGATTCGGGAATCGAGATTCGGGAATTGTGAACTTGTTTTCCGATTTCCAACTCCCAATTCCCGACTAATGGGAATCTTCAATGGAATGGCTTTTATTGTTCGTAAATTCGATGTAATATCTTCCCCAATTTCACCATCTCCACGTGTTGCGCCTTGCACAAACAAACCATCACGATAATGCAAAACAACAGACAAACCATCTATTTTTGGTTCGACGACAAATTTTGCTTTTTCAACACGGTCATCTATTTTTTTGATTCGTTCAAGCCAAGCGTGCGCATCATCTGCACCGAAAGCGTTGGCTAGACTCAAAATGGGTGAGGGATGACGAACCTTGTTGAAACGGTCAGCAGGTTTCCCCCCAGCGCGAAGCGTTGGTGAATCAGGTGTAATCCAATCTGGATGTTCCTCTTCAATCTTTTTTAATTCGTTTAAGAGCTTATCAAATTCCGAATCACTGATGATGGGTTTATCCAAAACGTGATAGCGATGATTATGAAAATTGATTTGCTCTTTAAGTTCTTGATAACGGGAGAGGAGTTTATCTGCCATGTGCAGATTATAGCCGAAATAAAAAAACGTCCCGCAGGTTTTTTGGCAAGATTTTATTCTTACACTTAAACCTGCGGGACGGTGTGTTTTAACTAATCTATTTTTTTCCAAATATCAGAAGGCGGACGGGTAAGTGGGCGAGTTGAGCCTGAAAGATGGGCAAGATAAAAAGTTTCTTGTTCGTTTGAATATGAAGCAACTTCAAATAGTTTTCGTTTTACTAATGCGTCAGCAACATTTTTTGTTTCTTCACGAGTGAAATTTATTTTTTCAGTAAATTCGGTTAGGCTAAACCTGCCTAAGCGAATCATTGCATTGACTGCAGAACGCAATGGTTCAGAAAAAGCCAAAACATCAGAAGGCATAATGTCGGTTTGTCCCGATTGAATTTCTTTCAGCGCAAGTTCGTATGGCGAAAGACTCATCTTGTCCTCCTTTTTGTCAGTAAAAAACCCTTTTAGCCATTGCAAGATATTCATGTTTTTATATAAAAACGCCCCGCAGGTATTTTGTAAAACGTTTTTCGTTTAAACAAACCTGTGGGACGTTTTGCATCATTACTTAACTTGGTCAACTAAACTTTTCAAACCTTTGGTAACAGGATGGTCTGGGAATTTGATAGAAAAAATACCAGAGCTTGCTAAAACCATCATTTCGTCAGAATGGGGAAGTACTGCACCAACTTTAGCATCATAAGTTTGTTCTACGCGGGTACGTACATCGTCAAAATCAAAGGTGGTGGGTGTTTTGTTGACGAGCATGACCATCTTTGGCACATCTAATTTTTTTGCGACATCTACGGTTACGGCTGTGCCTTGGTAATCTTGTGAGTCAGGGCGGAGGATGATGATGAGCGCGTTAGAAATTGCAATGGAAAGCAAAGTTTCTTCATTGAGACCGGGGTGTGTGTCAATGAGTAAATAATCTAATTTCATTTTATCCACCACATCACGGAAGCCGTCATTAAGCAAACCAACATCATAGCCTTCACGCAAGATGCGGGCAATTTCACCGGGCTTGATGCTGGATGGAATTAAGAAAATTTGACCTCTAATCTCACCACCTACATGACCTGTTACATCATGTGCGGCTTCTTCAATGGTACATTTACCCCATAAATAATCGTTCAACGAATGAACCATTTCGGATTCATCTAAATTAAACAACACATGAATACCGGGCGAAGCAATGTCTGTATCTACTACTGCAACACGTGCACCATCCATTGCCAAAAGCGCGGCAATATTAGCAGTCGTGTTAGACTTGCCCGTACCACCACGAAATGAGTGAATTGAAATAATTTTGGACATGCTCATGCTCCAATTTTTTGATAATCTGCCTTAAAATATAGTTGAATTATAGCCTAACTAACCTGAAAGTCAATTCCCTGTGTTTCTATGTTATAAATTCACAAAATTGAAAAGCCAGAACAGCAACCCATTTCACCTTATGGCAACGACCAAATATATGGAAAACACACCTAATCCGCTCTCCCCGCAAGCCACTGACGAGGTTCTGATTGCCCATTTCAAAGCAGGCAGAACCGAAGCGTTTGACTTCCTCTACCAACGTCACCTTCCGAATGTTTACAAACGAGTGCGGTATGTAGTTCCCGAAAATGATGTTGAAGATGTCACCCAAGAAATTTTCATCGCGGCAATTAAGTCGCTTCCATCCTTTCGAGGCGATGCACAATTCAGCACATGGCTTCGTACTTTAACCAATCATAAAGTAGCTGAATTTTACCGAAAGCGCACCCGTAAACAAGAACCATTGCTTGCCGCGCTTTCAGAAGCCAATGCCACAATGACAGGCAACACATCAAAGAATATGGAAGAGAGAGTTTATTTGCAACGCGCACTTCAAGACCTGCCCGAAAATTACCGCGAAGTCCTTCTGCTCAGATTTGCAGAAGATTTGCAATTTAATGAAATCGCACAACTTACTCACCAAAACCTCGAAGCCACCAAATCCCTCTTTCGCCGAGCCGTTGCCGCCCTTCGGGCTCATTTGGATAAATAATATGAGTCAACACGATATCAACAAAGACAATCAACTTGCAGATTTTACAGATAAAGTTCTACAAGGCAAGATGAATCAACCCGCCTCTTCTTCTGACCTCGACCTGTTACGCCTCGAAGAAACGATTCTACGCCTCAAACATACCTTGCCCACAGACGACGCGCCCAATGCCGCCAAAACCAAACAAATGCTCGTGCGCCTTAAAGCCCGTATGAAACGCGAAGAAGAAACTGCAAAAATTCCATTTTGGAAAAAACTATTTGATTTTCAATCTAACCCGCAAGTCGGCATGATTTTAGCAGTTGCAATGATATTGATTATTGCAGTTATTACCGTTCCATCGTTAGAACCAAGCGGAAGGAATACCATCACAGGCACAGCAGATAGTTCCACAAACATTCTCCTCATCGGTGGCGGATTGGTTGGCTTGCTGTTAATGGTTTATTGGATTTTCCGTAGAAAATAAAATTCCAATTTATGGTTTGAAAGAACTGTAGATTGAATTAATTAGTAATAAGAAAGGATATAGAAATGAATAACTTACAACAAAAAAAATCTTGGGGGAGAACCGTATCTATTTTCATCGCACTTATTATCATTGCTTCATTAGTACTTTCTGCCTGTGCACCTGCTGTAGGGCTTGAAGGTGGAGCTGGCCAAGGTCAAGGACAAGGTAATGATAATAATCAAGGTGGTGGAAACAATAACAATCAGGGTGGCGGTAACAACAATAATCAAGGTGGTGGAAACAATAACAATCAGGGTGGTGGAAACGATAACAATCAGGGTGGTGGAAATAATAACAATCAAGGCGGTGGAAACAATAACAACCAAGGCGGTGGAAACAATAACAATCAAGGTGGTGGTAACAATAACAATCAAGGTGGTGGTAACAACAATAATCAAGGCAGTGAAAATTCCAGTGGACCAAACGAATCTGGCACTGGTGACCCCAACGTTCAAAACCCCAATGGTGTGGATGTTCGTGGTTCTAACCAAGACCCATCTGACCCATGTTTAGACCAAGGTCAACTTCCTTGCGGTAAAGGTGACCATGGACGTGGTAATCCAGTTAATGGAAGTTTGCACGCCAATTGCCGTGCCGCACAAGGTGAAGTAGACCCAGTCTGTCCTCCAGATGCTATTATTCCTGTAACAGACCCAACAGTTCCTACTCCAACTCCAACAAATCCTACTGCTGTTCTACCTTTCCCTCCTTCTCCTCCTCCAACAATTTTGCCTCCAGTCCTCCCCACTCCTCCTATTACAGCAGTAAACCCTGCCCCAGAGGTGAAATTCAGCGCACAAGGAATCCCTGCCTGCCCCAATTGGATTGCCTTCCATTCATTCCGCTCAGGTAATTTAGAAGTATTCCGATTAGATGGTATTGAAGGTGTAAGTGGCGCAGAAGCAATTAACCTTAGCAAAGGTAGTTCAAATGACTCACGCCCAAGCCGTTCTTTAAATGATGAATGGGTTGTGTTCCAAAGTGACCGTAATGGGAATGTTGAGTTATATCTTACTGATAGTAACGGAAATTCCCAAAAACGATTAACCAATACAAATTCAAATAACATAAATGCTATGTTTGCACCAGATAATAAAACTATTGTGTATCAAAGTGACCGTAACGGGAATGCGGATATTTTTATGCTCAACATAGATACTGGAGAAGAAACGCAATTAACTTCAGATATAGCAAATGATATCAACCCATTTTATTCACCGGATACAAATTGGATTACTTTCCAATCAAATCGTACTGGTTCATGGAATGTATATGTATTTGATATTTCAACAGGCACAGAATTTCAAGTAACTTCTTTCTCAAATGATGTCTTGTTCCCAACTTGGTCACCAAACGGCAAACAACTTGCCTTCTTCATCAACATGACTGGCACATGGGATTTATATGTCTCTGATATACAAGGCAAAAATTTCAAACAAATCTCAGTTGGCGGAAATGCTGGTAATGCAACTTGGTCACCAGAAGGAAACCGCATCGCATATCAAGTGACAGTTGGTGGCAATTCCGACATATTTACCTACGACCTGACTACCAACACTGAATATCAACTGACTGATTTTGAAGGGGCAGATTCTGCTCCATCTTGGAATTGTGGAGGAACAGATATTTCCTTCACATCCACAAGAA
>JAEURG010000187.1 GCA_016789345.1 Anaerolineales bacterium | reverse complement strand
TGAAGGTGAATAATTTTCAGGAAGTTGCTCCAAAAGCCTTTCAAGCGGAATTGCCGCCGTTGCAGATTTCATAGGATAATTTTACTACTTCCGCCTCTTTCTTGACCGATACTTGATTCTGTTTCATCAACTTTTTTCTTCACCCCAACCCCGCGCGGGGATAAATCCCACGCGCTATTCATACAAAGCCCGCTCAAGCGGACTCAAAAACTTGTATAATTTCATCATGCCTACAAATAATGTAACTCGTTTCTTAGATTCACGAAAAATCAAATACATTGCTCACGAACTCCCCGCTGAAAAAATTGGAGCAGTCGAAGCTGCACAAATTCTGAATGTACCTGAAGCGCAAGTGTTCAAAACCATTGTCACAGTCAGAGAAAAAGGCAAATCTGTGCTGGCAGTTATCCCCGGCGACAGAAGCGTGGATTTGAAATCGCTGGCATCATTTCTCGGCGAAAAGAAAATGTCTCTGCCCACTCAAAACGAAGCCGAAAAATTAACAGGCTTACAAGCAGGCGGAATCTCTCCACTAGCATTAATCAACAAAGGCTTTCAAGTAGTAATTGATTCAGCATGTGAAACCTACAAAGAAATTTATATCTCAGGCGGTCAACGTGGAGTTAACATCCAAATTGGCGTTGATGATTTGATTCAGTTGGTGAATGCGAAAGTTAGCACAATTAGCAAACATTAATCAATTTTTAGAAAAAAATATTTATCTGCTCTATTATATAGAATTACATCGTTCTCCTTCGCTTATACGATATAATACTAGACCATCATTTTTTAGAAAGGAGAATTCTAATTGTCCCAAATAAAAAATATGTTGGTAATTGTCGTGTTCGTTCAATCAATTTTTTCTCGAGGAGGAGAAAATGCGTAAAACCCTATGGTTCATGTCTATGTTGATTGTGGTAAGCCTTGCTCTTGCTGCATGTGGTGGTGGTGCCCCGTCAGGTGGTGGCGAAACCGTCACTGTTGTTGAAACTGTGATTGTAGAAGTTACATCTTCTGCGCCAGTCGTTGTTGCTCCTACTGGTTTTGGTGTAACACTCGAAGCCGTTAAGGCACGTGGTAACTTAATCTGCGGTGTCAATTCACAAGTTCCTGGCTTTGGATACATTGATGCGAATGGTGACTTCTCTGGCTTCGATGTAGATTACTGCCGTGCACTCGCTGCAGCAATTTTTGGCGATGCAAGCAAAGTAGAGTTCCGCCCTGTCACTGCGGCAGAACGCTTCACTGCTTTACAATCTGGTGAAATTGATATTCTCAGCCGCAATACAACTTGGTCCCTCGTTCGCGATACTGAGTTAGGCGGTAATTTTGTTCACACCACCTTCTATGATGGTCAAGGCATGATGGTTCCCGCTGATAGTGGAATCACAACTTTAGCCGATTTGGCTGGTGGCACAATTTGTGTGCAAACTGGTACAACAACAGAACTTAACTTAGCAGACGTAATGGCGGCAGAAGGAATCTCTTATACACCAGCAGTCTTTGAAGATGCAGACTCCACATTTGCGGCTTATGCAGAAAATCGCTGTGATGCAGTTACAACCGATAAATCGGGTCTCGTCTCCCGCCGCACTGTTTTGGCAGACCCATCTGCTCACGTCATTCTTGATGTGACAATGTCTAGAGAACCTCTTGGTCCTATGGTTCGTCATGGCGACGACCAATGGTTCGACATTGCCCAATGGACAGTCTTTGCTATGATTGTTGGTGAAGAATTTGGCATTACCTCTGCCAATGTCGACAGCATCAAAACCAGTGCCACTGCTCCAGAAGTCCTGCGTTTACTTGGTAACGAAGGTGATATGGGCTTGAAGCTCGGTTTAGATAATGACTGGGCATATAACATCATTAAACTCGTCGGTAACTATGAAGAAGTATATAACCGTAACCTTGGTCCAGATACTCCTACATACATTCCACGTGGCTTAAATAGCCTCTACACTGACGGCGGCTTGCTCTACGCTCCGCCCGTGCGCTAAATTCATAAACAAGAGGGCGGGGATACATCCCTGCCCTCTTGTTCTTTCTATTGGAGAGTGCCAATGCAAGAAAGCGCAAAGCAAAAAGCCACAATCCCATTTTGGCGTGATGAACGCATCCTAAACATTTTAGGGCAAGTCGTCTTCATAATAGTACTTCTATTCCTTGCTTCATTGATATATCAAAACATGAAGACAGGGCTTGCAAAACAAGGCATTACCCTTAGTTATAATTTCTTAAGTGGTATTGCCGGCTTCGACATTTCCGAAACCTTTCTTGAATACAGCCGCACTTCATCCTATTGGCAAGCCTATCAAGTTGGCTTGTTAAATACATTATCTGTCAGTATTGTCGGGGTGATTGCATCAACAATATTCGGCGTGATTTTAGGAGTATCAAGGCTCTCAACAAACTTCCTCATCAATCGCCTCGCCGCATTCTATCTTGAATTAATTCGCAATCTTTCTTTGTTAGTATTTTTGATATTTTGGTATTTAGGCGTTTTCCTCAAATTGCCGAGAGTGAGAGAAGCAGTCATCTGGCCTGGTGATATCTTTTTGACAAATCGAGGCGTTGGCATCCCTTGGGGATTACCCACCGATTCATACCCGACCTTTCGCCTGATTCTGCTCATCGGCATTATCTTATCTTTTATTGTTTTCTTCTCCCTCCGTGCTTACAGCAACCGCACTGGGCAAGCCCCGCTCACCACACTATGGACATCCCTCACCTTCATTATTACTGGTGTAGTTGGCTGGCTTATTCTGCCTGAAAAACCATTGTTCTTTGAGTCACCTGTTATTGAAGGTTTAAACATGTCTGGCGGAAAAGTTCTCAGCCCTGAATTTATGGCATTAACCTCCGGACTTGTTTTATATACATCTGCTTTTATTGGCGAAGTTGTACGTTCAGGTATTCTCTCTGTCTCAAAAGGACAAGTAGAAGCTGCCCATGCATTAGGATTAAACAGTTTTCAAACCTTACGCTTAATTGTTTTTCCACAAGCCCTGCGTGTGATTGTTCCTCCCTTAACCAGCCAATACCTAAACTTGATAAAAAATTCCTCTCTTGCCATCGCTGTTGGATATCCTGACTTATTCTATATATCAAACACAATTCAGAATCAAACGGGCCGTGCAGTTGAGATGATTTCAATGGTCATGTTAACTTATCTTATCTTCAGTTTAATTACATCTGTATTTATGAATTGGTATAACCAAAGAATAAAATTGGTGGAGAGATAAGATGACTCAGTCGAACACAATTCTTCCTCCACTTACCGAACGTTCTGGCGTTATCCGCTGGTTACGCAAAAACCTATTTGGCTCATGGTTGGATGCCATCCTAACCATAGTTGGCGCGTTCATTATTTATTGGATAGTTAAGGAATTATGGACATGGGTCTTTACAGTTGCAGAATGGCAAGTCGTTGCCACAAACCTACGCTTGTTCATGGTTGGGCAATATCCGCTCGAACAAGTTTGGCGGTTGTGGATTGCGCTTGCTTTCATAATGTTTTTAACAGGGAATTCACTTGGGATCTGGGCGCGTAAATCATACTTTGCCACTATATTATTACTTGCATTTCCTGTTTTACTGACTTTGTTTCCATTTGGTGATGAACCGCGCAAATGGCTCATCATATTAACTATAGTGGGTGTAATTGGCTGGGGGATTGGGCGAACAGCTTCTGAAAAGTTAAGCCGCATTGTAATTATTGGCTGGATTATTTCTCTACCAATCTTCATTTTGCTCACACGCGGCTTCTCACCTGAAGATGGCATCATGCCGATTGTTGGCACAAATCTTTGGGGTGGGTTATTGCTCACATTCTTACTTACAGTAGTCGGTATTATTTTTTCATTTCCGTTAGGTGTTTTGCTTGCATTGGGGCGCAGGTCAGAATTACCAGTCATTCGGCTTGCAAGCGTTCTTTACATTGAATTAGTACGTGGTGTTCCATTAATTACTGTGTTTTTCATGGCGCAATTAATGTTGCCGCTCTTCCTTCCACCAAACATCACAATTGACCGCGTCTTGCGTGCTATGGTTGCAGTCACATTATTCAGCGCGGCGTATCTCGCGGAAAATGTCCGCGGAGGGTTGCAAGCCATACCCAAAGGTCAGTTTGAAGCGGCTCACGCACTTGGCTTGAACGGGTTACAAACCATGTATTTCATCATCTTGCCGCAAGCATTACGTTTAATCATCCCGATTTTGGTTGGACAATTCATTGCTGTATTCAAAGATACAGCCTTAGTCGCAATTGTAGGTTTGTTTGATTTGGTAGGTATTGCAAAAACAGTTTTGGCTCAACCCGACTTTTTAGGTTTGCAACGTGAAGTATATGTTTTCATTTCACTTATTTACTGGGTTTTGAGTTATGGCATGTCTTATTTGAGCCAGCAATTGGAAGTAAAACTTGGCGTCGGCAAGCGATAAATCTAAAGGAGAAAAGTGATGACACAAGAAGGCGAAATCATCATCAGTGTTCAAGATGTGCATAAATGGTATGGGGATTACCATGCTTTGAAAGGCATAGATATGGAAGTTAAGAAAGGCGAAGTGATTGTGATTTTCGGACCTTCCGGTTCAGGCAAATCTACATTTATTCGCACAATTAATAGATTAGAAGACCATCAGCGCGGACAAATTACTGTACATGGCACAGAATTGACTCATGACATCCGTAACATTGAAGCGATTCGTATGGATACGGGCATGGTCTTTCAACAATTTAATTTATTCCCACATTTGACCGTGATGCAAAACATTATTTTGTCACCTATTCAAGTTCGCAAATTGACAAAAGCAAAAGCTGAAGAGATTGCGATGCAATTATTAGAGAGAGTGGGCATTCCGGAACAAGCGCATAAATTCCCAGGTCAACTTTCTGGCGGACAACAACAACGCGTTGCTATTGCGCGCGCGCTTGCCATGCAACCGAAGATTATGTTATTTGATGAGCCGACATCCGCGCTTGACCCGGAGATGATTAAAGAAGTATTGGATGTAATGGTGGAATTGGCAAAATCTGGTATGACCATGTTGGTCGTCACTCACGAAATGGGCTTTGCGCGCGCTGTTGCTGACCGAATGTTTTTCTTTGATGAAGGACAAATTGTGGAAAGTGGCACACCAGAAGAAATATTCAAATCTCCGAAAGAAGAACGAACAAAGTTATTTCTCTCACAGATATTAAGTCACTGAAAAAAGAGCCGGGAATTTCTCGGCTCTTTTTATTGTTTATGCTTCAAACTCAGCTGCTTGCTCGCCATTGATTAACAAAATATAGTAACCGGGTGCGAAACTTCCTAATGGAATATTTACTTCAAACGGACTCAACACCTGCACACAAATCGCATTTGGGTCCGAGACCGAATACACCTCAACTAAAATTTTGTTTTCTGCATCTGGCGGGTTTACCAACACACGCAATTGATGACACGGCGTTGGTGTGTTTCCTTTCAGATTTAACATAAATTGCAAAGGATAACTTTCCATTGTCAGCAAATCGCTTGAGTTAATGTAGGCTTCGCCACGAGTTAATAAACCGTCTTCTGGTTTGGGTAAATAATCAGCAGTGCCTGATGGATTTGAATCAGGTGAGTCACTCACGGGTTCATCGGGGTTTGTTCCACATGCTGAAAAAAACAACGCAAAAATAAAAAATATAAAAATGTGTTTTTTCATTTTTTACTCCATTCATTTCTGTCTTAACGAAAGTTTGATATAAAAAGTTCCGTTAATAAGAAACAAAATCGCCCACCAGCGCATTATTAATCCAAACAGTATATCTTCCAGCAGAATAATACCCAAACAAAATATTGGCTTCAAATTGCTGAAAGACATTATCACAATTAATGTTTGTGTTTATCAAACTATATACTTCTATAAACACGCGAAAGCTTTCATCTGGTGGATTAATTTCAACTCGCAATTCATTACACACACTTGGCATATAACCCAAAATATTTAACATAGCACGTGGAGGTGTGTATTCATATTTTTCTGAAAGGCTCACAGCGGTAATCGTCACGCCTGCAATTTGTTTTCCAAGGTCTTCTGTACGTGGTGCATAAACATTTTCATCAGGCGTAATACGATATGGTGCGGGAGCAGTTGCAGTCGGCTCAGGTGTTGGAATCACAGAACAAGCGCTGATGAAAATAAAAAATAGCAAAAACGATTTTTTCATTATTTGTTTGCCCTATTTATTTTGACATTTTCAAATAACTGCGGAGCAGGAACATAAATCCCGCTTCCACTCACGCTGATAGTTGAATCTGCTAATCGAATTTCACCTACACTGAAAATTTTTCTCTCTTCCACTTTGGCAATTTTCGCTTCGAGAAACATTTTCTGATTTAACGGCAAAGGCTTGTGATAATTGATTTCCAAATTCACTGCCGCCACTTTATGCCCCGCCGCCCAGACGACGAGACCCATTGCTTCATCTAATATCGCTGCGGATGCGCCACCATGTGCATGATTTGGCGGACCTTGTTGTGACTCATTCAACGTAAATTCGGACGTCAGGACTCCATCTTCAAGAAACCAAGTGAGACCAATACTATGTGGGTTTTCATTTCCGCACACAAAACACCAGCCATGATAGGGGATTTGAGTTTTCATAGTATTATTTTACTTTGTCATTCTGAGGGAGCAAAGAGACCGAAGAATCCCGCCGCGAAGCGGCGAGACCCTTCGCTACGCTCAGGGTGACATGTTCTTGTGCTAGAATCACAAAAAACAAAACACGGAGATTCCCATGAAATCCCTTTTAGAACGATTGAAAATTCAACCTGTCAATGCAGGCGCATCTACGGGTGTAGATAATTGGTATACAGATAAAAATGGCAAAGAATTAATTTCATATAACCCAACGACTGGAGAACCCATTGCAAAAATAATTCAAGCAACGGCTGAGACGTATGAAAAAGTGGCGTCGGAGGCGCACAATGCTTTCCTAAAATGGCGACAGGTTCCCGCTCCGAAAAGAGGCGAAGTTGTCCGAGATTTGGGTGAGGCACTTCGTCAACTCAAAGAACCACTCGGAGATTTAGTCACAGTTGAGATGGGGAAAATCCGCGCGGAGGGGCATGGCGAAGTGCAGGAGATGATTGATATTTGTGATTTTGCTGTGGGGCAAAGCCGCATGTTGTATGGGCTGACGATGCACAGTGAACGCGCTTCGCACAGAATGTATGAGCAATGGCATCCGTTGGGAATTGTGGGATTGGTGACTGCGTTTAATTTTCCTGTTGCGGTCTGGTCGTGGAACTCTGCCCTTGCCGCGATTTGTGGCGACACTGTAATTTGGAAGCCTTCATCTTATACGCCGCTCACTGCAATTGCTGTGACGCATATTGCCAATCAAGTAATGGCTGACCATGGTTTATCTGGAATATTTAATTTAACAATTGGCTCTGGGCGTGATGTGGGCGAATTGATGTTAAATGATAAACGTGTGCCATTGGTTTCGTTTACTGGTTCAACGAGTGTTGGGATTCATGTTTCTGAAACGGTTGCAAAAAGATTCGGTAGAACGATTTTAGAACTTGGTGGTAACAATGCAATCATTGTGACTCCAAATGCAGATTTAGAAATGGCAACCCGTGCAATTTTATTTGGTGCAGTCGGGACGGCTGGGCAACGTTGTACATCCACGCGAAGAATCATCATGCATAAATCGATTTCAAAAGATTTGACTCAACGACTGACCAATGCTTATAAACAAGTCCGCATCGGTGACCCGCTTCAGCCTGATACTTTAATGGGACCTTTGGTTGTAAATACTTCTGTTGAAGAAATGATGGATGCTTTAAGTAAAGCAAAAGGTGATGGTGGTGAAGTATTAACAGGTGGTGAGATGTTACCGAATCTTGGACCAAATTTTGTTTCGCCAGCCATTGTCAAAATGCCCGCACAAACTGAAATTGTCAAAACTGAAACGTTTGCTCCGATTTTGTATTTGCTTGAATATGAAACGATTGAAGATGCAATCAAAATTCACAATGATGTCCCTCAAGGTTTATCATCCGCTATCTTTACCGATTCGATGCGTGAGGCTGAAACATTTTTATCAGTTGGTGGCTCGGATTGTGGCATTGCGAATGTCAACATCGGCACATCAGGTGCGGAAATCGGTGGCGCGTTTGGTGGCGAAAAAGAAACAGGTGGCGGACGCGAATCAGGTTCGGATGCGTGGAAGGTTTACATGCGCCGACAAACAAATACGATTAATTGGTCAAAGGATTTGCCTTTGGCACAAGGGATTAAATTTGGTGAATAGATTGACTGAGGAGATTCTGTTTGAAAAATAAACCGAAAACAAAAGATTCTGTTAACTCAGCAAAAAAGAAATATGAATTGCTAAAGAATAATCTTCTTTCTAGCGAAATTCGTGAACGTAAGTTAAGAA